>OZ243107.1:980000-1306666 GCA_965212245.1 Owenweeksia sp. | reverse complement strand
GATATTACTGTTTATACTTTTCAACAGTTTTTGTTTTGGAGCAGCTTCCTACCTCCGTTATATAATACCTGACACTTATAAACGTGAGGATTATAACAAACAGTTACTTAAGGTTATTGGTCTTTCTCTTCTATGTATACTTATGGTTGCATTATTATCTATGGGGCTCATTATACCTAAAGGTCAGGTGATGCCTCCCTTTCGTCTATGGCATATGTTTCCGGAAGTATTCCAGCCTTCTGAGCCATTAATGCTTTTAATCCAATTCCCCGCTTATACGCTCGGGCTCATATGTGTGTTCAGCATGATACTGACGGGTAATGTGAGTATTCAAAACTGGGGTAAAAACGTTGAGGAAGTTCAGCAGCGCTTATCTAACATAAATCGTTTGTCACACCACTTGCTGGTTATCTTAAGTACTGTGCTTGTTATTACCATACTTACCACCTATTTTATGTTCAAAGCCACCCAGGAAAATGTAAACGGGCCGATAGCCATACTATTCCCGGAGCGTATACTTATCCTTTATGGCTCCATATTTACCTTCTTTATTTTCCTTTTATACCTGCCTACCTATTTCAAGGTGCAACAACTTAATGAAGAAGCTTTCACATACGCCAGGAGTAATAAGATGGATGAAGAAACCATTTCCAGTACCAGTGAAAAAATGTTGCAGTTTACGAATCCAAGGTTGTTACTTACTATTGCTTCACCCGTTATAACAAGTCTGTTCCCAAGCCTGGTGGAGTTGCTATCATAACTTTATTTAATTTTTGCAAGCGGAGCGAATACCCCATCTTTGCGAGCAATAAACCCAAAAGCATGAGTAAAGCACCCAAACCCGTTGGATTGTACCCCCTGGCCCGCAAAGTGGGAGGTCTTTTATTTTTAAGTGGAGTAGGACCCCGTATTGCCGGAAGTGATGCTCATGATTCCGGAGTTCCGGGGCTCAACCTGGATCACAACGGAAATTTCAAAAACTTTGATTTTGCAGAACAAGTATACTCTGTATTTGCCAACGTAAAAGCCATCCTTGAAGAACACGGCAGCAGTTGGGATAAACTGGTAGATATCCAGGTCTTTTTAGTAGATATGAAAAGAGATTTTCACACTTTTAACCGGATTTATGCGGAGTACTTTGAAAACGTAGAGCACAAACCCTGCCGTACAACTATTGCCATTACAGCCTTACCCACCCCCATCGCTATTGAGTTGAAGTGTGTGGCGGAGGTTTAGTTCGCTTTTATAATATAGGATTGAAAATTGCCGACTTCCCCTTTATAGGCAATACCATACAACTTTCCGTTGCAGCCTGCCTGTAAACTATAGGGCTCAACTGCAAGGTAATCAGGTGAGAGTTCCCAGATAATATTTGCGTTGGCAGCATTAATCAGTTTATCATCTTTATACACATATACATCATCTCCATCCAGCCCCACTATAATACCTTCTGCAGAGGCCGGGAAATCAACCGGATTTAAAGAACCGTTAAGGGTATACCAATATCCCCCGGGACCGTTAAAAATGGTGGATCTGATCATTACACCGTCTTTATGGGGTAAAAACTCTCTAACCTGTTCTGCACAATGCTCTTTTGGATTAAAACTCCTTGCTGACAGTGCACCGTTTGAACTTATCTTCATGATCTCATATTGGGAACTATACCATAAATTGCCGCCTTTACCTACCAGCTTACCCACCACCCGGGGAAAGTACGTTAACATGGTCGTCACCTCTTTCTGGCTCACAATAGCTCCCTGATCATCAATCTGGTAAAGCAAAAGCTCCACATCTTCCGAATTATTGACAAGAGAATCCTGAAAGATACCCCCTTCTAAAACCGGTGAGGTTCTTATAGTATCTTGATTGGCCAGGGCTATGTATAATTTGCCATTAAGTTCGGTTAAAGCTTCTGCAGGGTCTTCATCTGAAGCATACCCGGTTAATTGCCGGCTATATATGGAGCTTCCCTGGCGGTTGTAACAATGTAACTCCGCATAGGCCTCCATCGTTTGGTAGCCATGCATTGCTTTATCCACATAGACATACACACGCTCGCAATTATTATCACGACCTACTTCCTGCCAGGCGTCTACATTACCTTGAGTATCTGAAACTAAAACTGTTGACTGATTGGATACAGTAAGCAGCCTTTGATTGGTGAGACACTGTATTCCCTGGGCTCCAGGTACATAAATCCGGGTTTGCAGTTCCAGGTTAGCATTGCAGATGTATACACTGTCGCGACCCTTTAAAAATAATGCCACCCATCCGTCCGACCATAGCTTCAGGTCAATGTCCCGGGGGTCTACATCCATACCAATTACCCCACTGAAGGGCACCAGCACCTCTTTGGGTTCATCATCCAATAGACAGGAAGTTGCCGGCTTGCCAAGATTATCGGGATCTTTTTTACAGGCAACAAAAAGAATTATTAAAAGAAACGCGAAACGGTTCATAATACCAGATTAATTAGATTGGATAAAACACTTTAGGCGGATAAAAAATAATGGATTTACTTCGGGCTTTAATTTAAAATGAAGCTGTGTAATTCTGGGCTTACCACACAATCTATCACCAGGTGAATACGATCGGTTGGACCGGGATTGTAAAGCTGATGCTTCAGGTTAAAATTCAGGTACCAACATTCTCCCTCCTGCATAAATACCCGCTCTCCGTCCAGCCAGAATTCAGCTGCATCATGGGTAAATACCGGTATATGAAGCCTGAGATCCTCGTCATCAATGGACAGCATATAATCACGATGCTCATGGATATGTCCTTTCGCGCCCAGTTTCATAAACCGAATAGCCGTTTTATCCCCTGGAATCAGACCTATGACACTTTGTGTATAAGGTAACGACTCTAAAAAGCTGGTGTCTTTAAAAGGTTCTTCAGATGCCGGGTTAGGGTATATATGATCACTTTCACCTCCAACGGACCGCAGGGGGGCTACACTCCAGGGACCGCTATAATGTTGTGTATTAAAATGAGGCTTCCAGGCTTTGGCAGGTAAAGATCTGACCTCTTCCTGAAGCCTTTGAATATTCACTAAAGAAGGTAATTTTAGCTTCTTGGTTTTCACGTAATTATATTTTTCGAATGGAATGCTAAAATCGGATTTTTAAATTAGCACCGTTTTAAGTGCTGGAAAAAGCTTGACAAGGAAAAGCGATGTGCTTCACTAAAAATAATGGCACGTTCACTAAAAAAAACATGAGCTTAACCTGTAAATTTCCTTAAAATCTTTAATTTACCCATCCAAACCATTAATCTGTCCCCTGACTCAGATGAAAATAGGTGTTTTTGGCAATACCCGTCTGGGCTTTCCGGCCCTGCAAATGTTATTGCATAATAGATTAAATATCAGTCTGGTTTTACCGGACCGCCCTTCTGAAGAGACCGATTACCTTGAACAGCTAGCCGCCTCTTACGGTGTTAGCGTTTATCGTATAGCTAAAGAAAATGCAGCACGGGAAATAAGAAACTGGTTTGAACGCGAAAAACCAGATTTGGTAGTGGTATTGACTTTTCCTTATATCATACCCGCCTTGGTGCTGGATAAGGAAACGCCCTGGTTTAACTTTCACTATGCACCTCTGCCTGATTACCGGGGTGCCGAGCCTACTTTTTGGCAAATAAAAAACAAAGAAAAAACAGGGGCGGTAACCATTCACAGGATTACTGAAAAATTGGATGCCGGGCCAATTGTGTTTGCCGACCCGGTGCCTATAGAGCCGGATGATACGCATGGGATGCATCTCACTAAGCTTGCCTTAACAGGTGCTTCTTCACTGCTGCGATTATTACAAATGTGGCAACAAAAAAGAGGTGAAATTTTAAGTACACCCCAAGCTGAAAAGGAAGGTAAAACATACCCCCGTGTAGGTTTGGAAGATTTGATCATTCGCTGGAAGAATATGAAGGCAGATGAGATAAAAGCACTCATTAACGCTGCAAACCCATGGAACAAAGGCGCTGTCACTTTTTTAGAAGGTAAACCACTGCGCATTGCTGCGGTAACTGAAGAAAAATCTGTTCTGAAAAAAGAGCGTACACCAGGAGAGCTTATGGTGGATTCAAAAGGTAACCTGCGGGCCTTTACCAATGATGCCGTTGACCTGGTGCTGGATATAGTTAGTATGGATGAAGGGATTTACACCGGCCGTGAGTTTGCCAGACAATATGACCTGAACAACAAGATATTAAGCGAAAGCTATCAATAGTATGAAACACGAACACTTTACACTCAATAATTACCAATTAATTTTTAACAACTAAATTCTATTTACTATGGATCAAATGTTAGGAGAAGTACGCATTTTTGCAGGTAACTTCGCTCCACGTGGCTGGGCCTTCTGTGCCGGCCAGCTTTTAGCAATTTCACAGAACAGTGCCTTATTTTCACTTTTAGGAACTACCTATGGTGGTGACGGACGGACCACCTTTGGCCTTCCTGATCTAAGAGGACGTGCTCCGATTGGTGTAGGTCAGGGCCCTGGTTTAACCAATCGCTTATGGGGACAAAGGGCAGGTGGTGAAACACACACTATGAATATTACCGAGCTTCCGAATCATACCCACGCAGCTGTGTTCCAATCTTCTGGAGCCGTCACAGGCACCGCTTCAGGTACTGTTTCTGTAACCCCTATTGGTATTAATGATTCGGGTGATACCGAGGATCCTACAAGTGCTTATCCCGCACTGCATACGCCAAGTGCAGATAAGCCCTTTGCAACTTCTACCGATGAAGCTGTAAATATGGCTCCTATTTCGGGTCAGTTCAGCGGTGCCGTAAGCATTGATAGTATTAATGGAACTGTTACCGTAGGGCATACCGGTGGTAATTACCCTTTTAATCTTATGCAACCTTGGTTAGCCATGTATTATATTATTGCCACCCAAGGAGTTTACCCTTCCCGTAACTAGATAAAATCTTTGGCGAAAATATAACGCAGGCATTGAACAATGCCTGCGTTAATTTAATTACTTATATTGCCAACTATAATATTTAAATGACAAATTGTTATAATTCAGCTTTTTACGTTTTTAAAACCAAATAACACGTATAGAACACTATAAACACGTATTCTTTATGAAATCAAAAATTACCTTTTTCACAACTCTTTTAAGCCTCGGCTGGTATATGGTCTCGGCTACAAATCTTGGCGTGGGTGACCTGGCCATTACCTCGGCCAACGCTGACAGCCCGGACAACTTCAGTTTTGTATTGCTTACGGACATTTCCGGAACTACTACCGTTTATTTCACCGAAAGAGGCTGGGATAATGATGCCAATGGCGGAGGGGCTGCCCCTACCTGGGTAGCTACCGTTGACGGTACTATTACCTGGACTTATACCGGTTCACTTTCAGCTGGTACTGAAATTCAAATAACCAGTCCGGGCACTGGAGGAACGGCTACCATAGCCGGCACCGCTACCGCAGCCGGTACAACTACCGAAACTGATAGCTGGAGTGTTTCATCCAGTAGTGATGCTATTATAGCTTATACAGGTAGTGGCGTACCCAATGATGGTTCTGAGGTAACTAATTTCATATGGGCAGTATCCTGGAATGACCCTTTTATAGATGATCCTACAGCCACCTCTCAGTCTTCTCTGCCCACCGGCTTAACACTCGGAACCAACGCCCTCGAGTTTGCCGCCAATAGTGGTGATAATATTCAATACGACTGTTCCGTAACTACCCCCGTAGCTACTTTGCGTTCAGCTATTGCCGATAATACCAATTATAATTTGGACAATACTACCGTCTATTTGGCTCCAGAATGCGGGTACCTGGCCTCTACTTCCACTACCTGGAATGGTGCCACCTGGGACAATGGAGTTCCTGATGCCACAACGGATGCTATTATAGCAGGAAACGTGGCCCCAGGCTCTTTTACCTGTAAAGATTTAACCATAAATTCAGGCTTTGCCTTGGTTTTCGGGTCTAATCAAACTGTTACCATTAAAGGTTCTACTATTACTAATAATGGTTTTGGAGCTATTTCTGTAGATGCTTCAGCCAATCTGATATTCGATAATGATGGCAATAGTATTGATCTGGTGGGTAATACTCATAATTACCGTGGATTGGTTACCGTATCAGGTACTACTACTCTGAACACCAATGGCGATTTGGTGCTTACGGCTCCTTCTGCAAGTTCTTTCGGGCAGATTACAGGTACCGGAACCATTAATGGCGATGTTACCGTACAAGCTTTTATTGATGGTACAGACGGTCGTTATTATTATTTAGGCGCGCCTTTTACAGATGCCATACTTTCAGAGTTCAATGAACCTGGTGCTATTATGGTTTCTGCCAATACCGCCCAGGGAACTGCGTGGGAATGGGATGCTGACAATGCCGAATGGGATCCTGCCGGTTCCGGAAACCTGGCAAATTTTGCTGTTCGCGGACGAGGTTATGCTATGTATACCGGTAATAACGGGGCACACGGTCCCTTTTTAATTGACGATGGTGATGAAACAGGAGTAATACAGGTTTCATCAGCAACTGATAACGCCTCCACGGTTTCTTTCCCTCTAGGTTACAATGATGGTCAGGCTTCTTCTTCCAGTTTTGTTACCGGCACTTCTACCAACGACACGGAAGGCTGGAATCTGGTTTCTAATCCTTACGCAGCAATTTATGACTGGGATGGTCAGATAATTCCAGGAGGAATGTCTTCAGCTATCTATCGCTTTAATGGTACTAACTATTCTTCCTATACCAAAGGAGCAGGTACCGCTTCACGTTATATTGCTCCTTTCCAAGGGTTCTTTGTACAGATGACCGGTAATATTGCGGCCAACTTAGTTTTTGACCGTGACAACAGAAACCCAACTCAAACCGCTACCCTGGCTAAGAAATCCAACTATACTGTAGATGGTGTTTCCTTACATATTGAAGGTATGAGCGGTGATGTATACGATGATGTATTTGTTGGTTTTGATGCTAATGCCACAGCTTCTTTTGACAACCAATGGGATGCACGTAAACTGAGCAACAAAGGTATTACTCCTGATTTTTACGTGGCCCTGGGACAGTTTAATTATTCTATCTGTCGCGTACCGTTTACTGCAGCCTGGTCTTTCCCTCTTAAACTGGATTATGATCAGGATGGCGATGCTATGACTATTCATGCGGACCGTTCACAATTGAAATCCTTTGGCCAGGTCACTCTTGAGGATCGCAAGCTTAACGTAATGCATGACCTTACTCTAAGTGATTATAATTTCATGCAAGACAACGCTTTTGGCCCTGACCGCTTTATTCTGCACTTCGGACAGCCTTCCATAGGTATTGGAGAGCCTAAGCAACAGGCCATGGTATATGGTTTTGCTGATGAAAACGGTTTGAATATGGAGCTTGGTATCCTTCATGATGCTACGGTAGAAGTATTTAACCTGTCTGGACAACTTATTGACAGCAAAGAAAAAAGCAACGGACGGGTTACCTTCCCTATTGAAAAAAGCGGCTTGTACATTATGAAAGTAAGGGCCGGTGAGTTCACTCAATCTGTTAAAGTAATTCGCTAACCCTATAAAAACCTTATTTATGATTGATTTGAAAAAGCATATCCTTACACTTGCATTCATTGGCTTATTCTCTATAGCAGCCAATGCTCAACCTGAAGAACCTGACGCCCCCACACCTTTTGGTTTTGTGGAAGTGTTAATTGGGGCCGGAGCATTACTTGGAGGCAAAAAAGTATATGATGCCAATAAGAAGAAAACGCAGGATTAACATCCATGTGCTGAAATAACTTTAAAAGCCACCTCAAATGAGGTGGCTTTTTTTAATACCATTTGAAAAAGTTATTTTTACCAGCGTTACGCGAAAAGCGAATAAACTAGAACGCTCTGCAATGGCTTCCTTTGACCGAACTTCCGATCTCACCAACCTATACGACCTGGTTATGCTCCGTAAACCGGTCATGCTTCAGGCTCCCGATGGGATGGGTAAGTCTTTCCTGCTTGACCAGCTTATAAGCAAACTGGAAGGGCGCAGGGTTTGTTTTTACATTTCACTGCGTGGGTATAATTCCTTTTCCCAATTCATTACTGACTGGGTAGAGCAACTCATGAAGGTTTCGGTACAACACTCCAACCTTCAATATCAATTAAAGCGCTTCCTGGAAGATCAGAATATTCATAAGCTCCATTCCATAGAAGAAATTATGAACTGGACTGAGCACTTGATCCAGCTGCTCAGTCAGGTGTCACTCGATTTTCTGTTCATTTTTGAGGACCTTGAAGAATGGGAAGGTGAGGAAAGCTACCATGGCCTTTTTGAGATATTTACCACTCTTTCCCTGGCGCGAAATGCTCAGTTGCTATTATCCATTAACCCTTCTTTCTCACCGGAGCCTCCCCTGGAAGGGCTGGAAAACTACAAGCTTATTGCTCTTACAGAAAGGGATATATGGCCAAATGGAGCTACTCCCCAACAAAAGGAAGCTTATGATTATGCAAACGGGCATACTGGTCTGTTGATTCATTTGTTGTATTACCTGAAGCCAGAAGATGAATTGAGAATAGCCTCCAGCCGCCTGATGCAGGAACTGCACCCCCGGTTTAAATTATTCAAGAATCGATTTACCAGTCTTCAGTGGAAATTGCTAAGAGCTATAGCTCTGGAAGAAGAGGTAGCACAGCCCCACGCCTTTGATTTCCTGGTAAAGTATAAACTGGGAGCCGCCAGCAGTGTGGAACGTGCTCTGCGAAACCTCATCGACTCCGGAATGATCAGTCGTTATGATAGTGGCTGGCAACTTACCCAGGTGGTTCATAAACGCTGGTTACAATGGCTCTACTCTTCTTCTTCCCATTGATTGAGCCTGCGGTTCCAGCGTGACGATTTTAACTGACGTACCACAAGCGGGTCAAGAATATCACGAAGTTTACTGCCTTTTGGAAAACTGAAACTATAATAATCCGTCTTTAGATCTCTGCTCATTTTGAGTTCGCTAAAGCTTCCTTCTTCCAAATAGTACTGCAACAGGGGTCGGTCATATACAAATACGTCCAACTCTTTATTCTGCACCATTTGTAAGCCCTCCATTACCGAATTGAATTTACGACTGTCCACCTCAAATATTTCCAGGTAATCCGCACTGCTGGAGCCTTCAATGGTGCCTACCTTAAACTTCCTAAGGTCTTCAACATCTTCAATATTTCCTTCTAAAGATGAAACTGTAAGCGCTGAAGCAATACCAGCGGTTAAACCGGAGATCATTAATATGGCCGCAAACATCCATACCAGTCCTAAAATACGGCCTCCTCTGGTAACCGGGGCTTTATCTCCGTAACCCACGGTTGTCATGGTAACAGCGCTCCACCAAAACCCATCACCTACACCGCGCCAGCCTTTATGGAACTGATCTGCATTATTCTTACGCTCCAGCAGCCACATTACAAATCCAAAAATCCATATAACCAGAACGAGCACCGCAATAGCTGAAAAGAATTGCCAACTGAAAACGTTATGGATCACAGACCACCAGCGGCTTTCTTTTTTGCGTACTAAAGTGGTTTTGGAAATAAAAAAAGGTTGCGAAAAATCCAGGTACTTCATGCGCTGATCTGTAACCGTAAGGGGGTTAATACTTAAATCTACCTCTCCCTTTTTAAGCGCTTCGGTCAGCTCAGGTATAGTGGCATAACTGCGGTATTCAATAGAAGCCGGAATGTCATTATCCACCAGTTCCCAAAAGTCTACACTTAACCCCCCCGGCTTGCCGCTGGCCGAAAATTTAATAAATGGCGGAGCTTCTTTAATACCAATTATTAAAGTGGAGTCTTGGGCCTGCAAAGAACTAAACCCTATCAAACCCATTAAAATGGGCAAAAGAGAATATCGCATACAAACTGATTTAATGGTCAAAAGTTAACCGGATCATTTGATTTTTGAAAGTTTATCGGCTTTTCTGTACTAAAAACTTTCAGCCGCACCTAACAATCTGCTTTTTAAGCGAGTTCAAAATACCAGAACCCTTATAAATTCAGACTTCTTATGATCAGTATAGCAGGGAGGCCCATATCTGCCTTTAATACTGAACCATATACCCGTTTTCGGTACTCTTTTCGGACTTTGCCTGTTCCTTTTTGGTGTGCTGCGCTACAATACTTCTTTAGAAAAAGCAGGTTATGTAACCCTGATTATTGCACAATACATCCATCAACGCTGAAGAGCTCCATGAATATGAGGATTAAAACTTCATTCCAAACACAGATCACTTTTACAAGGCCAATTTATCTGGTTTATCAGCCTATCTTGCTTTAACCTTTTGCTTACGTTGATAATCCTGGTACCATTTAAAATTCTCGTTTATTATTTGCTGTTTTGAATGGCGAACATATTCCAGATAAGCCTTAGCCACCGGGGATAGTTTTTTATCACGAAGCCAGATAAGTCTCCAGGTGGTAGTAATGGGTAAGGATGGAGCGGGAATGATATACAATTCTTCCGATGATAGTTCATTGTGAATACCAATAAGCGGAATAATAGAATAGCCCAGGCCCGCCAACAAAGCCTGTTTTACCGCTTCATTAGAGGTTAACTCCATCCGCTTGCGCCCTTGCTGCTGCCCCAGGTAATGGTCCATTGCCAGGCGCGTGGCCGAACCTTCCTCCCTGAAAATATAAGGACGGTCTTCATCCAGCTGTGGAGTGTTTCCAACCATATAAAGATGGTTTGGCAATAACGACTCTTCATCAACTTTCAAACCTTCCGGCACTACCGAAACCAGCGCAAAGTCTATCTCATTATGATGCAGGCTTTGCAATACTCTTGATTTGTTGGTTACATCCAGGATAAGGTCTATCCCCTTATGCTGTTTTAAAAACCCACTCAGAAAGTACGGCACCACATACTTGCCGGTAGACGCTGAAGATACGCTGAGGCGACCGGTTAAAAGGTCTCCATATTCTTTGGTTTTGTATTGAATGGTTTCGGCTTCACGTAAAACATTCCCCGCCTGTTGACCAATGCTTCGACCAAATTCGGTAATAAAAAGTTTACGACCTACCACCTCCGTAAGCGGAATATCAAACTGCCCTTGAAAGTTTTTAAGCTGAATAGACAGAGCTGGTTGAGTCATGTGAAGTTCTTCCGCAGCCCTTGTAACACTCTCTTGCCGAACCACTTCTACAAATATCCGCAACTGATGAAGCGTATAGTTCATAAAATATTTTTATGCTTTACATTAAGTATATAAATGCAAATATATGACCTGTTGGCCTTTACTTTGTCCCGATCAAAAAAAGAATGACATGCAAAAAATCACGGTTGCCGAAGGTGATGGAATAGGCCCTGAAATAATGGAAGCCACCCTATCCGTTTTAAAAGCTGCTAACGCACGCCTTACGTATGACACTATTGAAGTAGGTGAGAAAGTATACCTGGGTGGAAATACCAGCGGAATAGATAAAGCGGCATGGAATAGCATTCGGGAAAACCGGGTATTTCTCAAAGCCCCTATAACCACTCCACAAGGTGGTGGTTACAAAAGCCTTAATGTGACCATGCGTAAAACCCTCGGCCTTTTTGCCAATATAAGGCCCTGCAACAGCTTTCACCCTTTTGTAAGAACCAAGCATCCTGAAATGGATGTGGTGGTAATACGTGAAAATGAAGAAGATCTGTACGCAGGTATTGAACACCAGCAAACCGATGAAGTAGTACAATGCCTGAAGCTGATTACCCGACCTGGCTGTGAAAAAATTGTACGTTATGCCTTCGAATACGCCCGCCTTTATAAACGAAAAAAGGTGAGCTGTTTTACAAAAGACAACATTATGAAGCATACGGATGGTCTTTTTCATCAGGTGTTTCGTGAAATAGCTGCGGAGTATCCTGATATAGATTATGACAGCTGGATTATTGACATTGGCGCGGCACGTTTGGCAGACACTCCTGAAATTTTTGACGTGGTGGTTATGCCTAATCTCTATGGCGATATTGTATCAGATATTACTGCCCAGATATCAGGTTCAGTCGGGCTGGCAGGAACGGCTAATATTGGAGAAAGGTGTGCCATGTTTGAAGCCATTCATGGTTCAGCACCAGACATTGCCGGAAAGGACATAGCCAACCCTTCCGGACTTATCCGTGCGGCCGTACTTATGCTCAATCACCTTGGCCAGCAGGATGTAGCTGAGCAAATCAACAACGCATGGTTATGTACTATTGAGGAGGGCATTCATACACAGGATATTTTTAAAGAAGGTACCAGCAAGGAAAAGGTGGGTACCAGAGCCTTTGCCCTGGCCGTCATTGAACGACTGGGCCAAACCCCTAAATCTCTGCAAAAAGCAGAGTTTGATCCTTCCATAAAAATCCACATTCCGCCCTATGTCCGTAAAAAACCCGCTCAAAAAATGCTTAAGGGAGTAGATGTTTTTGTGGACTGGAAAGGCTCAGATTCTAATCAGTTAGCCAATCAATTGAAACGCTTAAACCGCGATATAAGCCTTACTATGATCACCAACCGCGGAGTTAAGGTATGGCCAGATGGATTTGAAGAAACCTTTTGCACAGACCACTGGAGATGTCGTTTTGAAGTGGCCAACGGCAATCCGGCTCTGCGGGAGAGTATTCCTATCCTATTGAGAGAAGCCCTGGAAGCTGATATAGACATTATCAAAACTGAAAACCTTTACGAGTTTGATGGGGAACGCAGGTACTCTCTGGGGCAGGGTCAATAATTTTTTACACACACTTAAAATCATACGTTATGCAAAATCACAAATTCAAATTAATTGATAACACATACCCTTTGGAAGATGCTAAAGAGATATTGATTTCGCTTTTGTGCGATAAAATCCGGTTCATCAATCAGAAGATCTTCTCTATTGAAGAGCGCTTTGGAACCGACACTAAACACCTGAAAGCCCGTGTTCAGGAACTTAAAGAAGAGAAAACCCGCTTAAAGCAGTCTTTTAAGAACCTGAAAAATGACGATTGTGAAATAGAAATATGCTGCGATGTTCAACTTACCGTGCATGAACAAGCTGTCAAAGTAAAATAAACATACTTTCCCGGATCCCCGTAGTATCAGGTAGGCGCGCCTGGTCACGGGGATTCTTATGAGTTAACCTCTGATATCCTATCCTTTCATATGAATCTTGACCTGCTTATAGACAACCTCTCCAACCCGGCCCTTCTGTTTTTTATTTTAGGTATACTGGCGGTTCAGCTTAAAAGCGACCTGGCCATACCTGAAAGTTCTTCTAAATTTATATCTCTGTACCTACTTTTTTCCATTGGGTTTAAGGGTGGGCATGAGCTGGCCCACAGCAACCTGGATATTGATATATTATGGATACTCCTTTTTGGTATTATACTGGCAGTGGTGGTGCCGCTTTACTCCTTTTTTATTTTCCGTAAACGCCTGGGCGTTGAAAATGCCGGGGCCATTGCCGCAGCTTATGGTTCGGTAAGTGCGGTAACTTTTGTTACCTGCGTTTCTTATTTAGAAGCTCAGCAAGTAGAGTTTGGCGGGTATATGATAGCTGTAATGGCTCTTATGGAAGCTCCTGCCATTATAGTAGGCGTACTATTAATGTCCTGGTTCAGAAAAAAAACCGGGGATCAACCCTCATTCAAAGCCATTCTCAGGCACTCTCTTACCAACGGAAGTGTGTTTCTCATTGCAGGAAGCTTACTGATCGGCTATCTTTCCAGTGATCAGCAGGCTCTGGGCATACAGCCTTTTACCACTGATATTTTTAAGGGCTTTCTGGCTGTTTTTCTTTTGGATATGGGGATCGTAAGTGGTAAAAAGCTTTCGGCCTTCTGGAAAAACGGTCCTTTTCCTTTACTGTTTGCACTTATTATTCCTCTTTTTAACGGACTTGCAGTGGCTTGGTTAAGTGGCCTGGTCACAACTGGTCCCGGAGACCGGCTCCTCTTTTCAGTATTGGCAGCCAGCGCATCGTACATTGCCGTGCCGGCCGCTATGAAAATGGCTGCTCCAAATGCCAATCCCGGCTTGTATATTCCTATGGCCTTAACCATAACCTTTCCGTTTAATATTACCTTAGGCATTCCACTTTACTTTATTGTTATAGGCTATACTTAATTAAGTATAACATCCGGTAATTTGCTTTCTAAACAGCTTCTTTTCAGTAAGCAGTACCTCCCGGAACTTTAGTGCAAATAAGTTTAAGCCATCTACAGGCTTATAGAACTCAGAAAATTACGCGCTGACCTTTGAAAGACAAATTAGGATATCCTTTAAAATATTCATTTACCCTTTTCTTCCTCATTAGGGTAACACTTCAGGCTCTTAGCCTGCCTGAAGAACCGGGTATAACCACTCCTTTTGAGAATGTAGAAGTGCTCATCGGGGTCGGGGCGCTGTACGGGGGAAAAGTTTATGAGGTCAAGACAAAAAAGGATTGACTATCAGGGTTTTGGCAAGAATAAGGTAAATACAGCACCCTTTCCTTCTTCGCTCTGTACAGTCAGGCGGCCTTTGTTGCGCTGGGCAAACTCATCACTGAGAATAAGTCCCAGGCCATTGCCTTCTTCCCCGGCTGTGCCTGTGTGGGTGACCTTTTCTGAAGGGTTGAAGAGTTTAGACACCATACTTGGAGACATCCCCACGCCCTCATCGGCTACCGAAATAGCCACCTGTCCATTTTTACGTGCACTGCGCTACTTCTTTAGAAAAATCAGACACACAGCAACCATATACTACAGTTGATGATACGGTGTTGATGTACAGGCAGCAAATAAGCTGATAGTATTTTTTTATTGATAAGGTAAAACTAATATTACCCGCATTCCTACCCTGTCTAGCTTAAAATATTATCAAATACCACTTATTGGGTTAGGTTGAATCAAACTTACTTCTTGCAGATGAAAAAGTAAATATTAATTTACTTTGGCCCGACACTTTGCGACATGATGAGTCAACTATCCTTTCGGTTATACTATATACTGTTTTTAAGCCTTTCGTTTACCGCATCCTATGCACAGCAGGTTGAGGAACTGGATTCTCTTTTGAACAATTATTCCTGGCTTTCAGATACCGCTCCAAAGCAAGGGTTGGAAAAGTCTCTAAATCTCTATCAAACCGTACACTCCCAGAATTTAACCCTTCCCACAAATAAAGCTCTGGTTTGGGTCGGCAGTAGTTTAATTCACCAAAGCTTATACGATTCTGCAATTGCGGTATTGCAAAAGCCGTTGGAATATTTTCCGGCAAGTAATGGGACTTACGGAATTTACACTCGTTACTATATAGCTGAGGCACACTACTATCTGGGGGAATACCGGGCAGCCAAATCATTGCTATTGGAACTTCTGCTACAAGAACAAATCACTAAAAACAGAATGCACATTAAAATACTTCACTTGCTAGGTGAAGTTAATCGAGCCGCTGATATTTTTCCTCTTGCCAAAGGATACTTTCACAAAGCACTAAAATTGGCACGCCAGAAAAATGACATTAAAAGAGAGGCTGCTGCTCTTAACCGATTGGGGTATACCTCCTACCAGATGAGCCAGAGCGACAGCGCAGATCATTACTTAAGCCATTCATTAAACATAAGTATAACCCACAACTTTGAAGATCTAAAGGTTAATAATTACAACGACCTTGGAGAAGTGTATAACAACAGCAAAGATTTTAACAAAGCAATAGAACTCTACCAAGCAGCCCTGCAATCGGTAAATGATAAAGAACAGCTAATAAATACCCACACTAACCTGGCATGGACCTATCGCGAAATTGATAATCATGAGGATGCCATAAAACATGGGCAGGAAGCCTTGCATATGGCCCGGGAAACGGGAATTGTCAGCTACGAAAAAACTGCATTGGAAATTCTCGCCACCATTTACCGCGATATGAATCTCCATATCAAAGCTGCCCAATACTATAAAAGATATCTGGAAGTGCTAACCGCGTTACAGAACAAGGGAAACCCCGGAGAAATGAGCCAGCTGGAAATTGCTTACCAGACCAGGCATGTTAAGTTACAAATGGAAAATCTCCGAATTAAGGCAAAGGCCGAAAAAAAACAGAATCGCTTGTACTATGGAAGTGCGATTCTTTTTCTCCTTCTTGTGGGAATTATTGCTATAAATTATTCAAGCCTTCAAAAGGCCCGAGCACAACGTGAATCAAAAGCCCGTGCTCTTGCTGAGGCTACAGCCCTTACTGAGATTACTGAAAGAAAGAGGGTGCAGGAGAAACTGGAGTACCAGAAAAGAGAATTGGCTGCGCAAACCCTGAGCTTAATGCGGCAGAACGAGTTTATAGGCCAACTTAAGGAAGAGGCTACCCAGTTAAAAGGAAAAGACCTGGGGAATTTTAATAAGATTCTTAAGGACAACCGCCTGCAGAAGCAAGACTGGCAGCATTTCGACAAGAGTTTTAAAGAATTGCACCCGTCCTTTCTTAAAAGCCTCTTGGCTTTAAACTCAAGCCTCACCTATAAGGAGATCCGGTTGGCTGCATTCTTAAAACTGGGAATGAACAATCGGGAGATAGCTCAGCTCTTGAGTATTAACCACACCAGTATCAACCAGGCCAAATACCGTCTTAAAAAGAAGCTCCAGTTGGATGCAGAACAAAGCCTAGAGACCTTTATCCTCCAACTGGAGGAGATGTAAATTCATTTGACCTTAAATTTAACTCGCTACAAATCAGAAGTTTATTTTGGTTGTAGATCAAATGTAGATTGCCTTTTTTGGAGTTTGTGGTAAGAGTAGGGAGTTTTGGCCAATAATTAAAAATTCCAATTCCATGCAATTCCACATTACAATCTCCCCGGCAAAGCAGGTATTCCTATCATTTTTTTCGAAGACACTAATTCCCCTTGTCCTCATTATTTGCAGCACCGCCCAAATAAAGGCCCAAATGGCGGATATAAAATTAAGTGGGGCCGGAACAGCAGCGGTCAATGGAGTGTATACCTATATGGGGCAACACACCACAGGTGACGGGTGGGGAGGGAGTTATTCGGCTGATTATTATCAAAAGGGGTCTATTTACATATACCGGCTTTCATTTGTAGATTGGCCGGGAGGGCCTCTAAGTCATTGGTGGCGTATTGGGAGCTCATTGGGAGCGAATGGAAGTAATAGTATCTATTACACCGTAAAAAGCACACAGACGTATGCCACAGGCTTGACTTTTTCCCATTCCTCAGGTTTGGGATCCGGATCAGCCCCAACGGCTGAACTCAATAGCAATATCTGGAACGGGTCGGCATGGAGCGGTGGCTCTGCTCCGGGTACGGCAGATGATGTTTCCCTTTCTTCGAACACTTCCCCCGGAAGCTTTGGCGCTAAAAATTTGGACTTAGAGTCAGGAATTGACCTCACTATTGGAAGCGGAGAAACCGTGACCATTTCAGGGGATATTGGCGGTGTGGCACCGGTAAGCCTAAATGGAAGCCTTACTAATTTTACCCTTAGCGGTGCTTCTTCTAACCTCGTAAATGGGGCCGGAGGCAGCTTTACAGGAACCGGAAGCCCCGCCAACGGATTGAACTTTGATGGTTCGGATGATTATGTTTCCATCGAAGATAATGCTGTCTTTGATTTCAGCTCTGGTCTTACGGCCGAGGTATGGGTAAAACCCGATAACTTTAACAGCCATGCTTCCCTGGTATCTAAATTTTCCAATAACGAACGGGAATTCTCCCTCTTACTGCTTTCCTCTGGGAAGATGGAATACTCAATAACCTTTAATGGTTCTTCTGAAGAATACTTTGGCGGCAGCACTACCTTAACAGCCGGCAATTGGTACCATATTGCCCTTACCTATGATGGCTCCACCATGCGTGCTTATATAAATGGGGTAGCCGATGGTACAAAGTCGGTCAGTGGAACTATCCATAACGGTAGCTCAGACTTGTACATAGGGGTGCGGGGCGAAAACAGCCTGTCACGCTACTTTGATGGTACTATAGACGAGGTACGTATCTGGAACACCGCTCGCAGCCAAGCTGATATCCAAGCCAATATGAACGGTGAACTCACCGGTAATGAGGCTAACCTGATAAGTTATTTCAACTTTAACCAGGGAACGGCAGACGGAAGCAACAGCGGTGAAACGAGTCTGAACAACACAAAAGTTGTCTCTTATGACCCCAATGTGATCAGCGGTAGCGGTACCCTGATATTTGACAATAGCGGTGAAACACTTTCGCTTTCCAATGTAAAGCTCAATATGGAAGGCGTGGTACAGATAAGTTCGGGTACCACTTTACAGACCAACGACAGTCTCACCTTAACGGCTTCATCGGCTTCCTCTTATGGCCAGATCATCGGGGATGGTACGGTGCTGGGGAATGTTACTTCTCAGGCTTATATGGACGTTTCCTCAGCCCGTTACCATTACCTGGGTTCGCCTTTTACGGATGCTACCCTCCAGGAGTTCAATGAAGGGCAGACCATGGTGGCCGCCAATAATGGCAGTGGTACCATATGGCAGTGGAACGCTTCTTCTGCTTCCTGGGAAGCCCCTTCTTCGCTTTCGGATGTGGCGGCCAATGGCCGAGGTTATACCCTATATGCCGGGACCAATGCCTATGGTACTTTCCTCATGAGTGGCAATGGTGTGTCGGAACTGGATGGTACGGTAGCCTCAGGCGATATCGCTGTAGCACTTGGATATAATGACGGACAGGCTGCCGGGGTAAGTTTTACTGGTGGCTCCGGCCAAAGCTCTACAGAGGGCTGGAACTTTTTGGCCAACCCCTATCCTTCACAGTATGATTGGAACGGACAAACTCTTCCGGCCGGCATGAGTAATGCTTTTTATGTAAATAAGGGCGGGAGCTATGCTTCGTATGTAAGTGGGGTGGGCACCAATGGGGGCACGCAGTACCTCGCCCCTTTCCAGGGCTTTTGGGTACAGACGTCCAACAGTTCTCCCGGCAACTTCACTTTTGAACAGGACCAGAGAGTCACTGCGCCTTCTACTGCCCTGATGAAAACTTCTCCTATTGATGGGGTTTATCTTTCTGTTTCAGACAGCCTCACTTCGGATCAGCTCTTTATTGGTTTTGACAACAGTGCCTCTTCCGGTTTTGATGCCGCCCTGGATGCACGAAAGCTCCTCAATGGTGACAATATACCAAACCTATATGCCAGCCTGGGTGGAGAGACCTATTCTATTTGCCGGGTGCCTCTCAGCAGTAAATGGTCCATCCCGCTCAAGCTGGATTTTGAACAAAATGGAAAAGCCTTGTCTATTAGTCCTGATCTTTCACAATTACAATCTTTTGGACAGGTTTTAGTAGAGGACCGAAAGCTTAACATCACCTATGACCTTTCGGCCGGTGATTACCACTTTATCCATGACATTGCCTTTGGCCCTGACCGCTTCATCCTTCATTTTGGGCAGCCTTCCATTGGTGTGGAGGGACCTGTACAGCAGCCTGTAGTCTACGGCTATGCTAATGGGCATGGCCTGAACGTAGAGCTGGGGGCACTTCACAATGCCACGGTAGAAGTCTACAATATGGCCGGGCAGCTGGTGGACAGCAAAGAAAAGCTCAACGGAAAAGCCTCTTTTGATGTGAAAGACCGTGGACTCTACATTTTAAAAGTATCGGCTGATGACTTCTCTCAATGCCTCAAAGTAATCCGATAACCCTAAAAACACCCTTGAAAATGCACTTAAAAAAATATATCCCCATCATCGTGTTTACACTGCTATGCACAGCTACGGCCATGGCCCAGCCCGAAGAACCGGACGCCCCTACCCCCTTTGGCTTTGTGGAATTGCTCATTGGGGCCGGGGCGCTCTATGGGGGAAGGAAAGTATACAACAGGAAGGTAGAACAGAAATAAGGTTTTTATAACATTCGTTGGCCTCCCGGCTATGTTGCAAGCGTTCTTACTAAGCGGTTTCCACAACTCTTAAGGTAAAACGAATATTTCGTAGCTTCACCCACCTAATACTACCTTAACGGGTAAATGACACATTACGGGGAGAAATCTATGGCCAACTGCTTGGGCACATTCTTATTGTGTCTCTTTGTAACTACCGTTCCAAGTGTAGGTTTCGGGCAGGATTTGCCGGACTCATACCAAGGAGTTGGCGCTTATATCGAAAATCATGAAGTGGACTCTGTAGAGCTTCAGAAGTTAAATGCCCACTTCAGAGCTCTTGACCAAAGTGATGCCGATTCACTGATCACGGTTATTTTCCCTTTGTTGGAAAAGCAATATGAAGATCGCCCTGCTGGCGAAAAGGCTTTTTTATATAACCGCCTCACGGCAGCAGCCTATCAGCTTACCGGAAATGCCCGCGAGAGCAGCCGTTTAGCCGATCAGCAAATAAAATATTACCATAAGGCGGGGAACCTGTTTTACGAGTTGTGGGCCTTTACCCACAAGATGTTTATACTGGCTGATCTGGACAGCGTTAACCTGGCTTTTAAGGCCAGCATTGAACTGCAAAAAAAGCTGGACACCTATAACCTAAGGCCTGCCGAATACGCTGACCTATACCGGCAGTTGTGCGTATTTTATCAAAATATTGGTGAGGTGGATCATGGCCTCAACTTTTGCAATCAGGCTATTGAACATAGTCGCAAACACGATTTTAAGCAGGGGAATGCCGTTTTGTATGAAACCCTGGCCCTGCTAACCGAATCTAAAACAGGTGATGAAGAACAAGTGATTGCCTTGCGCAGAAAAGCCATAAACGAGGCACGGGTTGAGCCTGACTCTTTTGTGTTGCGTGTTATTTACCGGAACCTCGCTCGCTCATTCGCCCGCATAGACCTCCCGGATAGTGCCCGTAAATACTTTGACCTGACCTTTGAACTATATGAAACCCACCCCTATCTCTTTGGTTGGTTCACAGACCAGATATCCTACGCTGAATTCCTGATAGAACAGAATGAGCTGGAAAAGGCCCATACTATTATCCAGGCTTTGGATTCCAACCTTACGGATCATGTACCCACCCTTTACAATTACTATAGTCTCAAAGAATTGCATGCCGTAAGCACTCATAATGTTCCTGATTACCTGCTTTGGTCTGCACGCTATGACTCCATTTCAGAATGGGAAAATGAAGAGACACGCCTCAAGGCCCGGGAGGAAATGGCTACCCGCTATCAAACTGAAAAGAAGGAAGCTGAAAACCAACTTTTAGGGGCCCGCAGCCGGTCCAGGTTGGTCCAGATATTGGCTTTGCTGGGCCTTGTAATTTTATTAATGGTGATCATGATTCTCATTATTCAGCGCAGAAAACGAGAGAGAGACCTTCACAAAAAGGATCAGCGTCTCAAAGAACTGGAGCTAGAGCGGGAGCGTGAAGAAAAGATCCGCATTAGTGAGAAGAGTGATGAACTGAAAAAGGACCTCGGCCAGCGTATTAAGCAGGTGGTAGAACAACAGGTAATTAATGCCGAGCTTATGGAAATGGTGGAAGAACTGCGCACCACCAATGAGTCTCCCCTGGTGCGTAAGAAGGCCGCTCAAATGAAAGCCCACCTCATCAAGAGCATACAGGGGCAGATCTTTGAGAACATTTACACTAAAATGCTGGAACTGTATCCCCAATTACTGAAATATCTCTCTGAAGAACTGGGGCCGGATAAAGAAGCAGAGCTAGTGTCTGCCGCCATGTACTTCCTGGGCTATGAGTCTGCTGTAATTGCCAAAGTGCTTAACCGCTCGGAAAAAGCCATTCGCAATATGCGCCACCGGGTACGGCAAAAATTAGGGATGGAAAGCAATGATGAATTTGTAGAATACTTACACCGGGTCAATACACGACTTAATCAAGGCTGAGAGACCAAAACCCGGCTTTAAGTCACCTGCTCCAAAATAATCCATCGTTTTTCAAGCGTGTTCTTTGTAAAAAACCTGCTAATTAGCAGGTTAAATCCACCCATTTACTTCAAAATATATTTTTCTATAAATCAGAGCATTACCGGGGTTGGGACACCTTTGGGACACCCTTTTTGCTATAGAAGCGCCCACCTACGCCTAGTTTTGGTGTCATCACAAAAAACCGGGTTACTCCATGAAATTAAAAAGCACTTCGAGGCAAGGGATTGTAATCTTACTAATTCTATTGCTGGCGGGTAGTTGGTCAAGCCAATTATATGCACAGTTTTCCGGTGGCTCCGGAACACAAGGTGACCCCTGGCAAATCTCAACTTTAACCGACCTGCAGGCCATTGACAATGTCACCTACATGTCTGACTATTTTATTTTAACCAATGACATTGATGCTTCGGCTACCTCCGGCTGGAACAGTGGTGCCGGATTTGATCCTATCGGAGATTTCACTAACCGGTTTAGTGGAAGTGTTAACGGTAATGGTTATAAGATCTCCAATCTGAATATAAACCGTAGCAGTACTGATTATATAGGTCTTTTTGGCTACGCTGATGATGCCTCTGTTCCCTGTACCATTGAAAATCTTGGGTTAGTAAATGTATCTATAACTGGTAATTATTACGTAGGAGGCCTCATAGGCCGTACCAGCTATGTTGCAGTTACTAACTGCTATGTAACCGGATCGGTAAGTGGGTCAGGTACAGAAATAGGCGGGCTTATCGGCTATCAATATGAAGAAACCATATCGCGCTGCTTTACAGACGTTAGTGTAAACGGTGGAGGTGATTATACCGGTGGTGTTATAGGTTACCTGGAAGGCGGTGAATTATACAATTCATACGCACTCGGTTCAGTTCATAGCACCAATGGCGATGCCGGTGGCCTGGTAGGTGAAATAGAAGATTATGAAATACAATATTGCTATGCAGCCGGTGTGGTTAGCGGTGGTTCTCCAAGTTCCGATCCGGGCGGCCTGATCAGTTATGTTGATGGTGGTGATGTAGATGATTCATATTGGAATACGGACAGCACTGCCACCAGTGACGAAGGTACCGGCCTTACAACCGCCCAGATGAAAAGCTCAGGCAACTACACCGGCTTTAATTTTAACACCATTTGGGCTATAGACCCCAATATCAATAATGGTTATCCCTACCTGCAGAATAATGCCCCTATAGAAGCCAACGCGCAAAATGCGGTGCTTTACCTGGATGCTTCGGGCAGAGCCACCCTCACCTCTAATGACGTGGATGATGGTTCTAAAGCCGTTAGCGGTATAGCCAGCCTTTCCCTCAGCCAAACGGCTTTCAGCTGTTCTGATGCAGATTCCATCCCTTCCATCGTAACTGCATTGGATTTTGATGGAACCAACGACTTTATAAACATACCCAACAATGCGGCCTATGAAAGCAGTGTGGGCACCCTGGAAATGTGGGTTAAACCGATCTCCTATTCGGGTAATAAATGTTTAATAGCCATGCGTTTAGATGGAACTGGTGTTAGGTATAGCTACTATTTAAATCAGCAGGCCGGTCAAATCGCCATATGGAATGGAGGTACTTACAGCTCCATAACGTATGATAGTGGTTTTGATGCAGATACCTGGTATCATATTGCTCTGGCTTACACCACCTCCCGCACGGATATATTTGTGAACGGAGAATATGTGAACTCACTTACCGCAGGAGTTTCCTCCGCCACCACCGGACGTAACCTTACTATTGGTGCTTCCAGCACCAGTGGAGCAGAAGTGTTTTCAGGGCAGATCAGCGATGTTCGCATCTGGAACGATTGGAGAAACGCAGAGCAAATAAGAACCAATAAGAACCGCCTACTCACCGGTAATGAATCCGGATTGGTAGGATATTACCCTGCTTTAAAAGGAAAAGGTAGTATACTTTACGATTATTCTTCTACCGATAATGATGGTACCCTCACCAACATGGATGCCTCCACAGATTGGATCAATAATGGCACACAAATAATACTCACCGTTTTGGATAATGACGGCAACACTGCTACCGATACGGCTTATGTGACCATTGCCGACAATACCATACCTACGGTTATCGCCCAAAACATCAACAAGTTTGCCTACACCAATGGTTCTGCGGCTGTTACCACCAGTAACCTGGACAATAGTTCTTCCGATAACTGTACACTCAATCTGGCCTTGAACAGAAGTACCGTATCCTTTGCTGATACCGTGTTGCCCCTATCCCGCACCCTCGATTTTGATGGTGCCGATGATTTTGTAGTCATCTCTAATGATGCGGATTTTGAGTTCACTACCGGCACCATAGAGCTGTGGATAAAACCCAATACCAATAACAACTCAGGCATCATCGGTATGCGTTACGGGGGCTCGGTACGCTATAGTTTTCATATAGATGAAGGGAATGACCTGATCGGTTTATGGAACGGTGGTTCTTATAATACTATTCCCTATCCCTTTATTGGTGACGAGTGGTACCACATCGCTTTATCCATACAACCCAGCAAAGTAGACGCTTACATTAACGGACAAAGTGTAGGGAGCTTCTATGGCGGTATCAATTCAGCCGTTACCGGTTTGGATTTGAGCATAGGAGGTTCAGTGCCCTCTGCCGGTTTTGAAGCCTTTAGCGGTGAGATTGATGAAGTACGCTACTGGAATGACCTCCGTACCCAGAACGAAATACAAGCCAATATGCACCTGGCCCTGGCCGGAAACGAAGCCAACCTCGTGGCCTATTACCCTTTTAACGAGGCCTCTGACACTGTGGTTACGGATGAAGGCCCCAACGGCCATAATGGAGCGATGGCCAATATGGAGCCCGCCACCGACCGGGTTAACAATGGTACTCCCGTATTTCTTACCGGTACCGATGGAGCCGGTCATCAAGCCAGCGATCTGGCCTTTATCAACCTGGTGGAAGTGCCCTTTGCCGGAGGATCCGGCACCGTGGAAGATCCTTGGCAGATCACTACCCTGGAACAACTGCAGGCTATAGATGATCCGATTTACATGGACCGGCATTTCATCCTGATGAACGACATTGATGCATCCGCCACGGCAGGCTGGAATGGAGGCAAGGGTTTTAATCCCATCGGTAACGGAGAATTTTTCTCGGACTCTACCATAGCCTTCAAAGGCTCCTTCCGGGGCATGGGTTACATCATATCCAACCTCTATATTAACCGGCCTTCTATGGAAATGGTGGGTCTCTTCTCCGATCTTACCGGAGATGTAGATAGTTTAGGGTTTGTGAATGATACCATCACCGGCTGGCGGTATGCAGGACCTCTGACCGGGATTTGCCGGGAGTGTAAAATTGAAAGGTGCTATGCTACCGGCAGTACTGTAACCGTAGTGGGTGCCACAGGTTATGCCGGAGCTTTGTTGGGAAGCATTAGCTATCCATCCGACACTATTTCAGATTGCTATAGCAGTGGTACTGTTACTACCCCCTTGTACGGAGGAGGCCTTTCTGGTAGTGCCACAGCCGCCACGATAGTAGATTGCTATTCATCTGCTAATGTAAACGGTGGTAACACCGTAGGAGGTTTGATCGGGGCTATAAGTAACAACGTTACCATAACCCAATGCTACGCTACGGGTAATGTAAGCGGAGTTGACCTGGTAGGTGGTTTATTAGGCGGCAGGGGTAATTTTAACGTTAATCTCTCCTATGCCAGTGGTACGGTAACTGGCACCAACCGTGTTGGTGGACTTATTGGCCAATTTACAGGCAATGGCTACACCATTACCAACAACCATTTTAGCGGTACGGTAAACGGAGGCAGCCGTACAGGAGGGCTTATCGGTACTTATATCACCGGAACCGTCAGTAATAACTATACCACCAGTGCCACAAGTGGTAGTTCAGATGTTGGCGGTATTGTTGGCTTTACACAATTTGCTTTTTTTCAACCGGCAGCCACTAACTACTGGAATACCGATAGTTTTGCCACGGGAACAGCAGGGACCGGTCTTACTACAGCTGAAATGAAGCAGGAAACAAAGTTCAGCGGCTTTGATTTTACCAATACCTGGGCCATTCACCCGCTACGCAATGATGGTAATCCATACCTGCGGATCTATGAAAGCCACTTCCCGGTAAGAGGTTCTGCCTGGACAGCCGGAGCCTGGGACAATGGCACTCCTAATGATACGGTAAACGTTTGGATACGGGATAATACGGCACCTGCCTCATTTACCGCCAAAGACATCTATATTGATGAGGCCACAGCCTTGAATACCGGTAGTGGCAATACCATAAACGTAAGCCGTAATGTCTATAATTTCGGCAACGGTTTTTCTGGTACCGGTACAGTAAGCTTTGACAGTAATGGTGACACTCTGGGCATTTATCTGGAAGCTTACGAACTTGAAGGCGTGATCAACGTGGAAGGTGGAACCACTTTACAAACCAGTGATTCCCTCACCTTAACTGCTTCCTCGGCATCATCCTATGGCCAGATCATTGGTGACGGAGCCGTATTGGGCAATGTTACTTCACAGGCCTGGATGGACGTTTCCACCGCCCGCTATCATTACCTGGGCTCGCCTTTTACGGATGCCTCGCTGGAAGAGTTCAACGAAGGACAAACCATGGTGGCCGCCAACAGCGGTCAGGGCTCCGTGTGGCAATGGAACGCTGCAACCGCTTCCTGGGAAGCACCTTCTGCACTTACCGATGTGGCGGTTAATGGAAAAGGCTACGCCATGTACGCAGGAACCAATGCCTACGGCACTTTCCTGATGAATGGTAATGGCGTGTCTGAACTGGACGGCACAGTGGCCAATGGCAATATTTCCATAGCTCTCGGATACAATAACGGGCAATCCTCTGCGGTGGGCTTTGTGGGAGGAACTTCACAAACCGCTACGGAAGGCTGGAACCTCCTCTCCAACCCTTACCCCTCTCAGTACGACTGGAGTGGACAAGCTTTACCCTCCGGTGCCAATGATGCTTTCTATATCAATCAAGGAGGTTCTTATTCATCCTATGTTAGTGGTATAGGTATCAACGGAGGCACTCAGTATATGGCTCCTTTTCAGGCTTTCTGGGTTCAAACCACCAACGCTTCTCCGGGTAATTTCACCTTTGAGCAGGATCAGCGGGTAACAGCTCCTTCCACCAGCCTGATGAAAACTTCTCCGCTGGACGGGGTTTGGCTCAAGGTAAATGATTCTCTAACCTCTGATGAGCTTTTTATCGGTTTTGACCACCAGGCTACAGCTGGTTTTGATGCTAAGCTGGACGCGCATAAGCTTTTAAACAGCAATGCGCCCAATCTCAGCACTAAACTAAACGGAGAGTTCTATTCCATCTGCCGGGTAGCCTCAAACAATGTTTCTTCTTTTCCGATTTCATTAAATGATGTTGAAGAGGGTAAGGCTTGTACTTTTAACCTGAATGCTGGTCAGCTGGCAGCTTATTCTGCCGTTAGCCTGGAAGACAAAATGCTGAATGTACTTCATGACCTGAAGGCCTCAGATTACATTTTTATACAAAATGACGGCTATGGACCCGATCGTTTTGTACTGCACTTTTCCAATTCCCAAGTAGGATCTCAGGAAATTCCTGTAGCGCAGGGCTGGTATACCTATGCCTCTGAAGAAGGTATAGAGGTGCAACTCGGAAACCTGAATGATGTGTTGGTAGAAGTATATGACCTGGGTGGCAGGATGATTTTTCAACTGGAACACCAGGAAGGGGTTGCCCGCATACCAACCAACCAGGCCAGGCAATTATATGTGGTCAAGGTAACCTCTTCCTCCGTTTCGGGAACTCAGAAAATTATTCGCTAATCTTAGACTAAGAATATCATGATATCGCCTAAAAAATTTATGCTTACCCTCGCCTTCCTTACCTTACTGTGTCTTCCGGCTTTTTGTCAGCCGGAAGACCCAGATGCGCCTACACCTTTCGGTTTTGTGGAAATACTGATCGGGGCCGGGGCGCTGTACGGAGGGAAAAAAGCGTACCAGGCTAAAAAGAATAAAGCAGAATAATGCATTAGTTGAATGGGTTACAAGGCTTCAATGTGCGGGAGCTTTCCTATATTGAAGTCTGGCCCCTTTTCGGGGGCCTGGCTGTCATAGACTTTCCACCTTTAAGCCAGGTTCGTGTATTGCAATCTTTGCAGGCCCTTTTCAAATTCAACCACCACCCCTCCAAAAACCCATCGCTCCGGTTACCCTATCCGCCTGATTATTGCTAAATTCGCTGCTCTTTAAAAAGAGCTTTTAATGTCTAAGTTATACCCTGAATTTAAGCACCTGGACACCTCGGCTATCAGCCGTGAGATACTGAAGTACTGGAAAGAGAACGGCACCTTTGAAAAGAGTATTTCTTCCCGTGAAGGTAAACCCGCTTTTACCTTTTATGAAGGTCCTCCATCAGCCAACGGACTGCCGGGTATCCACCACGTAATGGCCCGCTCTATTAAAGATATTTTCTGCCGCTTCAAAACTCTGGAAGGGTTTCAGGTAAAACGTAAAGCCGGATGGGATACACACGGGCTGCCCGTAGAGCTAGGTGTGGAGAAAGAATTAGGTATTACCAAAGAAGACATTGGTAAAAAAATATCCATTGAAGAGTATAATGAAGCCTGTAAAAAGGCTGTGATGCGCTATACCGATGTGTGGAATGATCTCACGGAAAAGATGGGCTACTGGGTGGATATGGATGATCCCTACGTAACCTATCGCAGCAAATACATGGAAAGTGTATGGTGGCTGCTCAAACAACTTTGGGAAAAAGACCTGATCTATAAAGGGTATACCATACAACCCTACTCTCCCAAAGCCGGAACAGGCCTTAGCTCGCATGAAGTGAATATGCCCGGCAGTTACCGTGATGTTACCGACACCACAATTGTTGCGCAGTTTCCTGTGGTGCGTAATAAGCGATTTGAAGAAGTATTTGGCAATGCCATGAAAACAACAGACACGTTGTATTTACTGGCCTGGACCACCACGCCCTGGACACTCCCCTCCAATACGGCTTTAACGGTGGGTAAGAGCATTGTGTATGTAATGGTGGAGAGTTTTAATCCCTATACCGGAAAACCGCAAAAGGTTATACTAGCCCAAAACCTGCTGGGTAAATATTTTAAGGGAGAATTAAAAGATCAATCATTTGAAGATTATGATGGCAGCGGAAAGAATATTCCCTGGCGCCAGGTATGGGAAGGTTTAGGCAAAGATCTGCTGGGCCTTACCTATGAACAACTGTTGCCCTATGCACAACCTTATCAGGATGCTGATAAAGCTTTCCGTGTAATTCCTGGTGATTTTGTTACTACCGAAGATGGTACCGGTATAGTGCATACCGCCCCCACCTTTGGTGCCGATGACGCCAAAGTAGCTAAAGAAGCGGGGGTACCACCTATGCTGGTGCTGGATGACAACGATAACCCCGTTCCCCTGGTAGACCTCCAGGGACGCTTTACCAAACACATGGGCGACATGGCCGGTAAGTATGTCAAGAATGAATACTATGCCGATGGTGAAGCTCCGGAGAAATCAGTGGATGTGGAAATTGCCATCCGCCTGAAGGAGGAAAACAAGGCTTTTAAAGTAGAAAAGTACGTACACAGTTACCCACACTGCTGGCGTACGGATAAGCCGGTATTATATTATCCGCTGGACAGTTGGTTTGTGAAAGTAACCGCTGAAAAAGAGCAGCTGGTAGCTTTGAACAAAACCATTAACTGGAAACCCAAATCTACGGGTGAAGGGCGCTTTGGCAACTGGCTGGAAAATGCCAACGACTGGAACCTCAGCCGGTCCCGTTACTGGGGCGTACCATTACCCATCTGGAGTACCGAAGACGGAGCAGAACGCAAAATCTTTGGCAGTGTGGAAGAGCTTAAAAATGCCTGCGATGAAGCGGTGAAAGCCGGATTAATGGAAAGCCATCCCCTGCAGGACTTTGAGCCCGGCAATATGGATGAGGCCAACTATGATAAAGTAGACCTGCACCGCCACATTGTGGATGACCTGGTGCTGGTTTCTTCCAAAGGAGAGCCTATGAAGCGCGAAGCCGACCTGATAGACGTATGGTTTGACTCAGGCTCCATGCCTTATGCGCAATGGCATTATCCTTTTGAGAATAAAGAAATTTTTGAGGCCAGCTACCCCGCTGATTTTATTGCAGAAGGAGTGGATCAAACCCGTGGCTGGTTCTATACTCTACACGCAATTGGCACCATGGTGTTCGGTTCTGTAGCGTATAAAAATGTGGTGTCCAATGGGTTGGTGTTAGACAAGAACGGCCAGAAAATGTCCAAGCGACTGGGTAATGCAGCCGACCCTTTTGAAACCATTGCCAAATTCGGGGCTGACCCTGTGCGTTGGTATATGATCTCCAACGCTCAACCCTGGGATAACCTGAAGTTTGACCTGGATGGAATTGGCGAAGTACAACGCAAATTTTTCGGAACCCTTTACAACACCTATTCCTTCTTTGCCCTTTACGCCAATATTGATGGTTTTACTATGGATAAAGCCGGACAAAGCAAGGTAGCAGACCGCCCTGAGCTGGACCGTTGGATACTCTCCCGCCTGGAGGTCCTCAGGCAAAATGTAAAGGACAGTTTTAATGATTATGAGCCCACGCGGGCTTCGCGGGCTATCCAGGAGTTTGTTGATGAAGAACTCAGTAACTGGTATGTGCGCCTGAGCCGCAGGCGTTTCTGGAAAGGAGATATGAATGAAGATAAGCGAATGGCGTACGAAACCCTGTACGATTGTCTCTTTACGCTTAGCCAGCTTATGAGTCCGGTAGCTCCTTTTTTTGCGGATTGGCTCTATCAGAATATCACCGCTCATTTGCCTGCGGATCAGAAAGAAGAATCCGTACACCTGAGCTATCTGGCTGATGCCCGGACCAATCTCATTGATATTAAGCTGAACGAGCGAATGGGTATGGCCCAACGTCTCAGTTCTATGGTTCTTGCTTTGCGTAAAAAGGAGATGATCAAGGTAAGGCAGCCCTTGCAAAAAATGATGGTTCCGGCTCTTAAGGATGAAACTGTAGAACTTATTGAAAGCATTCGTGATATTGTACTTTCAGAAGTAAATGTGAAAGAGCTGGAAATTATCCGCGATGCCTCCGGTGTGGTTACTAAAAAAGTGAAGCCCGACTTTAAAAAACTCGGCCCCCGCTTTGGTAAACAAATGAAACAAATAGCGGGAGCACTGGCACAACTGGACCAGGATCAGATATCAGAACTGGAGGCCAATGGCCATTACACCTTGAACCTGAATGGAGAGAACTTACAGGTAGAGTTTTCCGATGTAGAGCTGATGACCGAGGATATTCCGGGCTGGCTGGTGACTACCGAAGCCGGAACAACTGTAGCACTGGATATCACAATTTCCGAAAGTTTACGTTATGAAGGCGTAGCTCGTGAATTGATCAACCGCATTCAGAACCTCCGTAAAGATTCAGGTCTGGAGGTAACGGACCGTATTAAAGTGCAGGTGCAAAAAAATGGCATCTTGGAAGATGCCATTTCTCAAAATGAAAGTTACATTGCCAGCGAAACATTGGCTGACCAATTGGAGTTAGTTAGCGATATTTCAGGTGGAACCGAAATTGAATTTGATAATGTGAAAACCCAAATTGCCTTAACCAAAATCTAACAGGTATTAATTTTTATATTTGGGCGCTTTCTTAGAAAAGTGCTCACTATAAGCCCATTATAAAAGACTAAAAGCTATGGCTGAAGAAAAAATAAGATATTCCGATAAGGAACTAGCCGAATTTAAAGCAATAATTGAGGATAAGAAACAGAAAGCTGAACACGATCTTTCTTTACTCAAAGAAACCTTTGCCAACGATAAGGATAATGGGACGGATGACACCTCCCCAACTTTTAAAGCTTTTGAAGAAGGAAGCGATGTGATGAGCAAAGAGGCTAACAGCCAGTTAGCCGTGCGCCAGGAAAAATTTATCCGCGACCTTAAAAATGCCCTTATCCGCATTGAGAATAAAACTTATGGCATTTGCCGTGTAACCGGCAAGCTCATTGATAAGGAACGTCTTAAACTGGTTCCTCACGCTACTTTGAGCATTGAGGCCAAGAACCGCCAATAAACCGGGTTTGAAAAAAGCTTTTATTATTATTCTGGCCGTACTGCTGGCTGATCAGATTCTTAAGATCTGGATCAAAACAAATATGTATTTGGGTCAGGAATACCAAATTGCCGATTGGTTTATTATCCATTTTACTGAAAACCCGGGTATGGCCTTTGGTTTTGAGTTTGGTGGCAGATGGGGTAAACTTGCCCTTAGCGTTTTTAGGATCATCACGGTGGCCGCCATTTTTATCTGGCTTCGCAAGCTGGCCGAACAAAAGGCCAGGCCTGTGGCCATTACTGCTGTTGCCCTTATTTTCGCAGGCGCATTGGGCAATATCCTTGATTCTGCTTTTTACGGCTTGCTCTTCAGCGAGAGCCAGGGACAAGTAGCTGCCTTTCTGCCGCCTGAAGGTGGTTACGCAGGTTTTCTATATGGCCGGGTGGTGGATATGTTTTATTTCCCGCTTTTCCGGGGGCATCTCCCCCAATGGTTGCCTTTTTGGGGTGGTGATTATTTTGTGTTCTTCCGGCCCATCTTTAACCTGGCAGACGCTTCCATTTCAGTAGGTGTGGGCCTTTTATTGCTCTTTCAGAAGGCTGTTTTCGGAACCACTACTCCATCTTAAGTTAAAAAAAGTCCTATTATTTCTGGTAGTTTGAGTCCATCCCTTTTTGGTCTTGTTCAGGACTGCGATTTGCATGAACAGCTTAAAAATTAATAGGCACACATTACACCTGTATACCATCTATACCTCCCATACACTGCATTTAAAATTTCCTGCAGCCACACATACATTGGAAAAATAGGTATCTTTGATGTATGGCCGGTTCACAACTTCTAAAGGGCACTTTGTCCACTATCATTCTCAAGCTTCTGGCAGACAGTGGTCGTATGTATGGCTACGAGATCATTAAGAATATCCACAAACTATCCGGTGAAACCATTCATGTTACGGAAGGTGCTCTTTACCCTGCTCTGCACAAACTTGAGGCCCACGGTTTTCTTGACATTGAATTGGCCGAGGTGGATAACCGCACCCGGAAGTATTACAGTCTGAGTAAAAAAGGAGAACAGGCCACTGTGGATAAGCTTGAGGAATTACAAGCCTTTCTTCAAAGTATCAATGGAATTCTGTCTCCCCGAAGAGCATGACCCGGGAAACTCAAGGCTTATATTCTTCAATAAGCTGATACTATAATTTGATACCCGGGAAACGGCTCTTTTACTTATAAAGCTTAGTTTTGGAAGTTTAATTCAAGTGTCGTGAAAAACCTGATTGCGCAGTTTAGTCAACATGTAGAAGAAGCGCTTCATACCATTAAAGCTTCTTCCTTTAAAAAGCCTTCTCAACCCATTCATAATGTTTTGATCACCGGCTTAGGCGGTTCCGGGATTGGAGGCACTATTATTAGCGACCTGGCCTCAGGAATGGCAGACGTGCCGGTGCTTGTCAATAAAGATTATACTATTCCCGCCTTTGTAGGTGAAAACACCTTGGTCATTGCCTGTTCGTACAGCGGTAATACCGAGGAAACACTTTGGGCCACCCGCCAGGCTTTATCCCGTAAAGCTATACTGGCCTGTATCACTTCCGGGGGTGAACTACAAGCTATTGCCCAAAAGGAAAATCTGAACACCTTGAGCATGACCGGTGGCCATCCACCCCGCAGCATGTTTGCCTACTCCTTCGCTTTTCTGGCGTATATGCTTGAATTTTACGGAATTGCCGATTTTAACGTAAGAGAAGATCTCCCCGCAGCCGTAAAAATGCTGGATCAAGAAGAGGGTAATTCCATGAAACTGGCCGAAGAGCTGGCGCATCAACTGAAAGATAAAGTACCCGTTTTATACGCAGTAAGCGGTCAATATGGGATAGCTTCCCGCTGGCGTCAGCAATTAAATGAAAATGCCAAGATGTTATCCTGGGAAGCTGAAATTCCTGAGATGAATCACAACGAGCTGGTAGGCTGGGAAGGTGGTTCAGATAATTTTGCCGCAGTATTTTTACGAAATACTTCTGATTTTGACCGAAATCAAAAACGAATTGAGATCATAAAAGAGATCATCGGTCAAAAAACCAGTACTCTTGCCGAAGTGTGGAGTAAAGGTGAAACTGCCTTGCAGCGGACCTTATACCTGGTGCACTTTGGTGATTGGGTTTCCTACTACCTTTCTGAAATCAACCAGGTAGATATTATAGACATCAAATCTATTGACCGGCTCAAAGCTGAGCTTTCCAAAGTTCCGCTTTAATGAAAGAGGTTTTTTTCCGGGATCTGGGGCTTGTGGACTACAAAGAGGCCTGGGACTTTCAGGAACAACTCTTTGACGGTACCATACAGCGTAAGTTCAACAACCGGAAGAGGGAAGCCGATGCGCAATTACCCACCCATAATCATCTTTTGTTTTGTGAACACCCACACGTATATACCCTGGGAAAATCAGGGCAGGAAGAACATCTCCTGATCAATAAAAAGCAATTGCAGGAAGCAGGAGCGGTATACTATAAGATCAATCGTGGGGGTGATATTACGTACCATGGCCCCGGGCAGCTGGTGGGTTACCCTATTCTGGACCTTGATCATTTTTTTCCCGATGTGCACAAATACCTGCGGTACCTGGAAGAAATATTTATCCGTATTCTGGCTGATTACGGCCTTGCCGGAGAGCGTTCCAAAGGCCAAACCGGAGTATGGCTGGATAGCGATAAACCAACGGCCCGTAAAATACTGGCCCTGGGTGTACGGGCCAGTCGCTGGGTAACCATGCATGGCTGGGCGTTTAATATAAATACCAACCTGGATTACTTTACCCACATTGTGCCCTGTGGCATTGCTGATAAAGGTGTAACCTCTCTTCAGAAGGAACTGGGAGAAAAAATCCCAATGAATGATATTAAAAATAAGGTAAAACACTATTTCGCTGAAATTTTTGAAGTAGAATTGATATGACCGTCTCCGGCTATTCTGGAGGTTTTACTAAATTATGTCCCCAATAACCGTATCCATGAAATTTCTTCTTCGGACCCTTGCCGCTACCTTTCTCATACTGGGCCTCACAGTGTTGGGTCTTATCCTCACCAATAATCAATATCTGTTAAAAGGTGTATGGGCCACGTACCTGCATGGTGAAAGTTCCGGCACCATTGATGATATGCGGTTTTTTGACACCCGCACGATACACGCCTCTGACCCTAAAGAATGGAGCCTTGCGGAGGATTACAACACTAAAGAGTTGAGCAGCCTTTTGCGGTCTACGCTGGAAGAAACCAAATCTGTAGCCTTTCTGGTAGTTAAAAATGATAAGCTTGTCCACGAGGAATACTGGGATGGTTACAGTGATTCTTCACATTCCAATTCGTTTTCCATGGCCAAGAGCATTATTACCCTTCTGGCTCAGGCAGCTATTCAAAAAGGGTATATTCAAAGCTGGGATGACTATGCCTCTGCATATTTACCGGAACTGGAAGGGGCTTATCGCAATGAACTCCAGCTCAAACACCTGAGCACTATGACAGCCGGTTTACAATGGAATGAACATTATCAGGATCCTTTTGACATTACGGCAAAGGCTTATTACGGACCGGATGTAGAACAGCTTTTACTAAATGAAGTGCCGGTGGTAAGTCCTCCCGGAGAAACCTGGGAATACCAAAGTGGGGCAACTCAATTGCTGGGGCTGGTGGTGCAGAGGGCCACAAAACAAACCCTTAGTCAGTTTGCTTCAGAAGTATTATGGACCCCGATACAGGCGCGCTGGGATGCCAAATGGCACCTGGATCATAAAGACGGTGTGGAAATAGCCTATTGCTGCTTTAATTCCAATGCGCGTGATTTTGCCCGCTTTGGCAAACTACTTATAAACCACGGAAGTTGGAATGGTAAGCCAATTATAGATTCTGCTTTTGTGGCTATGGCCACTCAACCAGGTGCAGTTAACCATTATGGCTATTCATTTTGGATAGATACGGATGATCATCTTACTCATGTATACCAGATGCGTGGATTTTTGGGTCAGTATATAATTGTAATACCTGAAAAAGACTTGGTTATAGTACGCCTGGGTCACAGCAGGCTAGACAAAAAAGATGAACATCCTGCTGACTTTCACATAATTGTGGATGAAGTGATGAAGTATTTTTAAGCTTCCTTTTTGGCGCGATCGGTAACCTGGAAACTATCTCCGGGCTGCAAGCCCAGCGTATAAGGGTGCCCGTCCAGCTCAAAATCAACTGTTAAGGGAAATGACCTTGCACTCTGATCGGTGGGAAACCAGCGCTTCTCAGCTTTGTCTACAATAATAAACAAGCCTTCATCATTCCCGCAGGCACAAAATGTATTGTCATTATAGTCAAACTTTTCAATGCCCGTTTTTTCATGGAGCATATTAAAAGCAGACGATACCTGAAATACCGGCACACCCACTTCGCTTATATTCAGAATACTCTTTACCCCGAACTTATCTCTTAGTGGCTCCTCTATACGTTCGCGACCAATAAACTCTACAATATTACCGGCAGGGTCCAGGAAATAGAAAGATTTAGCTTTCCATGATGAAAAATCCTGGATCTCTTTTTTTTGATACGTTAAGATCTCCACCCGTTGACGGGCCCACCGCAAAGCTTCTTCCAGTTGAGCTATGGGTATGTTAAAAGCAAAGTGGTAATATGCATTTTGAAGCCGGTTCTTGACAAACGTAAGCCGCGATTTTCCCAATTCAAAGGTAATTTCTCCTTCCTCTTCCTTCACCACCGGAAAACCAAATTTATCCGCATAAAAATACTTTAGCTGATCTATATGTGCGCTGGAAAGTTTAACGTGCTTAAGCCTCATAAAAACCTTTCTATTTCATTCACAATGGCAATGTCTGCCTCCAATACATCCATGTTTTGTAACTCATTCCAATTACACCATTTAAGCTGCTGGTGCTCACGGGTCAAAATTGCTCCACCCGTCCACTTGCAAAGCAAGGGGATTAGTTTTACTTCTTTCTCCGGGTACGTCCAAAACACGGGTTTTAATACCAAGTTAACGTGAATATTCATATTCAGTTCTTCCAGAAGCTCTCTTTTTAGAGCTTCCCCAGGCGTTTCATCATTTTCCATTTTCCCACCCGGAAACTCCCATTTTAAAGGGTGCTCCATTTGCACAGAACGCTGGGCCAACAATACTTTTTTGCCATCAATAATTACACCGCAAACCACTTTTATCATAAGCTAACAATGATACTTACTTTTGTGCAATGGCATCGGATAAAATTCGGAATATCCTCAAAACCCTTCCCAACAAACCCGGGGTATATCAACACCTGGATAAGAATGGGAAAATACTCTACATCGGTAAGGCGAAAGACCTCAAAAAAAGAGTTTCATCTTATTTTACCAAGAGTCATGATAATGCGCGCACCTATATGCTGGTGCGCAGGATAGAAGATGTGAAGATCATTATTACGGAAACCGAGTTTGATGCTCTTTTACTGGAGAATAACCTGATCAAGGAGTACCAGCCCCGTTATAATGTTAACCTCAAAGACGATAAAACATATCCCTGGATTTGCATTAAGAATGAACGCTTTCCCCGTATTTTCCCCACCCGCAATCAAGTACAGGATGGCTCTGAATACTTCGGTCCTTACGCTTCAGTAAAAGTGATGAAAACCGTACTGGACCTTATCCGCCAGTTATACCCCATTCGCACCTGTAAACTCAACCTGAGCCCTGAAAATATTGCCGATGGAAAATTCAGAGTATGCCTGGAATACCACATCGGCAACTGTTTAGGGCCTTGTGAGGGGAGACAAAGTGAAGCGGCTTATCTGAAAGATGTGGAGTCTGCCCGTGAACTGATCAAGGGTAACCTGACTGCAGTAAAGCGCATGCTGGAGAAACAAATGCAACAACAGGCCTCAGAGCTTCGTTTTGAAGAAGCCCAGAAAACGAAGGAGAAATACGAGATGGTAGACCGCTACCAGTCCAAGTCTACGGTGGTACATCCCACTATTACCAACGTAGATGTGTTCTCGGTAATTACCGATGCGGAATTTGGCTATGTGAACTACCTTAAAATTATTGATGGAGCTGTATTACAGGCACACACCCTTGAACTGAAGAAAAAACTGGATGAAAGCCCTGAAGAGCTGTTGGAAATGACCATACCCGAAATCCGGCAACTTTTTAAATCCACCTCCCGCGAAATTTATTTGTCGCATAAAGTAGACCTGGAAATACCGGATATAAAATTGCATGTACCCCAGCGGGGCGATAAAAAGCACCTGGTGGAACTGAGCATGAAGAATGCCCGTTACTTCCGTCTGGAAAAGCTGAAGAATATACAGATCGTGGATCCGGACCGGCACGCCAACCGCCTGATGCAACAGATGAAGGAAGACCTTCGGCTGCGTGAGGAGCCTCGCCACATTGAGTGTTTTGACAACTCCAACATTCAGGGAACCAACCCCGTGGCAGCGTGTGTGGTTTTTAAGGATGGTAAACCCAGTAAAAAGGATTACCGGCATTTTAATATTAAGACCGTGGAAGGCCCTGATGATTTTGCCAGTATGGAAGAAGTGGTTTTCAGGCGTTACAATCGTTTATTAAATGAAGATGAGTCCCTGCCTCAGCTTATTGTAATTGACGGAGGAAAAGGGCAGCTTAACGCAGCTTTAAAAGCTTTGGAAAAGCTGGATTTACGCGGTAAAATAGCCATTCTGGGTATTGCCAAGCGGCTGGAAGAACTATACTTTCCGGGAGATAAATACCCGCTTTACCTGGATAAGCGATCCGAAACTTTAAAAGTGGTGCAACGCCTGCGTGATGAAGCGCACCGCTTTGGTATTACCCATCACCGTAATCGCAGAAGCAAAGGCACCTTTAAATCAGAGCTGGGAGCCATTCCCGGCATAGGTGAAGCTACGGTAAAAGAATTGCTGCGCCATTTTAAGTCTGTAAAAAAAGTAAAAGAAGCCAATGAAGAGCTGTTAACAGAAGTTGTAGGTATGGCCCGCGCCAAAAAAATAATCACCTATTTTGCAAAACAAACCTAAACCTGTAATGCAAGTATAACATGCACCGGATCCTCGTGATTATAGGCTTGCTTTTTCCCGGCTTTTACATGAATGGCCAGGCAATTGCTGATTCCGTAGAGGAAGAGTCGAACCAGCTAAGGGTAGGCCTTGTGCTGAGCGGGGGCGGGGCTAAGTGCATGGCCCAGATCGGGGCCCTGCGTATTATTGAAGAGGCCGGCATTAAGATAGACTACATCAGCGGCACCAGCATGGGCGCCATTGTGGGTGCCATGTATGCTCTTGGCTATACCGTTGATGAAATTGAGAATTACCTCCGCCAGGTAGACTGGGACGCCCTGCTTCGCAATGAAATACCCCGTGACCGTTTAAGTTACTTTGACCGTAAATCTGAATCGCGCTATGTGCTTACCTTCCCTGTAAATAAAGGAAAGGTACGTTTACCCACCGGGCTTAATTATGCTCAGTATATACTCAAGGAACTCAGTATGCTTACCCAGAGCAGCTATCAATATGCCAGTTTTAAAGACTTCCCTATCCCCTTTGCCTGCGTGGCCACCAACCTGGAGAATGGAAAACTGGAGGTTTTTGAAGATGGCCGGTTACTGGATGCCCTGCGCGCCAGCTCCGCTTTCCCCTCGCTGTTTACACCCTATGAACTAAACGGAAAAATGTATGTGGATGGGGGGGTGGCCAATAATTTTCCAGTAGAGTTATTGCTTGAACGGGGCATGGATTACATCATTGGGGTTGACGTACAGGACTTTCTCTACGGCAAGGATGAATTAAACTCGGTAGTCCGTATTCTGGAACAGACTTCATCGTTTGTAAATGCTACAGAATATACGCGACAGCTGGATTCCGTAAACCTGCTTATTAAACCTGAAATACCGGAGGGAGGTATTACCTCTTTTGACTTGTTTGATACCATTGTGGCTTCCGGCCGCCATGCGGCACTCAAAAAATGGCCGGAGCTTAAAGCTCTTGCGAAATTAAGGGGCGGGCAGCGCATAGACCGTTCAGAATACGATGCGGTGCCCCTTCAGAATTTTTACGTAGGTAAAGTGGAGATTTGCGGTAACGAGAACTCCACTACAGATTATATTCTCAGCAAATTACGTATTGACGATCAGGAATATTGCAGTCTTTCAAGGCTGGATGAGGGAATTGACCGGCTATATGGTTCCAAGTATTTTGAAACGGTTGATTATACCCTTACTCCTTTAGACACGGGCTACCAGCTCAACATAAACGTACGTGAAAACCCCTCGCTCTCACACCTGCGTATAGGCTTGCATTATGACGATGATTTTAAAACTGCTTTACTGCTGAATTATACCCGCAGGAACCTGTTGTTTAAAAACTCCCGTTTCAGCTTTGACCTCGCCATTGGAGATAACCCAAGAGTGTGGCTCAACTACTTTGTAGATCGTGGATTGTTGCCAACCCTGGGGCTTAAACTCAGGGCCAACCGTTTTGAAACGCGCCTTTACCAAAACCGAAAACCAACCAACCAACTGGTTTATCTGGATTATTCCATTGACCTTTTCCTTCAGTCTACCCTATACGATGCTTACGCCATTGGGGGGGGTATACAGCTGGAAGGTATAGACCTTTCGCAAGACCTGGAAGCACTGGAAGAAGTGGATGTAAATGCCGATTATATCAATTACTACGGTTTCATAGATTTTGACTCGTATAACCGGGCTAACTTTCCCACCCGTGGTTTTAAAATATCGGGGATGGGACGTATTATATCACGTCATGATAACCTGTCCCGCTTTTTTGAGCCTTCTTCGGTAATTGATCTCAGCTACAGCCAGGTTATTCCCATTACTCCCCAGCTAACACTTATCAGCAGGATTTTTGGCGCTACCACTATTGGCCCTAACCCTGACTTTCCTTACAATATTTTTCTGGGTAGTATGGGGCGTAACTACATCAATTACATTTACCCTTTTGTGGGCTACCGCTATATGGAACTCATTGGTCGCAATGCCCTGGTGTTAAAGGGCGACATTCACTTTGAGTTTTTTAAGGACAATTATATTTTGTTACGTGGTAATGTAGGAAAGCTTGAAAGTTCTTTTGATGACATCTTTGACTCGGATGTGATTCTGGATGGATACAGTCTTGGCTATAGTTATGACAGCCCCTTTGGACCACTGGAAATCAACGTAATGGGCAGCACCAACCATAGCGATATTTATACTTACATTAGTCTCGGATTTTGGTTCTAAAGGAGTTATATTAATGGATAAGCTTTGGTATTTTGACGATGTAAACCTTTACAAGGTCATGTGTCCTCATAAACTCAGAGATTTTGGTGCAGATGAAGGACACTTCAGGACGTATAAAAAAGGTGAGACTATATATTTTACCGATGATTCTGCCACTACCATGTACCTTATTGCAGAAGGTAAGGTGCGTATACTCAATTATTCCGAAGAAGGTGACGAAGTGGTTAAAGCCATTTTAGGTAAAGGTGAAATGTTTGGTGAATTAGCCCTGCTGGGAGAAGATAAACGCTCTGAAATAGCCGAAGCCCTGGAAAACGAAACCACTGTATGCCCGGTAAAGATTGACCAGGTGCATGAGCTGATGAAGGATAATCGCGATTTCAGCTTTAAGATCTACAAATGGATTGGTTTCCGCATCCGGAAAATGGAACGCAGGATAGATAACCTGGTTTTTAAAGATGTACGCTCACGCCTCATGGATTTTATCCGTGAACTGGCCCTGGAAAAAGGAGAAAAGAAAGGAGATACGGTTGTGGTAGAGCACTTTTATACCCATAAAAACATCGCTAACCTTATTGGTACTTCCCGACAAACGGTAACCACTACGCTCAATGAATTACGGGACGAAGGGCTTATAGACTTTGACCGGAAGACTATTACGATCAGGGACCTGGCATCATTCTAACCACCCGCTTTGGTGCGTTTAAAACGGAAGACTTCTCGCCCGCTTCATGGATCCATTTATAAAAACCGGGAAAAAAAGAACGCTGCAACTTATTAGCAGTGTACTACTGGTATCACTGATCACCATAATTACGTACCAGAGAAATGTTCCGGAGCCGGAAGGTTTTAAACTCATTCTGCAGAATCTGCACTTTTTGCTCACGGCAGGTCTCCTATATGCCGTGTATCAAGGCCAACAATGGGCCCGGGTCTTAACGGTAATACTCTTTGCAATTGGAGCACTCGTCAGACTGTACGACCTTTCTCATATAGGGCTTGAGTGGTTCACTACCATACTGGTTTTGGTGCAGCTTCTGGTATATGCCCACGGCATATACCATCTTACTTTTTCCGCCAGTTTTGTAGCCTTTCAACATTGGCAGCAAATTGGGAAGCGCAGGGCCAAACCCTGATTTTCAGAACACCTTTCTCTATTAATGCAAAAACATTTGTCTGGTTGGTCTTCCTGTATTAATTTTGACTGACCGTTTAGTCAATAGAAAATGGCCCCACGTACCAAAGCTGTTAATTTAAAGATCCAGGAGCAAAGCCGCCAACAAATCCTTATGGCTGCCCTTAAATGTTTTGGTGAATTAGGATACGCCCATACCTCTATGGCTCGTATTGCTAAAGAAGCTGAGATCTCCAAAGGACTGATCTATCACTACTTTGACAGTAAGGAAGCTCTATTGGATGGCATATTTCACCTGATGTTACGCGAAGCAGACCATATTATGGGTGATTGGAATAGTAAAACAGCCCGGGAAAAACTGCGGCAAACCATCACACAGTCCATTTTATTCATGCGCCAGCAAACCGGTACGATGCGTTTTTTACTTTCCCTGGCCATACAACCGGAGGTTACCGCAAATCTTAAAAGCTTCTTTGAAGTTGAAAAGAAGAAGCGCATGGCAGAGTTCACACATCTTTTTGAAGAACTAGGCTATGATCACCCTGAGGTTGAGGCCTATTATATAGGAGCTATTATGGATGGACTTGCCTTTGGTTACATCAGCCTTCAGGATGACTACCCCCTGAATGAAATAGAACAAAAACTTTTAAAAAAATACGATCTGTGAAGTATTCAAGCTTGCTTATTCTTCTGTTTCTGGTACAGGGTATTACGGCCCAAAACCCAACCGATATCATTCGCAAATCCGAAAACAAACTGCGGGGTAATCACAGATCCGGCACCTTAGAGATGACCATTGAGCGGCCCGGCTGGAGCCGTTCTATGACCATGAAAACATGGAGCCGCGGTAATGAATACAGCATGATACTGGTTACCGAACCGGCCCGCGATAAAGGTACGGTATACCTCAAACGCCAAAATGAAATCTGGAACTGGGTGCCCAGTGTAGAGCGCACGATCAAACTTCCTCCTTCCATGATGTCGCAAAGCTGGATGGGTTCTGATTTTACCAATGATGACCTTGTGCAGGAATCATCCATTCTTAAAGATTATACGCATAAACTGCTGGGTGAAGAAAGCCTTCGCAATATGGAGTGTTATAAGATTAAGCTTACTCCCAAACCGGAAGCTGCGGTGGTATGGGGTAAGGTAATCACCTGGATCAGCAAGGATGAATATCTGCAACTGAAAACGGAGTTTTACGATGACGATGATGAGCTTGTAAATACGCTGGAAGGCTTAGAAATAAAAGAACTGGGCGGCAAGCGCCTTCCTTCCAAACTGATTATGACTCCTGCCAATGAACCTGGCAACCGCACTATTATGCGCCAGCTCAGCCTCAATTTTAACGATGAGCAGGCTGAAGGTTTTTATACCACCCAGAATATGAAAAGACTGCGCTGATGATCCTGAAGCTGGCCTGGAGGAACATCTGGCGCAATAAAAGGCGTAGTCTTATCACTGCCGCCTCGGTGCTCTTTGCACTTTTCTTCGCACTCATTATGCGATCTATGCAACTGGGTTCCTACCAAAATATGATCAGCAATGTGGTGGGCGTTTCCACCGGTTATATACAGGTTCACAGTAAAGGTTACTGGTACGAAAAAACTTTGGAATACACCATGTTGCGCAGCGACAGCCTGGAGCAGCTCTTGCAAAATACACCCGGAGTGAAGAGCCTGGTACCACGCCTGGAAAGTTTTAGCCTGGCCTCTACGGGTGAGGCTACTAAAGCCGTAGCCATTGCTGGCATTGACCCGGAAAAGGAAAGCACTTATTTTGATTTGGCAAATGGCTTACAGCAAGGCACCCTTTACCCCAATACACCGGGGCTTGTTTTAAGTGAAGGGCTCGCTGAGTATTTTAAGATTGGCACAGGCGATACGCTCATTCTCATCGGCCAGGGGTATCATGGTATCAGCGCCAACGGTAAATACCCCGTCAGTGGCGTGGTAAAACTACGCTCCCCTATACTGAACAAACAACTGGCTTTTCTGCCACTACAGGAGGCTCAGTTCCTGTATGGCGCAAGGCAACGCCTTACTTCTTTTATTGTTATTCCGGAAGAGGAACGTAATTTCCGGGAGCTCACCGGACAATTGCGCAGCCAGTTGGATACGGCACAATACGAGGTAATGAATTGGCGCGAAATGATGCCGGACCTGGTGCAGGCCATACAGGCCGACAGTGCCGGGGGTCTCATTATGCTTTTTGTGCTTTACCTGGTGATCAGTTTTGGAATATTCGGAACTATCCTGATGATGACTTCCGAGCGGGAATATGAATATGGCATCCTCATCGCCATTGGTATGAAGCGCAGCAAACTAGCCCTTACCGTATTAATGGAAACTTTTTTTCTGGCTCTTCTGGGTGTTATCGGGGCCGGTTTACTGGCTATGCCTTTGGTTTCATACTACCATTACAACCCGCTTCAACTGGGTGGAGATCAACTGGCCGATGCTTTTGAGAAATACGGTTTTGAACCGATCATTCCCGCTTCCACAGATCCGTCCATTTTCCTTACCCATAGTCTTATTGTTTTAAGTATTGCCGCTTTACTTTCTTTTTACTCTGTTTGGAAAATCTACCAGTTACAACCCGTTAAAGCTATGCATCAATGACCACACTCCTAAAGATAGCCTGGCGGAATATATGGCGAAACCAGCTGCGAAGTTTAGTGGTTATCTTCTCCATTATGCTGGGTATTTGGGCCGGCATTTTTATCAATGGTTTTTCATACGGCCTCAATCGCCAACGTACCAAAGAAGCTATACAGACCAGTCTTTCGCATATTCAGGTGCATGATACCGCCTGGAACCGTGAGCCCAATATTCAGAATCAGCTGCCTCAACCGGAAAAGCTGCTGGCTTTTTTAGAAACCCGTCCGGAGGTACGTGCGCTAAGCGCCCGCATTTTAGTGAACGGCATAGTGGCCACGGCCAACGGTAATGGTGGCGTGCAGATTAGCGGTATTGACCCTGAAAACGAGGCACATTTAACCGGCCTGGACGCACGCCTGGCACAAGGCGATTACCTGGGCGAAAAGAAAAATAAAATATTGATTGGACGCGCTCTGGGCGAGAAACTTAAAGCACGGGTAGGTTCTAAGGTAGTGATCACCTTTACCGATAAGAACGGGCTGATTATTTCCGGAGCCTTTAAAGTAGCCGGTATATATACAGCCTCCTCTACTCAGGCTGAAGAACTAAGGGTTTACATACGCAAAGCCGACTTTCAGCAACTTATAGGGCACCCTGTACATGAGCATGAGATAGCACTGCTTCTTCATAAGCCCGTGGAGGTTCTGGCCTTTCGTGACAAACTGCAAGCCCGGTTCCCGTATTACGAAGTGCAATCATGGCAACAGCTGGCACCTGAACTCAGTTATGCAGACGAGATTATGGAAAGCATTCTCTATATCATTATCGGAATTATTATGCTGGCCCTTTCCTTTGGTATTGTAAATACTATGCTGATGGCAGTGCTGGAAAGGAGAAAAGAACTGGGTATGTTAATGGCTGTGGGCATGAGCAAACGCAAAGTGTTTAGCATGATACTGCTTGAAACCCTCATCCTTAGCCTTTGTGGCGGACCATTGGGCATACTATTGGGCTTCATCACTATTACTTATACCGGCTCCAAAGGTATTGACCTTTCCGTGGTGGCTGGTGGTTTACAGAGCTTTGGGGTAGGTTCGGTGATATATCCATATATAGATACCGTCTTTTATTTCAGTACAGGAATACTGGTTATTGTAATGGCATTACTTTCTGCACTCTACCCGGCCCGGAGGGCATTAAAACTTAACCCGGTGGAAGCAATTCGTACGATTTAAACATGGATATATGGCCGTAATTGAAACCCGACATTTACAACGTATTTACCAGGATGGTAACCAAACCATTAAAGCCGTAAACGGCATAGACCTGGAAATTGAGGAAGGTGAATTCACGGCCATTGTGGGTCCTTCCGGTTCCGGTAAAACCACCCTGCTCAACCTTATCGGAGGGCTGGACAAACCTACCTCCGGAGAGGTACGAATCGCTGAAACCCCTATTCATGATCTGTCGGATAATGACATGATCAATTTTCGCCTGCAGCACATTGGTTTTGTGTTTCAGGCTTATAACCTCATCCCGGTGCTTACAGCGGCAGAAAATGTGGAATTCATCATGCTCCTGCAAAAAAGAGACAAGGCAGAGCGCAAGCAGCGATCTCAACAATTATTGGAAGCTGTAGGTCTGGGAGACCGCCTTACCAAACGGCCCGGAGAACTTTCCGGGGGGCAGCAACAGCGCGTAGCCGTAGCACGTGCCCTGGCCTCCCGACCCTCATTTGTGTTGGCTGATGAACCTACCGCTAATCTCGACAGCCAGTCTACCGCTAATCTGCTGGACATTATGGCCCGCCTTAATAAGGAAGAACACATGACCTTTGTATTTGCCACGCATGACCAGCGGGTGATTGACCGTGCCCGCAGGGTAATTACGGTAGAAGATGGTAAGATTAAGTCTGATGAAACCCGGGACCGCTGACCCTATGAAGAAAGCCGCTCTCTTCCTGGTATACCTCCTGTTGCTACCTGGTGCTTATGCGCAGGATGAACCTAAAAAAACGGATCTTAAAGGTTATGTAAAACTGCTGGGCTCATTTAATTACTTCAATAAAGATTATATCCCCCCACTGGCCGCTGACTTTTTTCCTGCTCAATACCAGGATTACCAGATCCATAATCGTTTTGATTTCAAGTATTACCCCTCTAAAAGCTGGAGCCTGGGGGTCGGTATGCGCAATCGCCTGTTCTGGGGGTATAGCGTGGGTAACGGGCCGCAACCCGGTCAACCGGACTTTTACCAACTGCTGGACCAGGACAACGGCCTAGTGGATCTTTCGTATCTCTATTTTGACAGTGATGCGGTACTACTGCACACCATTTTTGACCGCCTTTGGGGGCAGTGGGAAAGCTCCAAATGGATCATACGACTGGGGCGGCAGCGCATTAACTGGGGTGTAAATACAGTGTGGAACCCCAACGACATATTTAACCAGTATAATTACTTTGACTTTGATTACGAAGAGCGTCCCGGCTCGGATGCCCTGCGAGTGCAATACTTCCCCAACTTCAAATCTACCCTGGAACTGGGTTTTGCCCCGGCTAAACAAATCGGACAATCCGTAGCCGCCATGCTTTACAAAACCAATCGCTGGCAATACGACTTCCAGTTTTTAGCGGGTTATTATAAAGAGGATTTAACCACGGGTACGGGTTGGGCCGGCAGCATTAAGAACGTAGGTTTTAAGGGGGAGGCCAATTACTACTTTCCGCTGCAAGAGGAGGGTAAAAGCAATTTCACCGCCAGTACAGCATTGGATTATCTTTTTGGTTTCGGGCTGTATACCCAGCTCTCATATCTCTATAATGGTTTAGGCACTACTGATCCTACTATCTTCAGTTTTGCCGGCCTGGGTGCCAACCAGGTGCAGGGGCCCAAGAATATCTTTCCTTTTAAGCATACCCTCTTTACGCAAACGGGTGGCAATATCACACCTCTCTTCCGGGCGGATGCGGGGCTTATGTTTACGCCTGACCTGAAGAACATCATTCTCTTTCCTACCCTTACCTACTCCCTAGCCAGCAACCTGGATGCCCTGCTGGCCCTGCAGTACTTCATCAGCCAGAACCCGCTGGAAAACAACAATGTGGAATGGTTGAGCGGGACGGTTTTCGGGCGGTTGAAATATTCGTTTTAATAAGTCTCCCTTCAGCCTTACTCAGTGTGTCCTGTTAATTATAGCGGACACTCATAACGCTTATTTAGGGCTGAACTTCAATAGCTTCATCCTCTCCCGAAGTGGCTTACCGGGTTTAAACACCATACGCGGCCTGCGGATGCTGCGGGCACTTACCTCCCCGGGTAGTGCATGACCCGCAGACCCAACACTGATACGCAGGCGCCCCAGTGGGCCCAGCTCTACACCGTAACCGGCTTCCAGTATTTCGGGTATCATTTCCGTTAGGCCGTATAATACGGCTTGTATATCGGTACGGCTTAAGGTACTGCGCTGGCTCATGCGCTCACTCAGCCTTTCCAGGCTTAGCGTGCCCCGCATGCGGGCGCGGGCGTAGTAGCGCTTTTGCCCCTTATGTATACCGGAAGGCAGTACTTTGGGGCTAATACTAAAGGGAATACTCATGACTTTTACTTTATAAAGGTTTCATTATACAGAACGATATAAAAGCATGAACCAGCATAAAACCCACAATTAGCCATGGCCATTTGTGGGTTTTGCCATGACTAACTAAAAAATTGGCCGTGGTAAAACTTGTAAGGCCTGGTAAAAGCCTTACCCTTTTGACTCTTTGAATAGTAGCGTTCACTACGATGAACTCTGTCTTGCCACCACAACTTTAAAGTTTTAGAGCGTATCCGGCACTTACATTCAAAACAGCAGAGTCCATATTAAAAGGTCCAAAAAACATTCGCAATCAGGCCGGCCAGATCAGGTATATGTGCCGATCATCACTCAGGAAACCTCGCCTCTCCGTAATCATTAAGTAGCGGGCAACAGGATAAAGGTATTTCCTTGTTATTTCAAGAGCAGTTGTCATTCTGTTTTTAGGGAAAATAACCTTTGGTTTTTATGAAAAAAACGATCGGAAAAATATGAATACTACATAACCCAGAGTCCTCCGAACCAAGGGTTTCATTATATTAGAAGTGCAAATTATCAACATTTATATTATAATTAATTGTCAGTGACTATGTTAAGTCCTACTTCTGATCATTCCAATTACGATCAAACCATCTTTGATCTTACTCCTTTTCCTATGTGGATTTATGATCTCAAGACTTTTCGTTTTCTGGCGGTAAATAAGGAGGCTATTCGTCACTATGGCTATAGCGAGAAAGAGTTCCTCCATATGACTATTAAGGATATACGTCCAAAGGAAGATATTCCAAAGCTTGAAAAAGCGGTAAAAGAAGCTATTTCCCGAACGGAATCCTACAAGGAAAGCCTGTTCAGACATCAGAAACGTGATGGCAGCATTATTTACGTAAAGATTAAGAGCAACTTGATTAATTATAGGGGGAAGAAAGCAGACATTGTTACTGCAATCGATTTATCAGAACGTTATGAGAGAGAGAAAAAAATAGAGACTCAAAAAGAATATCTTAAAGTTATTAGCCTCACAACCCAGTTACTACTAAAATCCAAGGAATGGCTTCAGGCACTTTACTCATGTTTTAAAATAGTTGGTGAAACTATTGATGTAGATCGTATTTACTACTTTCAAAACGACCCTCTGCAACCAACTACTTCACAAAAAATAGAATGGACACAGGGCCATATTGAGCCTCAAATTGACAATCCCGAACTTCAGAATATCTCTTTATCACAGTTTCCATTATTTATGGAACCGCTTAAAAAACAAATGCATTTTGAGGCTATCGTTGAAAAATTACCCCCTTCCTCTACAAAGAATATTCTGAAAGAACAGCAAATCAAATCTATTCTGGTTTTGCCATTATGGATAAACGATAATTTCTGTGGCTTTATAGGCCTTGATGACTGTAAAAAAGAAAGGAGATTTTCAGAAGATGAATTCCAATTATTATACTCTCTCACCTCCAACCTTGGTCATATTATAAAACAACACGAGGCATATCAGGAACTTTACTATAGCGAAGCACGATTCAAATCGTTGATTGAAAATGGAAAAGACCTTATTGCCATAGTAGATGGAAAGGGAGACTACCAGTATGTAGCTCCTACCTCAAAGGCTGTGCTGGGTATCTCGCCAGAGGAGTTCATAGGTAAAAACGCCTTTGATTTTATTTATGAAGAGGATGTTCCCCGGCTGAAGCAAAAATTGGGTGAAATATTTGAATCCAGGCATGTGTCTATTGAACCCTATCGTTTCACTGACGCAAATGGAAACTGGCGATGGATTCGGACAGAGTTGACGAATCACCTCAACACTCCATTAATTGAGGGAATTGTTGCCAATACTCAGGAGGTAACCACAGAGGTTAAGAAAAGAAGAATTGATGATTTGGTTGCAGTTTTAACCTCAGCAATAGGCCAGCCCGGCACTCTCTCATCATGTTTAAATCAAGCTTTGAGTAGTTTGGTAAAACTTTCCAAAATAAGCGTGAGCGAAATTTGGTTGGTTTCCCAGGATGCCCAACGGCTAGACTTAATTTCAAGTGACTGCGGAGTAAAAGGCTTTAGCAGGTTTTATCAGAATTCTAAAGATATAACATCCTTTGAGAAAGGAACTGGGTTTCCGGGTCACATATGGAGTGAAAATAAAACAATGTTATGGAAAGACCTTTCCAATAATGAATTCTTTCATCGTTCAGAAGCGGCCCGTTCCGCCCACCTTAATACGGCTATTGGCTTACCCATACACTATAACAATGAATTTTTGGGGTGTATTATCTGTTTTTCGCAATTTACTGAAGATGAGCTTTCTGAGGAAGTTAACTTTCTTAGTGAAGTTACTCAACAGCTGGGTGCCGTTATCAAACAAAAGATTACAGAAGAAGAATATCGGAATTTTTTTAATATTTCACCAGACCCCCATTGTATAATAGGTTTTGATGGTTACATCAAAAAACATAACAAAGCATTCCAAATTCTATTAGGATATGATAATAAAAAGTTACGCTCTACACCTATCTTCCATTTTATTCATGAGGATGATGTTCAGGAATCACAGGAACGACTCAAAGCATCTATACATGGTGATACCTCTAACTCATTTGAAGCACGCTTTGTAACTAATAAAGGAGATATCAAGTGGCTAATTTGGAGCGGTACTGTCATTCGGGAATCTAAAATTATTATAGCAGTTGCCAAGGACACTACCGAACAACGATTGGCTAAAGAAGAATTACAAGCGGCATACAAACGATTGAAAACTGCTCAAAAAATTGCAAAACTGGGTTATTGGGTCAGGAATTTCGATTCGGAGGTTTCTATATGGAGTGAGGAGGCATATCATATTTATGAATATACTCCTCAGGAGTTTACCCCTACTATGGCCAATATTACCAAAACTTTTCATCCCGATGACCGCTACTTAATGGAAGACGACCCCACAGAACACCTTGAACCCGGAAAAGTGCAAAGTGTGGAACATCGGATCCTAACAGGCACCGGTAAGGTGAAATGGGTAAAACAAGAAATAAGACTCTTAACTGATGAACATGGCACTCCATTTCGCATAGAAGGAACTGTGCAGGATATTACGGAAAGAAAAGAGTACGAAGAGCAATTATCCCTAAGTAATGAGAGATTCAAGCTGGCCATGCAAGCCAGTAATGAAATGATTTGGGAGATCGATCACCAAAAGCAGATTATTACAAGAGGAACTGGTTATGAGCAAACTTTTAATTATGATACAAGTGAAACTTTATCTAAAGAAAATTCATGGTTTTCGAAGATTCATCCAGACGACCGGGAAGAGGTATGGAATACTCTACAAGAGGCCTTAAACCATAAAAATAAAACATTCTGGACGTCAGAATACAAGGTGCAACCCTCCGAGGGTGCAATTGCCTATTTTATGGATAGATGTTATATTTTGCGAGACGAGAATGGTAAACCCGTTCGATCCGTAGGGTCAGCATTGGATGTAACATCTTCACGCCAGCAACTGGAACAAATTAAAATACAAAATAAAAACCTTCGTGAGATAGCGTGGCTTCAATCGCACGTAATTCGCGCACCTCTTTCCAGAATAATGGGTCTGATATATCTTGCCAACGAACTTGATGGGGGTGGTAAGTCTAAGGATGAGATAATGAAGATGATCGCAGATTCTGCCCACGAATTGGATGATGTAATCCATAAAATTACAGACAAGACTAACTTGATTAAAGATGAAGGTGCAAGAAATATTACTGATTGATGACGATCCTATTATTAACTTCATAAATAAAAAGATAGTTGAACCCGAGTTCCCTCATTATGGGATAATGGTATTAGAAAACGGGCTTCAAGCACTAGAGTATATCCAAAAGAATCCTCAAAAGCGCTATTTAATTTTTTTAGACATCAACATGCCTGTAATGAATGGCTGGGAATTTCTGAAGGCCATCTCCCTGGATAGCGGGCAATACGATTTAAGCATCCATATACTTACCTCATCGATAGATGAATCGGATAAAGTAAAAGCACAGTCAAATAAGCAGGTGTTATCTTATCTTCCCAAGCCTCTCACAAAAGATGTTCTGAAAGCAATAAAATAGCAGAAGTATTCTATACTGTTTTCCTGGCTTGTAAAGGTATACGCCCCAGGCCCTGGCAGGCGCTCAGGGAACCCGGGGCTTTCTCTTGTATATCTTAATCCGTCTTCATCTCCACTACAACAATCTCATTGCCATCATGATCAAAACAGTGTAAAAAGTCATACTCGGGACCTTTTACAGGCTCTACTTTTATTTGAACTTTATGCTTCTTTAGCCGGCTATAAAGTATTTCTAAATCATTGGTGTATATCACCAAGGTGGGTTGCCCGGCTGTTTGATTTCCTATTCGAGCTGTTTGATCTTGGCCTTCTGCTTTTAAAAGCCATATTCCCACATTAGTTTCCTGATCGCCAAGTTGTAAAAATCGTTGACCAACGTCTGTTGTCAGATCAAAAATTCGATCAAATTCAAAAATATTCTCGTAAAATGCAGCAGAAGCCTCATAGTCTTTCACTAAAAGAACTGTTCTTCCTAGTTTGTTTTTCATGTTTGAATTATTTATTAATGATTAGATAGTTGTTTACAGCTTCTTGCCTGATCTCAGCCCAGGCTGCCGAATCAATGGGTTGTACAGCATTGTGTTTGATAGCCCGCCAGTTTTCTTCAAATCCTTGTAAGCCCAAACGATTGATATATTCCTGGCCACAGATCACATAATCTCCCCAAAACCGAAGTAAATAACCGCCATGATTTTTATGGTATTGTAAAGCAGGTGTATAGGCCTGAAACCATTTAAACACAAACACAGGTGCCCATTTGCGGTAAAAACAGTCATTATTAACAACATGATTTTTTAATTGCGCCCAGTTAGAAAACCCATAATATTCTGAATAGCGCAAGTGAACATCCCTAAGTTTTGGCTGAAGTAGCCCGGAGCCAGACTTCTTACTCCCAAGATTGGAAATGGTAAAAGCGCATATCGCTTCTAATTCAGCATTTTTTAACTTCAGATCCGGGTTTTGAATTGCTTTATGCACCAGTTTGCATTGCAGCTTTATGTCTCTAAGTCGGATGGAGGTTAGTGTTACCATCTTAATTTCGAATAAACAGCCATTTCCCACGTGCGGCCGAAATTAAGAGTACAACTAAAAATATTGAAAGTTATCGAGTGACATCGTCTTTTGTGGGAATCGGTTTCTCGACCAACCGGAAGACAAATATAAATATTTAACACCTACACACCCAAATTGGATTCATCTATTTGAACCAGCAATAATATTGTCTCCACTTCCAACTGCTGGCGTGTGATGCATTAAAAAGCCAGTTCTTTCAAAAGACAAAGTGTTGAATGTTCACATAAGGCTTCCAATAACCGCAACATTCACTGTAACCCACCCTATTACTCCCAGTAACATACAGCATAGAGTATAACCAACACTACACAAAAAAAGAAGGGATGTTTCACACTTTAAACACGCTCACCTCTTCCAGTGGTTTGCGCTGTAAGTCCGGAACCATAGCGTCAGAAGCCGGATAGCCCACCGGCAGTAGTAAAAAAGGTTTTTCATTAACCGGGCGTCCCAGTATATCGGCCAGAAAATTCATGGGACTGGGCGTATGCGTAAGGGTTACCAAACCCGCCTGATGAATGGCCGTAATGAGAAAACCACAGGCTATGCCTACCGATTCCTGCACATAGTAATTCTTAGTTTTTCCTTCTCCTATATTATTATACGTCTTTTTAAACACCACAATCAGCCAGGGTGCGGTTTCCAGAAAAGGTTTATGCCAGTCGGTGCCAATGGATACCAAATCATCCAGCCACTCTTGGGTAGCACGGCTATGGTAAAATTCATACTCTTCCTTCTCTGCTGCTTCCCGTATCTGCTTTTTAAGTTCCGGGTCCGAAACAGCCACAAAAGTCCAGGGTTGTTTATGTGCTCCGCTGGGGGCTGTGGATGCCGTGCGTATCAAATCTTCTATCACTGCACGGGGAATCTCTTTATTGGTAAAGTCCCGCACCGACCTGCGCTGATCCATATGGGTATAAAATGACCGGGCTGCTCCGGGGGAGTCATCTGTTTCAAAGTGTGTATACGCTATAAAGCCATCCTGGGGTTTTTTCATTTTACAACGTTTAGAATGTGAAATATAGAGGATATTCCATAAAGCTATCGGGACGGGCCTTTTATATCTTTGTTTCAAACCCTGGCGTTTATGAAAAAGCTTATACTCTTTTTACCAGCCGTATGGCTTACCCTGGCATGTAGCAAGAATGAACCCGGCTCTGCCGGGCAGGTGGGTCAAAAACCTTCCGTAACCATTGTATCGCCTCTGGTACAAGTTGATCTTACGGATTCTATTGATGTATGGGTACGATTTTCAGATGATAGCGGTTTACAGTCTGCGGCTATTGCCCTTACTAAAATTGAGGGTGATATTACCTACCACAGTGCTTTGGCCCAACTAAACGGCCACACTGCGGACACCCTGCACTACAAAGCAGGTATAACGGGCGGGTTTGACATTTCCGGGAGTAACGTAATACAGGTACAGTGTATAGATACCGATGGCAATATTACCATTGAAGAAGAGCTGTTTACCCTACGCGAAAAAGTGGACCCGTTGGTTTCCTTTAATTCTTTTACCTCCACTGTTACGTCCGCTCCCAACCAGGTAATATCAGTTGATTTTACTTTAAGCGACAACCTGGGTCTGGACAATTACAAGGCCGAGTTGTGGGGACTAAACAGCCTGGATCAACCTGAAACGTTGTGGAAAAAATTTGATAAAGCAGGTCTCAACGGCCAAACGTCTTATACGGCCAGTCATAATTACCTGAGTACTTCAAATGGCTACCCTTCAGGCAGCCGCTACCGGGTTATTGTTACAGTAAGCGATATTTCCGGCAATACAGCCAGCTATAATTCGGAGACCGGGACGGTAAACTAGGAATCATTGTTTTTATGAAAGCGGATCAGGGCATCTTTTAAACCGGTTTCCATGGCTTTCCACCAATAATTAACCACCGGCCTGCGCGGATCACGCTCATAATAGATACGTCCGTTATCATCACTATAATCATTATGGGTGTTTACCAGCACCAGGTTTCCCAACCCTTCTGCGATATTTTCAAAAAAGTTGCGTTCTTCATCGTTAGCCGGTAAAGCTATTTTCAAATCCCGGTAAGCCAGATTCATATCTCCTTTACAGCTGTAATCATTGCCGTACATGGATATGTTTATCTTTTGGCATTGGCCAGATTTAATATAGATTCCCGTCATGGGTAAAAGGATAGGGTTAAAACTTTTCATAGAGGCTGATCCCATAGTGGCCGTTACCTGAAAATCATGATCGGGCTTATTCCTGAAAAAACGGGCATTAAGGGTGGTTTCGGCTTCTTTCATAAACCGGATGCGGGACCGAAGCTGCATATCGGCACTCAAAGTATCATCAATATTGCTGACCGGGAAGACTTTTGCGTTCAATTCATCACCTTCCAAAAAGGCTAACTCCTTTTTGTCTTTCACCTTTTCATGGTAGATGAGGTTTCCTCTTTTTACCAAAAGTGAATCTATATGAATGGCTATAGGTGCTTCGGCTATCAATTGTGAGGGCAAAGGCACCCGGCCGGGTTTGCGCTCTTTACGGGTATCCTGATAAATATCAAGGTATGTACTGTCAACCACCAGGGCTCGCGCAAAAACCCCTTCATTGGCACGTTGTATATCAATTCCTTCCAGCCGGATCTCATGTACAGTAATATCACTCTGTACTTTCATATATTCATATTTGTCCGCAAACTGATCCCGGCTCAGCCGTGGTTTCATATGAAAATCGTGTATAGCTAAAAGACTATCGTCTGAATCAAAATCCAGTAAAGAATAAGAGAGGTCATAGTCTTCCAGTACATTCTTAAAACTGGCGTGAGCCGAGTGAAGCGCAACCCGGCCTGTGTTCCAGCGCAAGCTATCCGTTTGGTTCAGCCATAAACTATCTACTTCTAAAGAAGCGCTGAGCCCTATAGCGAGTGAGTCTCTTTCCAGGCTCAGGTTCATGTTGGCAATCCGTAGTTTTTGAACCAGAAAACGACCCTGTTGCTTAGTATCTGACGCGGTGAAGGATGAATCTTTTGATGCGGGTTTATGGGGGCTTATATTCCAATGGATGGTGCCCTCTTCTGCTTCGGCCAGTTCCACCTGTATATCTTCTCCCCGCAGAACGCCTAGCCAGTTTAAACCTTTAACCCGGGCCAGTGAGAGTTTTCCGCGCCAGCTCACCATAAACGTATCGGCTGGTTGGTGAAGGTCAAAATCAAGATTACGCAGTTCCAGGCCCAATGGAAAGTAGGTAAGGTTTACCGCTCCTATTTTTAAAGTGTCGGATGGGTAATACCGCACGTTTTTTTGTAGCGAAGAGCGGATAAAGGAAGCCGCAAAGAGTTCAAGGCTCAGCCACAACAACCCGATAATAAGGAGCAGACCCAGAAGAACTTTATACGGCTTTTTCAAATTTTGCTTTAGAAAGATAACTCCTCAGGTTCTGAAAGGTTGACTCAGTTATACAGAGTCTGAAATCAGGAAATCCTTTTTATTTCGGCAAGAGATTCAGTCCAGCTTTTCAGCCAGTTTGCTCATTACTTTTTTAGGGGAACGCCCATCGTACAAAACTTTATATACCGCATTGGCAATAGGCATCTTCAGATCATAGGATTTACGCACCTGGCGGATAAGATTGGTGGCATAGTACCCTTCCGCCACCATATTCATCTCAAGCATGGCAGAGCGTACGGTATACCCCTTGCCTATCATATTCCCAAACATCCGGTTGCGGCTAAACTGCGAATAGGCAGTTACCAACAGATCCCCCAGGTAGGCGGAGTCATTAATATCCCGTTTGATAGGGTGTACGGCTTTGATAAATTTCTTCATCTCACGAATGGCATTACTCACCAGTACCGCCTGGAAGTTATCGCCATAGCCCAGGCCATGACATATACCCGCAGCAAGAGCGTAAATATTCTTCAAAACAGCAGCGTATTCCGTTCCGTAAATATCATCAGAGATATTGGTTTTAATGAAATCGCACTGCATCCGGTCGGCCAGTTCACGGGCTATTAACTCATTATCACTAGCCACGGTGAGATAAGAAAGCCGCTCCAATGCTACTTCTTCAGCATGACAGGGACCGGTAATTACACCGATATGTTCCAGAGGGACCTCATAAAGCTGGTTAAAGAACTCACCAACTATCAGATTTTCATCCGGCACAATTCCTTTAATGGCGCTGAATACTTTTTTATCCTTCAGCGGCTGATCCAAAGATTGCAAAGCTTCTTTTAAAAAAGCAGAAGGCACCGCAAAGATCAGGTAATCGGCATGATCTACTATATGGTTGAGATCGGTGGAGATATCAATCTTTTCCGTCATAAGCTCCACAGAGCTCAGGTAATTGGGATTGTTGTGAAAACGCTTAATGTGTGCCACGCTTTCTTCATTGCGCATCCACCAGCCCACATAATCATTGTTTTCAGTAAGGATTTTTACAATGGCCGTGGCCCAGCTTCCCCCTCCTATTACAGCTACATTCATATCAATTACGGTTGCTTGCGTTAAAATTGAACCTCGGCTGTTTTTTCTTCACCGTTGCGCAGGTAATGCACAGTGGTTTTATCTCCACTTTTAAAACTACCCAAAGCACGCATATAACCCATCATATCCTCCACCTTCATTTCACCCATCTTAATCACAATGTCTCCGGCTTTTAAGCCTGCTTTTGAAGCGGGTTTCCCTTCCGTCACACCATCTATTCGCATCCCTTTTTCACTGAACATATAATCCGGAAGCACCCCCAGGGTAACGGTAAAACGGGGTGCAGAGGTAGTTTCCTGCTGGGTAGCTGAATAAGGTACCTCACCCACCGTTTCCAGATTGTAGATCAGGTTAAGTATAAACTCCAGCACCTCTACCTCTCCTTCTATATTGATCTTTTCAAAATCATCAGAAGGTTTGTGGTAATCCATATGCGTACCTGTAAAGAAATGAAGTACGGGTATTTCACGGTAATAAAAACTGGTATGATCTGATGGACCCACCCCGCTTTCAGATGTTTTGAGGTTGAGTTTTGAACACTTCCTCTCCCGCACCACATCAGGCCATAAGGGAGAAGTGCCCACACCATTTACTGCCAAAAGATTTTCTTCCAGCCGGCCTATCATATCCATATTAAGCATATAGGCCATCCGGCTGGTGGGCAGTGGCGAATTTTTAACGAAGTATGAAGACCCTAACAATCCCATTTCTTCACCACTGAACGCTACAAACAAGTAATTGAATTTTGAAAATTCGCTCTTACGGCTGCTGATATTACGCGCCAATTCAATAAGGCCGGCTGTACCACTGGCATTATCATCGGCTCCATTATGAATCTCAGGTGCTTCTCCCCGGTATAAAGATGAGCTGCCACCATAACCCAGGTGGTCATAATGAGCACCTATTACAGCCGTTCTGGCGGCTCCGTTATCTACATAACCCATAACGTTAACCGCATTCACTTTAACTTCCTTCAGTTGGGTATGTATTTCCACATCATCACCGTCTTTTAGCTCTTCCGCTATTTCCGGGTTTTGCACAAATACCACCGGTATGTTACGGGTTTTTAAGGTGCGATACGAATTGCGCGGGTCGCTGGCGCCTTCTTCCAGATTTACAAATACCACTCCGCTTGCCCCCTTTTCAACAGCAAGGTCAACCCGGCTGCCCAGGTCATGGTATTTAAGATATTCCGAGTGGGGATGAATACCATCCGGTGAAGAAATATCGATAACAAATATCTTATCCTTTAGCTTTTTGGGTTTGATCTTTTTATAATCATTCCATTCCTTTTCAGGAGCATCAATCCCGTATCCTACAAAAATGGTTTCGCCCTTAACCTGTCCTTTGGTGCGGGAATAGGCCAGGGGAAAAAAATCCTGGGGAATAGTAAGCTCTTCTTTTTCATAAATAAGAGCGTTCCCTTCTTTGGGAAATGAAATATGGGTTACAATTTCAAAAGTTTGCCCGGCACTCTCTTCTTCAGCAGAAGCTATTCCCATCTTTTCAAAAGAGCGGGCTATATACCGGGCGGCCTCATTAGCCCCTTCCGTACCGGGCTCACGGCCTTTCAGCTGATCCGATGCCAAATAGCGTATATCACTGGCCACACGTGCCTCGGCCCCTTCGATTATTTTAATACACGGCCTCTGCGACATGCAGCAGCATCCGCTTAATAGTAATGAAAGGAGTAACTTATAACGTATCATGCGTACCTGTTTTCTTTGTAGCCGCCAAAGATAACAAGTTGCTGTGGGTTGAAAAGTTTAATTACTCCGTTAAGAACTATTCCCGTCCAATAAGCATATTATCATTGGCGTTTCTACCTTTATCGCAAATTTCGCAGCCTTTGGCATCGCTTAAAAAACTAGCGTCACAAACCGCTATTTACGGCCTGAGCAGTATATTGGGACGTTTGCTCAATTTTGTGCTGACCCCGCTCCATACGGACGCTCTGCCCAAAGAAGAATACGGTCAGAACACCGACATCTATTCGATGATCGCCTTTTTAATGGTGATCCTCACCTTTGGTATGGAAACCGCTTTTTTTCGTTTTTACAGCGATAAGCGTTTTACCCATAAAGAAGTGTTTAGCGCCACCACCGGCTTAACCGCTATGCTCAGCATTCCGTTTATTATAATGGTATGGTCATTTTTAGGCCCGCTTGCCGGGTTTTTACAATACGCTCAAAACCCGGAATTTGTGCTTTGGATGGCTCTCATTGTTGGCTCCGAAGCCATTGCAGCTGTACCATTTGCCAAGCTCCGGGCCGAAAACAGACCTATTAAATTTGTGGTGGTGCGTATTTCAACTACCGGTTCCATAGTAATCCTGAATGTGCTTTTCTTCTGGTTGTTCCCCTATATGTACCGGGAGGGCATAGCTACCGGTTTTACGGATATCGTGTATGATCCTGATTTGGGTGTGGCCTACATTTTTATTGCCAATATGATTGGTAATGGCTTGCTTATGTTGATGTTCCTGCCAGAGCTGATCCGGATTAAGTGGTCGCTGAACCGCATTCTTTTTAAAGAAATGATCTGGTATTCCACTCCACTGGTAATAGGCGGCCTGGCCGGAATTGCCAATGAAATGGCCAACCGTCAGTTTTTAAAATACCTTTTACCACCCAAAGAGAATTTTGAAGCCCTGGGGATTTTCGGAGCCAACATAAAGATTGCCACCTTCATGATGCTGTTTATTCAGGCCTTCCGTTTTGCCGCGGAACCTTTTTTCTTTTCCGGTGATGGAGACTTCAAAGAGAAAATGGCTAAAGTGCTGCGGTATTTTGTGGCCATCCAGGCCTTCATATTTGTAGGTTTAGTCTGCTTCCTCGAAGTTATAAAGCAAACTCATTTTATTGATGAAAAATATTGGGAAGGAATGGATATTGTACCTATTCTGATCTTCGCCAATCTATTGCTTGGTATAAATTTTAACCTCAACATCTGGTATAAGATCAAAAGCCTTACCCGTATGGGTGTATATATAACCTTCATGGGGCTTTTCTTTACCGTGGTCAGTAATTTTATTCTGGTGCCACGGTTTGGTTATACCGGTGCGGCATGGTCTACATTAATAAGTTATGCCTCCATGACTGCATATTCATATTACCTCAACCAGAAACATGACCGTACTGACTATCCGGTTAAAGATATTGCCCTCAATCTTTTTGTTGCCGTAATACTGGCCGGATTAAGTTTTTATATCTTTCAATCCCGGCTTTTACCTTCCATATTTTGCTTTGCAGCATACCTTGTTTTTGCCTGGTTTGCCAATGGAAAAACTCTTTTAAACGCATTACGAAAATGATCAATCACCTAAAGGTTAAAATAGTTAACAAGTCCACCAATCCATTACCCTCTTATAAAACCGAGTCTTCGGCTGGTATGGATCTTTTTGCCAACCTGGATGAACCGGTAACATTGGCTTCTTTAGAACGTAAAATTATACCCACCGGAATCTATATGGAATTACCGGCAGGGTTTGAAGCTCAGGTAAGGCCGCGCAGCGGTTTGGCTTTAAAGCAAGGGCTCACGGTATTAAACAGCCCTGGTACAATAGATGCGGACTACCGTGGAGAGGTGGGCGTAATACTCGCTAATGTGTCTAACCAACCTGTGGAAATAGCCCCGGGCGACCGGATTGCCCAATTGGTAATTGCCAGACATGAAAATGTAAGCTGGATGCCCGTAGAAGAGCTGGGAGACACCGCTCGTGGTGCAGGAGGTTTCGGAAGCACAGGTAATCGCTAAGTTCCTTTGTTTTTCAAGCAGTCCGCTTATTTTTGCTTACACGCAACAACATAATGAATATCAACCCTCATATATGAAAATTATAGTTCCAATGGCCGGCCGCGGAAGCCGCCTAAGGCCCCACACCCTTACTGTTCCCAAGCCATTAATACCCATAGCTGGTAAGCCAATTGTGCAAAGGCTGGTGGAAGACATCGTAAAAGTTTGTGCGGAAGATGTGGATGAAATTGCCTTTATCATTGGCGATTTTGGACAGGAAACGGAAGAAAACCTTCGTGCTATTGCCAAAGGTCTGGGAGCCAAAGGCAGCATTTACTACCAGGATGAACCATTGGGTACAGCCCACGCTATTATGTGTGCCAAACCTTCTCTTACCGGAAACCTGGTGGTGGCTTTTGCAGATACTCTTTTCAGAGCAGATTTCACTCTGGACAGTACTGCAGACGGAGTTATATGGACCAAAAAAGTGGAAGACCCCAGCGCATTTGGTGTGGTAAAAAAGAACGATGAGGGCATTATTACCGATTTTATTGAAAAACCACGTGAGTTTGTGTCAGACGAAGCCATCATTGGCATCTACTACTTTAAGGATGGCGACTTTTTACGGGACGAATTGCAATATCTCCTGGATAATGACATCCGCGACAAAGGCGAGTTCCAGCTGACCAACGCTCTGGAGAATATGAAAGATAAAGGCTCCCGCTTTACTTCGGGAACTGTAAATGAGTGGATGGACTGCGGAAACAAAGACGTAACCGTAGAAACTAATGGCAGGATTCTTGGGTTTGTGGAAAACGATGAAAAGTTAGTAAGCGACAAGGCTACTATTGAAAATTCGGAGATTATTGCCCCCTGCTATATTGCTGATGGAGCGGTTATCCGTAACAGTAAAATCGGGCCGCTGGTTAGTATTGGTGCTAATACGGAAGTAACAAACAGCACCTTAGATAATAGTATTGTGCAGAACGACAGCCAGATAGTGGACGCACAGCTCACAAACTCTATGATTGGAAACAAAGCATTTTTTAATGGAAAATTCTCTTCGGTTAGTATTGGGGATTACAGTAAGGTGGAGTAGATACGGTTTTTTCCTTCTTTTTTCTCTTTTTATGAATTCCGCTCTTTTAGCGCAGGAATCAGTAGAGAACGATACAGAACCCAGCCTTTCAGAAAAGCAGCTTCGCAAGTTCAACGAGCTTTTTTTTATTGCTGAGAAGGAGAAAAACCTCGGCAACCTGAAAGAAGCTCTCGAAATTTACGAGCAGCTATACCGCATGACTGCTTTTAATGCTACAGTTTGTTATGAGCTGGGAAGACTGTATGCCGAAGAAGGCGAACAGGAAAACGCCCTTTTTTACGCAGAAAGAGCGGTAGAACTGGACCCGGAGAACAAGTGGTTCATGATAATGCTGGCCTCCATTTACCGCGAATTCAGAATGCCGGAGAAAGAGGTGGAAGTATTTTCTTCCCTGGTTCGGCAAATACCGGACAACCCTGATTATCGCTACGAGCTTGCCATTGCTTACCTCAATGCAGAAGAACCCGAAAAAGCTATAGAAGAGCTTAATACACTAGAGGAGCTTATAGGCGTAAATGAGGTGATCACGGACCAGAAGAAACAGATCTATCTGGAAATGGGTGATCTGAAAGGAGCCGCCCGGGAAATTGAAAAGCTCATTGAAGCCTTTCCGCGGGAAATGGATTATTATGGCACTCTGGGACAAATGTACCAGATCAATGGTTTTGAAGACAAAGCCTTTGAGATCTATCAGCAAATGCTGGAAATTGCACCCAATGACCCACGTCCTCATCTGGACCTGGCTGAATATTACCGCCAGACGGGCGATATGGGTAAATCCATATTCCATCTTAAAAAAGCCATGAGCAGTCCGCTCCTGGACATTGACAAGAAAGTACCGGTACTGCTATCCCTTTACACCGCCTCAGAAAAAGACACCACCCTGCGCAAAGAAGCCTTTGGCATGCTGGTGGAGGTAATCCGAACCAATCCGTCTGATCCTAAAGCTTATGCTGTGTATGGCGATTTTCTGACCCGTGAAGGGCGAAGTGATGAAGCACTTAAAGCCTATAAAAAAGCCGTTACCCTGGAGGGTGGGAATAAGTTTGAGATATGGGAACAAATCCTGCTTATTGAAATACAAACTGAAAAATACGACAGCCTGGTGAAATACGGCCCCACGGCCGTAGAGCTATTTCCCAATCAGCCTTTACCTTATTTCTTTTCTGGTATTGGGTTTAATATGGTACAGAACTATGATGAGGCCATCTACTACCTGGAAGAAGGTTTAAATTATGTAATCGGTAATCCACGCCTTAAAGAACAATTCTTTACCCAATTGGCTGATGTGTACCACAAATTGGAGTTGCACACCAAAAGTGACAACTATTTTGAAAAAGCACTGGCACTTAACGGCAGCAATCCTACTGCCCTTAATAATTATGCCTACTACCTTTCCGTGCGCGGTGAGAAGCTGGATCGTGCCTTGACAATGACTGAAAAAAGCAACCGCCTGATGCCCGGTAACGCCACCTTTATGGATACCTGGGCCTGGGTGCTATACAAACGCCAGGAGTATGATAAGGCGCTTCAGAAAATGGAAGAGGTTATAAAGCTCGGAGGCGATCAGTTCGGGGAGGTAATGGAACATTATGGCGATATCCTTTTGAAGAATAACAAAAAGACGGAGGCCCTGGACGCTTATCAGAAAGCAAAAATGCTGGGCGGTGCCTCCGAAAAAATTGATCAGAAAATCAAAAAGCTTAGTAATCCATGAAAAAGCTGTTGCTGATCACCACAATAGCCGTTTTGATAAGCTCCTGCGGCAGCACGAAAAATATACCAGCCGGAGCGCCACCCAAGGTTAAAGACAAGGAGTTGCGTGAAAAATCAGAGGCTGCTCAAAACCAGTTTCGTTCTTTAGAAGTGCGCGCCAACGGGCACTTTGAAGATCAACAAACCTCTCAAGGCTTTCGCGTACAAGTGCGTATATTAAAAGATAGCCTGGTTTGGGTTGACATTGCAGATCCTATATTGGGTATTAAAGTAGCCCGTGCTGTAATATACCGTGATAGTGTGGCTTTCGTAAATCGCCTGCAAAAAGCATATTACACCGGACCCCTGGATGAGTTACAGCAAAAACTAAACATGAATTTTGGTTTTGAGGTAGTGCAGGCTATTCTAAGTGCCAATCTAACCTTTGAAACCAATAAGAATTACGAAACCTATTACCAGCCCGGTTATTATGTGCTGGCAGATCATATTCCCGGCAATGATGGAAACCGCGAAGCCTCCGTCAATGAAAAGTTTCATGAAGTGTTCCTGGATCCGGTTTACTTTAAACCCGCCAAACAAAAACTGGAAGAGCCCGGTCTGAACCGGAAATATGAAATTCTCTTTCAGAATGTAAAGCCGGCAAACGGAATGCTTTACCCTGATGAAATCCGGATAACCTATACGCAGAAAAGCCCTGCCGTTCTCAAACTGGAGATCCGCGATGTGGAAAAAGACAAGGCACTGAACTATCCATTTTCGATACCCGCAGGTTATGACAAAATGCGTTAGACTTATCTTTATCCTGCTGATGGGATTCAGCCTGGCACAAAACTCCTATGCCCAGGGAAATAATCGTAAAGAAAAGTTGCAGCAGCTCAAGATCCGCTTGCAGGACGAGATTGAACTGGCCAATAAAATACTTTCTGAAACCCGTAAAAGCCAGAACTCCTCGCTCGGAGCCATTGAAACGGTAGAACAAAAGCTGAAACTCCGGCAAGACCTTATCCGTACTATTGACCGGGAGCTTGAGATACTGGATAAAGACATTTACCGCCTGGACGGAGAGGTGGACACCTTACAAAAACGGGTGGAAAAGCTCAAGGATGATTACGCCAAGATGATCCGCCAGGCGTATAAAAGCAAGAATAAATACAGCCGGCTGATGTTCTTGCTTTCCTCCCGAGATTTTAATCAGGCCATCCGCAGGCTCGAATATTTGAAACAGTATTCTGAATTCAGGCGCAGGCAGGTTGAAGAAGTTAAAAAACAACAAAACGAACTCAACGAAAAAATTGCCGAACTGAACCGTCAGAAAACCCGTAAAGCGGCATTGCGTGGCCAAATGGAAAAGGAAAAGTCCACTTTGGTTACCGAAAAAAAATCACAGGAAAAAGCCATTGCCGACCTCCGGCTGAAGGAAAAGGAAATAACCAAAGAGCTGAAAGAAAAGCAAACTGAAGCCAAAAAACTGGAAAATGAGATCCAGCGGATCATTGCCGCTGAGATACGCAGAGCCCGTGAGCAGGCTATACGCAGGCAGATAGAAGATGAAGCCATACAAATGGGTCTTGTCAGCGGAAAAGACTTTACCAACCGCACTTCCAATGAGTCGCTAAAGGAACTTATTGACAAAAAGAAAAAAGCCTTGGCGGCAGCCAATAAGCCCGTTAAGGAAAGTAATATACCGGCCTACAGCCTTACCCCTGAGGCTACGCGACTGGCGGCAAATTTTGCGGCCAACCGAAGCCGTTTGCCGTGGCCCGTGGAAAGAGGTCTGGTGGTGGCGCGTTTCGGGCCGCAACAGCACCCTATTGCTAAAAGCGTAATTATTAACAACAACGGAATTGATATTGCCACAGAAAAAGGCAGTAAAGCCCGCGCCACTTTTGATGGTGAAGTAAGCCGGGTAATTCGTACCCCTGGTGCCGCACTCGCGGTTTTTATCCGCCATGGAAATTACTTTACGGTATATAACAATCTCTCCGAAGTTTATGTGAAACAAGGGGACAACGTAAAAAGTATGCAGGAGATCGGTTCGGTATTTTTTAATGAACTGGAAGGTAAAACCGTACTGCACTTTGAGCTTTGGAAAGAGTTGCAAGTGGTAGACCCCTTACCTTGGTTATCGGGTAAGTAATATCCTTTAAATTCGTACCTTTGACGCTCTTTTTAAAAAGAACAGATATGAATTTTGCGATGGTTTTTTTGGGAATGATCGGATGGCCGCAAATTGTGCTGATTATTGTAGCACTTCTTTTATTATTTGGTGGCCGTAAAATCCCTGAATTAATGCGCGGTTTGGGAAGCGGTGTGAAAGAATTCAAAGACGCTGTGAAAGAGGATGAAAAAGCAAAATCTGAGAGCAGCAATAAGTAATACCGCCTCAAACCCCACTCATTTTAATGGATTTTAACACGCTTACCGAAGTTCAGAATAAACTAACGGAGGGCAGTATCACGTGTGCTTCGCTGGTAGAAGAACACCTGAAACGCATAGAGGAAAATCAACACCTCAATGCTTTTCTGGAAGTATTTTCCCTTGACGCCCGAAGCCGTGCCACTGTTATTGATCAGAAGATAGAACGGGGTACAGCTGGGAGGCTTGCCGGTATGATTATAGGCATTAAAGACAACATTTGTTTTAAAGGCCACCATGTTTCTGCTTCTTCCAAAATACTGGAGGGCTTTACCTCACTTTATTCCTCTACCGTTGTAGAAAGGCTTTTAGATGAAGACGCCATTATAATCGGCCGCCTGAATTGTGATGAATTCGCTATGGGTTCTTCCAACGAATTCTCAGCTTTTGGCCCGGTTAAAAACCCGGCTGATCAAACTAAGGTAAGTGGAGGTTCTTCCGGGGGAAGTGCTGCCGCGGTAGCTGCCCGGCTTTGCCATGCTGCTTTGGGTAGTGATACCGGAGGATCCATTCGCCAGCCAGCCAGTTTTTGCGGAGTAGTAGGTTTTAAACCCACCTATGGCCGGGTTTCACGCCACGGCTTAATTGCTTTTGCCTCTTCTTTTGATCAGATCGGCCCTTTTACACAAAGCGTGGAAGATGCCGCCTTGCTGTATGAAATTATGGCCGGAGCTGACGAGTACGATAGCACTGTATCACGAAGAGAAGTTGAAAAAACTGATTTTTCGGATAATAATGCTGACCAACCCATGCGTATAGCTTACTTAAAGGATGCACTGGTTGACAAAAGCCTGGATCCCGAGATCCGGGAACGTACCATGAACCTTATTGAGGAGCTGAAGACCAAAGGACACACCGTGGAACCGGTGAGTTTCCCGTGGCTGGATGTAATGGTGCCGGTATACTACATTCTCACTACCGCAGAGGCATCCTCCAACCTGGCCCGCTACGATGGTATTCACTATGGAAAACGCAGTGAGGAAGCTGACGATCTTGAATCTGCCTACAAGCTTTCCCGTACTGAAGGCTTTGGGGACGAGGTAAAGCGCAGAATACTTTTAGGCACCTTTGTACTGAGTAGCGGATACTATGATGCCTACTACAGTAAGGCACAAAAAGCCCGCAGAGTGGTTAAAGAGGCTACCGAAAAAATATTTGAGGAGTATGATCTGATCCTTTCTCCCACATCACCTCACACCGCTTTTGAAATGGGTAAAGAACAAGTAGACCCTACCGTTATGTACCTGGAAGATATTTTCACCGTACAAGCCAATATTTCCGGGAACCCTGCCGTTTCATTGCCTCTCGGACAACACAGTAATGGCCTGCCTTTTGGCATACAGCTCATGGGACGGGCGTGGGACGAAAAAACCCTCCTGGGATTTTCGACCCGATTAATGAACAACAATTAGTTGAAAAATAGAGTGTTGCGACCACCAATCGCAAACTTTAATTTTTCAATTTGTGAAATACTAAAAACCTACAAAGGATGATGATGAAGGCTTATTTCAGGTTGGCATGTGTTTTAGGATTGTTTCACCTTTCTGCTGCTGCTCATAGCAGACCCACAGGTCCCGATAATGACACCATTAAAAAAGTAAAAGCTGTAGACCTGGCTGCTATAGCCCTTACGGATGACCCCTTTGTGGCACGCCTGGACAGCCTGATGAATTTCAGCTTTTTTGGACAAGAGGAAGAAATACAGGCTACGGAAGAGTTTCTGGACACAGCTGAGACCAAAACAGCCTATACCTTACCAGATTTCCATGATACCATTTATCAGCAGCGTTTAAACAAGCTCAATGCGGCCACTCCCTTTAAACTGGATTATAATCCAGACGTAAGACGCTATATAGATGTATACAGTAAACACCGCAGAGAACAGGTAAGCCGTATGCTGGGCCTGGCTGAATATTATTTCCCCTTGTTTGAAGAGACACTGGACCGATACAATTTACCTCTGGAATTAAAGTACCTGGCTATTGTAGAGTCTGCCCTTAATCCTTTGGCCCGTTCCAGAGTAGGAGCTACCGGTCTTTGGCAGTTTATGTTTAGCACCGGAAAGCTTAACGGGCTTAAAGTTTCCAGTTATATTGACGAGCGCTCAGACCCAATAAAGTCTACCGAAGCGGCCTGTCAGTACCTCTCACAGTTGTACGGTATTTTTGACGATTGGAACCTGGCCCTGGCGGCCTACAATTCCGGTCCCGGCAATGTAAGCCGTGCCATCAGGCGCTCCGGAGGCAAACAAACTTACTGGGAGATTCGCCCATACCTTCCCAGAGAAACCCGTGGTTATGTGCCTGCCTTTATCGCGGTGAATTATATTATGAATCATGCTGAGGATCACTTTATTTTCCCTTCGGAACTTAAGATGTCGTATTTTCAAACGGATACCATAGCTATACGGGAGCAACTGAGTTTTCAGCAAATCCAGGACCTCGTAGGCATATCTGAAGAAGAATTGGAGTTTCTGAACCCGGCATATCGTTACAAGATCATCCCTAAACGAGAAGATGACCTGTATACCCTGGTTCTGCCCTCTTCCAAAATGGGGCTTTTTATTGCTAATGAAGATTCTATTTACAGCCTCGCTTTAAAAGATTTTGAACAACAAAAAGCCAAAACACCAGTATATACTGAGGTTAGTGACCGGGTTACACACCGTGTGAAGCGGGGTGAGGTTCTGGGTGTTATTGCCGAGAAATATGGGGTCTCGGTATCCAGTATCAGAAGGTGGAACGGTTTGCGGGGTAATACCATCCGCGTGGGTCAGAGACTGACTATTCACCCACGTAAAATGCCCACCGCTTCCTCTTCCAAATCATCAGCCCCTCAGGTATCCAAGCCTAAAAAATCTGAGGATGGTAAGGAGTATGTGACCTATAAGGTGCGCAATGGTGATTCTTTTTATAGCATTGCCAAACATTATCCGGGCATAAGTGCAGAGAACATAATGCAGTGGAACAGTATTAAAAGTGCACGCAGTTTAAAGCCCGGTATGAATCTTAAAATATACTCCAAGATCTGATGATAAAACGATTCATCCTTCTTCTGTTTTGCAGCCTTTGGCTTTTAGCCTGTAATACCGAAAATGCTGAAGGAGGTTCTGTTTTTAAAGATGCCTTACCCGGGAGCAACGGTGGGCGGATGGATATGATAGTGGTAGCTAAAGAGTCCCTTTGGCAAGGCCCCTCCGGTGATGTATTTAGAAAGTACTTCAGCTCCCCACAACCAGGGCTTCCGCAACCTGAGCCGGAATTTACAGTACGCCAGATAGAGCCCAAAAATTTCAATACTTTATTAAAGCGATCCCGGATAATCGTGATCCTTGAAACTGGCGATTTTGGCTACACCATTCAAAGCAATTTTTGGGCAAAGCCCCAGCTGGTGGTAAACCTGGCCGCTGAAGATGAAAAAGCCCTGGCCGAATTGATCCGTACCAAAGGACCGGAAATTTTTGACAAACTTAAAGCGCAGGAAGTGGATGTGTTGCAGAAACGTTTAACCAAAGCGGTTCATAAGAATCTTCCGGTTCTGGAAAAGCATCATATATCCATGCAGATTCCTACTTCCTTTGAAGTGGAAATAGAACAGGATAATTTGCTGGTGCTTTGGAATAAAACCATCAAAACCGATCAGGGACTTATTATTTATTTCCAGCCTATGGCTAATGATATGTCAGCTTTAGGCACAAATATTATCCCTCTCCGTGATAGTCTTACCGAACTTTATGTTCAGAGTGAACGGGAAGGTGCCTATATGGTAACAGAAGACCTGGTAGCACCGGTTATCTCAAACACTGAATTAGCTGGCGCATTTGCCATGGAAACCCGTGGCCTCTGGCGCACCAAAAATGATTTTAAAGGAGGGCCGTTTTTGAATTATATGGTGTATGATGAAAAACACAATCAAATCATCTTTCTGGATGGTTTTGTATTTTCTCCGGAAACAAAAAAGCGCAATTTTATGCTGGAGATAGAGTGTATACTCAAAACTCTGTTTATAGAGGACTAACGCATCACAGTATGCAACACATCCAGAGATTTCAATTCTCCAAAATCTCTCAGATGCAGACGATAGTAGGTAAGCAAAGCTTCCAGTAATTTAAACCGGATATCACCATTTAACTTAAGCTCCGGCAGATTACCCATACCTGTTTTTCCCAGCAACTTCCAGTATTTAAGCACATCGTCTTTTAAAACGTGTCCATGTGGTGGGTCATGTGAAGTATAACTTCCATCCAGAAGATCAAAATAAGCCTTTTCCACCGGTGGCTGTATTTTAAACCCCAGGTAACCACTGAGATCATAGAGAAATACCAAGTGAAAATTAGCCTTGCCTTCTTCTGACTCATCCAACCAGTACAGAGAATGTGACAGATAATGATAAAGGGGCTTATTCACTTCCTCTTCTTTGATAAAGTGTGAAAGGGCTTCAGCAAGAAACATGCTGATGCAATTCTTAAAAGGGTCAAATAATACATTTTGATACGCCCTGGGCACGGAGGCCTCTTTAATGCGTTTCAGGTCGCTTTTGGAGTTTTGATAAAAAACCAGTTCCAGTTGACTAAGCACCTGCACCATAGATGATCGTAGACTTCCCTTTTTACCCCGCACCCCTCCGGCTATAAAGCTCAATAGCCCAAATTTTTCTGAGTAGGTTTTCAGGATAATGCTACTGTCTCCGTATTTTACAGAGCCCAGCACTATAACGGCCGACTTGGCTAACATGCGCCTAGTTTACAATAAGGATCTTAGTAATAGCTGTAGTAGTGCCCAGCTCATCAGTAACATAGGCCAGGTATACACCCGTCTTTACCCGGTTTCCGTCAAATTTACGTCCGCTCCAAATAGCCTGTCCTCCTTCCGCTACTGTTTCATACACAATATTGCCTTCTACATCCGTAATCTTTACTTGTGCATTAGTTACCAAACCACGGATAAGTATCGGTCCGGTATAACCCGGTTTTACCGGATTAGGGTAGGCAAATACATCTTCATTAAAGTCAGAGCCCTCAGTAGCCACACCCTGAAAGGAAACAATCCCCTGGTCCGTGCCGAAATACACCATCCCAGACTCATCATCAATCTCAATATCCAATACATTATTACTCAATAGCGGGCTGTTCTCCTTGGTAAAGTGGTATATCTCCTCACGTCCGTCATCTGATGTATAGAACACTCCGCTGTTAGCCGTGGCAAACCATTTTTTATTGGAACCATCTACTTCGATATCATTCACAGATTCACCACCTAAAAAAGGATCACCCAGCCCGTCTCCGTCATCATCAATAATAATCCGCTGAGCATCGTAGTTACGGTTGGGTTCAAAGAGATTCCGGGGGCTGTATAGTACAGCTACACCTTCATTAGTGCCTATCCATACCTCACCGTCTTTATCTTCTGCAAAGCAGAGCACGGTTTCGGTAGGCAGGTTGCCCAGGTTTTCACTGGCCTGCATTTTTTGGGTCCTTAAGGAGTCATTGATAAATTTAGCTACTACAATACCGGCCGTCCGGGTTTGTATCCATATCTGCTCTTCAGTGGTAAACATTATATTCTTAACAGCCACCGCACTACTTACCGCTGAACCAAGCCCGAAAGACTCCACACTTCCATCGGCATGTATAACCCCTAATGGACGGTCTGTAAGTGAATTGGTAAACCATACATCCCCATCAATACCGTGGCTAAAATCTCCCACCCGGTGACGGCTGGATCCTGAAATGCCAGGAAAAAGGTTTTTGCCCTCACTCTTCTGGCTAATGAGTCGAACCAACTGATCATTACGAAACTCTGCGATACAGCTATCGTAAGCACTTACAAAAAAGTGGCTGTTGTCTTCTTCATCGCTGATTACCGCCAGAATATCAAAAAGTCCACCGATTTCCTCACGTGCAAAATTCTCCCACACAAAGCGTTCTGCTTCCAGTATGTAGAACCCTGCATTGTTAAATTGTCCTTGCCATGTTTCATTAATCTCACCCGGAGCCACAAAAACACGATTGCCGTTATTGTGCATTTGATATACCTTTTTAGAAGCTGGTGAGTTGGGAAAGATATTCTCGTTATACGTACCAAAGTTCAGGTACAACGCACGTCTTTCATCAAGCGACCAGAACACGTCTGACCCTTCTTCTCCAACTATTCCTGCAACAGGGTTATAATCCTCATAGTCCACAAAAACCTGATTCACATTAAATTTAAGCGAATGTGTGCTGCCCTCCCGCTGAAAACCCAGAGCGCTAAACGTATTGGTCAGTACGAGGTAACCATTACTTTCCTTCATAAAATCATAAGCACTGGGGGGTATTCCTTCCGCGTATTTCCACTGGTTGTCTTCACGGTAAAAAACAGAATCTGAGGTGGGGAAAAAGCCTTTATTGATGTAAATGGTATTTTCCAAAAATGTGATTTGCTTAATAGCAGTTCTCATGCGCTCATCCCGCTTCCAATTGGCAAAAAACTGTAGCGCGTTGCCCCGCTTAGCCTTAAACACTCCTTTCTCTGTGGCAGCAAAAATGCTATCGTTCAAAGGGTTTATCACCACCTGATTCACCTGTAGGTTTTCACCATTCTCACCAATAATGTAGGTTTCCTTAATGATGCGTCTGTCCAGATCCATAACCACAATACCAAAGTTGGTAGAGATATACACCAGGTTTTCATAAGGAAAAAGGTGGTTGATAGATTTTAAGCCGGGGTAGTTTGCGGAAAGTGATATATCGGGAATATTTACTACCTCACCGCCATTCAGCAGGTCAATATTGGCGTTTTCATAACCTATGATCACCTCTCCGGTTTCTTCGGACAAAGCCAGAGCAGTCACATTCACATCATTTAAGCCATTTAGCTTGGACAATCTCTGAATATCACGATCCTTGGTATTAAGAATGAAAAGGCCTTGCTCCACCGCACAGTACAGCTCATCGCCTTTAATGATCATATCCACTCCCGCACCGTAAGGCAGGTGATCCACCCAAACCCCTATCCGGTCGGCCGTTTGAGCTTTTGAAACTGTAAAAACCAGCGTAAGGGCAAGCACTGCACCCGTAATTTTCTTCATAAAAACTTCTTAATGCTTTAAGAAACGCTAAAGCTATCCAAAAATGATTTTGCAGGACAACTTTCTCCTCATCTGAATTGATATCTTTGCCCAAAACAGCACAATTTGTAGTGCTGATACGAGTTTTTAGTTAAAACCAAAACGATGGGATGCAATAGTTGTAGTACAAACGGGCTCCCTAAAGGTTGCAAGAACAATGGTTCATGTGGTGTTAACGGTTGTGAAAAACTAACCGTTTTTGATTGGTTATCAGACATGGAACTCCCGGCCGGGCACAATCCTTTCGAATGTTTGGAGGTGCGTTTTAAGAATGGTCGCAAGGAATTTTATAGAAACGTAAACAACATACCCCTGCAAATGGGAGATATTGTGGCTGTAGAGGGAGACCCGGGCCATGACATTGGAAGTGTATCGTTAACGGGAGAGCTGGTTCGGTTTCAAATGAAAAAGAAGGGCATAAAGCCTGACCATAAAGACATTAAGAAGCTATACCGGAAAGCCAACCAAAAAGATATAGACACCTGGCAACAGGCCCGAGATAAAGAACAGAATACCATGATACGCACCCGGCAGATCGCTCAGGATCTGGGTCTGGTGATGAAGATAAGCGATGTAGAATACCAGGGAGACAGATCCAAGGCTACTTTTTATTATACCGCTGATGATCGTGTGGATTTCCGTGAACTGATCAAATTACTGGCTTCTGAATTCAGAGTGAGGATTGAAATGAAGCAGATTGGCAGCCGCCAGGAAGCTGGCCGTGTAGGAGGTATAGGCTCCTGTGGCCGTGAACTTTGCTGCACAACCTGGCTAACGGACTTCCGCTCAGTAAATACGGCTGCTGCACGTTACCAGCAGCTTTCACTAAATCCTCAAAAACTGGCCGGACAATGTGGTAAACTCAAATGCTGTTTAAATTATGAGCTGGACTCTTACCTGGAAGCCTTAAAAGAATTTCCGGATACCGGTATAAATCTGCAAACCAAAAAAGGAGATGCCTCGTTCCAGAAAATGGATATTTTTAAGCGCAAACTGTGGTATGCATACCTTGAAAACGGTATAGAATGGGTAGCTCTGGACCTGGATAAGGTGAATGAGATTATTACCCAGAATAAAACAGGGCAGAAACCCGACTCCCTTGAAGAGATGGTGGAAATAGTCCCTTCTCAAAATCCCAATTATGAAAATGTAGTTGGTCAGGATAGTCTTTCACGCTTTGACCATAAGAACAAAAGGCGCAAGAAAAAAAGACCCCAGAAACGCAGAAACACCAAGAGGCCTCACAACGGACAAAAACGTGAAAATTAAGATTTATATCCTCTGCCTGGCCTTAGCCGGATTATATGGCTGTGGCAACAAACCTTATTATGAGGCATATGTTGAAATTCCCGAAAGCGGATGGCGGGCGGACAGCATTATAACTTTTGATGTAACAGTGGATGATACTTCCGCTGGTTTTCTGATACAGCTGAATCTGCGCAACAATAGTTCTTATCCGTACCAGAATATTTTTCTTTTCAGGGAAATACACAGTCCAAGGGGTATTGAGTTCCGCGATACAGCAGAGTACCCTATAGCCGATGCCTATGGTAAATGGTTAGGTGAAGGCCTGGGTGAACTTAAAACCCACCAATGGGCTTTTAGTCCAAGAGCCTTGCACTTCCGGAAAAGTGGCAAATACACCTTCTCGGTTCAGCAAGCCATGCGTGAAGAGACATTAAAAGGAATTGAAGACGTGGGATTAACTATATTTAAAGCCTCATCCAGCGAGGAAAAATAAAATGGCCGGAACAAAGAAAGACAATGATTTCAGCAGCTATGTAAAGTGGTTTTGGATCCTGATCTTTTCAGGTTTTGGATTCTTACTCCTTTGTATTTTACTCGCATCCATAGGAGCCTTTGGCCCTCTGCCTTCCTTTAAAGAAATTGAAAACCCGAGAAGTAACCTGGCCAGCCAGATTATTACCAGTGATCATGAAACATTAGGTAAATTCTACCTGGATAACAGGACTCATGCGGATTATGAAGAGCTTTCTCCGCACCTTATAAATGCTCTGGTGGGTACGGAAGATGAACGCTACTATGAACATAGCGGAGTGGATTTTGAAGCTTTAGCAAGGGCTATTGCCCGTTTAGGTGGTGCCGGTGGAGGAAGTACAATAACCCAACAGCTGGCCAAACAGCTTTTTCATGAACCCGCCACAAACATTGTGGAACGAATCATGCAAAAGTTCAAGGAATGGGTGATAGCCGTGCGCCTGGAAAGGCAGTATACTAAGCAGGAGATCATTGCCATGTATTTTAACCAATTTGATTTTCTCTACCAGGCGGTGGGTATTAACTCTGCCGCTTCTATTTATTTTAACACCACCCCGGATAGTCTTAGCCTGGAGCAGGCGGCTGTTTTGGTGGGCATGGCCAAGAATCCCTCCCTATACAACCCGGTGCGTAATGTTGAGCTTATGCAAAAGCGCAGAAATGTGGTGTACCGGCAAATGGTTCGCAACAATATGCTTTCTCAGGAGGAATATGACACATTGAAAACGCGGCCTATAGAACTCACCTTTAAACGTGAAGGCCACCTGCAGGGCTTAGCTCCTTACTTCCGAGAATACCTCAGGAACTACATGAAGAACTGGATAGAGGAGCACCCCAAGCCCGATGGTTCTAAATACAATCTTTATACGGATGGTTTAAAGATATATACCACCATAGATTACCGTATGCAAAAATATGCGGAGGAAGCCGTAACTGAGCACATGAGTAATCTGCAGAAGATATTCTTTCAAAAAGAAAAAGACCGGAAATATGCTCCTTTCCACTCTGTAAATGAAGATGAAATTGAACGGATCATGGAACGTGCCAAGCGGAGGTCTGAGCGTTACAAAAACATGAGCCGGGCAGGAATTTCCAAAGATTCAATTGAGGTGGCTTTCAACACCCCGGTGTCTATGAAGGTGTTTACCTGGCAGGGAGATAAGGATACCATAATGTCTCCCATGGACTCTATCCGCTATTACAAACATTTTTACCAATGTGGTATGATGTCGGTTGAACCGAAGACCGGATTTGTAAAAGCCTGGGTTGGTGGTATTAATTATGAGCATTTTAAGTACGATCACGTAAAACAAGGTAAGCGCCAGGTAGGATCTACCTTCAAGCCTTTTGTATATGCCACCGCCATTAAGCAAAAACATTATTCCCCCTGCTTTAAAGTACCTAACGTGCTAACCTGTATTGAGGCCGGTAAATTCAACCTGTTAAAAGACTGGTGTCCTGAAAATTCAGATCATGAATATGGGGGTGAGTTTACACTCAAATACGCGCTGGCCAATAGTGTGAATACGGTAACTACTTACCTGATGAAACAGGTGGGCCCGGAGCCGGTAGGGCGCCTCATCAAAGAGATGGGTGTTAATGATGAAATTCCCCTCCAGCCGGCTATTGCACTGGGCACTGTTGACCTTTCCGTTTACGATATGGTAGGGTCCTACACCACTTTTGCCAATAAAGGTGTATACAATGAACCCATCATGATCACCCGTATTGAAGACCGTAATGGCGTGGTTCTCCAGGAATTCATTCCCCGCTCCAACGAGGTGATGAGTGAAGAAGACGCCTATGTGGTACTCGATCTTCTGAAAGGTGTAACACAAGGCGGTACTGGTACACGCTTACGTACCGGCTCAAACTACAGCTACCTTAATTATGCTGTAACCGGTGCGCCTTATAAGTTTACCAACCCTATTGCGGGAAAAACAGGTACTACGCAGAACAACTCTGATGGTTGGTTTATGGGGGTGGTACCTAACCTGATTACCGGTGTGTGGGCCGGTTGTGAAGACCGGGCGGCTCACTTTGGCGGAACGGCTTATGGGCAAGGTGCCACAGTAGCCCTTCCGGTTTGGGCGCTTTATATGAAGAAGTTGTATGCCGATGAAAAACTGGGGATCAGTAAGGCTGATTTTGAAAAACCCGAAAACCCTCTAACGGTAAATCTGAATTGTAGCGATGAGGATAGAGGTGAGGGTGAGGAGTTACCCAAACCCCAGACTACTAATGAATTTGACTATTAAACCGTAAAAAGATTTTCTATGATCCGTAAAGTAGTAAAGGATGCTTCCGAGGCCGCACAAGGATTGAAAGACAATATGACCCTCATGCTGGGTGGTTTTGGTTTGTGCGGTATTCCTGAAAACTCCATTACCGCTATTCGTGAATCAGGTGTAACCGACCTTACCTGTATTTCCAATAATGCCGGTGTAGATGACTTTGGCCTGGGCTTGCTGTTACAAACCCGGCAAATCAAAAAAATGATCTCTTCCTACGTGGGCGAAAATGATCTTTTTGAAAAGCTCATGCTAAGCGGAGAGCTGGATGTGGAACTTATACCCCAAGGAACGCTTGCAGAGCGGTGCCGCGCTGCCGGGGCCGGAATACCGGCTTTTTATACTCCGGCCGGTTACGGTACCGAAGTGGCTTTAGGCAAAGAAGTACGTTGGTTTAACGGGAAACCTCATATTCTGGAACACGCTTTTGAAGCTGATTTTGCCTTTGTAAAAGCCTGGAAAGGTGATGAAGCGGGCAACCTTATCTTTAAAGGAACTGCACGTAACTTTAACCCTTTGATGGCCATGGCAGGCAAGGTAACCATTGCCGAGGTGGAAGAGCTGGTTCCTGCCGGTGAGCTGGACCCCAACTTTATTCATACACCCGGTATTTTTGTGCAACGTATCTTTCAGGGTGTGAATTATGAAAAGCGCATTGAACAGCGCACGGTACGATCTGCGAGTTAATTTTCCAGCCTTTCGCGTATGCTAAAACGGGCTGAGAAATACGGGTTCTTTACACTGGCAGCCGGAATTTTTATGTATTTGCTGCTCCGGGCCATTCAGGTTCCCTTAGTAAATGATGAATCAGAGACTTTTCTCTTTTTTGTACAACCGGGAGACTTTATTCCCTGGATCGCTAAACACTCAGTGGCTAATAACCATTTTCTCAACTCCGCTTTTTCGTGGGTTTTTTACAAGCTTTTTGGCCTGGATGAATGGGTTCTGCGCCTGGCCAGCCTTCTTTCCTTTATTGTTTTTGCGGTATACCTCTTTCGTATGGGTAATGCTTTTATACAAAACCACCTGCTTCGCTGGCTCTTATGGCTAAGCCTTTTAGGCAGTCATTACTTCATAGAGTTTTTTGCATATTGCCGTGGTTACGCCATGTCCGGTGCTTTTTTATTAGCAGGTATCTTTCACCTGATCCGGTGGGCAAACAACTCCCACCGCCTTTCACATCGTAACCTGAAGTGGAGTTCCTTTTTTATGGCAGGAGCACTTTTTGCCAATCTTAACTTACTATACAGCTATCTGTTATGGTTGCTATTGATCTTTTTCATTCTTTGGCAGAAAAATGGTTCATTAAAACCTCCTCGCCCGGTATGGTTTAGCTTTCTCCCCCTGCTTTATTCCGTTTCCATTGCCTTCCGTTTAAAGGCCAGTGAACAACTATACATCGGTACGAATGATGGTTTGGAAGCCAGTATTAAAAGTCTTCTGGGTCTTATGTTTCATCATCAGGAAAACACCGTAATCTATGCCGTGTATGCTGTTGTAGCTATTATCGTTTTGCTGTTCTCAGGCTATATACTTCGCAAGAATCCCCGCTTCGCTTTCAGCGGATTTTTTATCTTTTTTATACTGCTTTTTTTCAATGTTTTAGCAGCCTTTTCAGCTTATGTTCTGCTGGATATGAAACTGCCCGTATCACGAACTATACTACACTGGTACCTGCTTCTTATCCTGGCCTTTATTTTTGCCTTAGATAATGCCTCCTATAAAAAAAGAGCCTTCCTGGCTATTCTGGCTCTTCCTTTACTTATTCTGCCCTGGAACTTTTATGAGCTTGCCAATCTGAACACTTCCACAGATCCCAGCTGGAAGCGTGAGCACATTCCGGATAGCTTTTATGATTTTGTAGTACAAGACTCACCCAATACAGGTGTGCCTCCTACCCTCGCAGCCGGGCTTAACTTTTATAAACACAATTGGGCTATGCTCCATTTGCAAAAACAGCAAAAGGTTAACGTTTGTCAAAGCTATGTTGAGAAAGAGTTTATAGCCGACTACCAAATTGTAAATCTGCAGGAATCCCCTGTTTTCAAGGATCTATATGAGCAAAAGCTTTTTGACCCCCATTCGGGAATCTCGTTGGTAAAGCGAAAACTTTTTCTCACCCGGCAGCCTTTGATACGTAAAGAGGCCAAAACTTTTAGCCAAAAAGATCCTGGTTTTCACCCGCTGATCACACTGGAAGAAATAGATACTCTTCAGGGGAAAGCCATTCAGCTTGACCTGACGCTGAGTATTAGCCTGGAGGATGATCTGTTTATGGGGATTATACCCGTTTATTTTAACGATGCTGAAGGAAATGTAGTAGGCTACCAGCAAGTAAACTTAGATCACCACCACCTGAATTGGAAAAAAGGAGAACCTGTATCTTTAAGTATCTATTTTAACTCTGTTCCCCTTGAAGCTGTGCAAATGGAAAGCTATATTTGGAACTTCAATAATCAGAAATATAGCCTGCATAGCGCTCAAACGGTTATTCATAAGTTAAATTAATTCATATGCCTCTTGATAAGAATGGAATTGCCCAACGTATTGCCAGAGAACTGGAAGACGGTTATTATGTAAACCTGGGTATTGGCATTCCCACACTGGTAGCTAATTATATTCCTGATGGAATTTCGGTAGAGTTCCAGTCTGAGAATGGCATTTTGGGTATGGGGCCATTTCCTATTGAGGAGGAGGTAGACGCAGACCTCATCAATGCGGGTAAACAAACCATTACGGCCTTACCCGGTGCGGCTTATTTTGACTCGGCCCATAGTTTTGCCATGATCCGCGGACAACACGTGGATATGACGGTACTGGGAGCCATGGAAGTTTCTGAACAGGGTGATATTGCCAACTGGAAAATACCCGGAAAAATGGTAAAAGGTATGGGTGGGGCAATGGACCTGGTAGCTTCTGCCGAGAATATTATCGTAGCCATGATGCACACCAACCGGGCTGGTGAATCCAAATTATTAAAAAAATGTACGCTTCCGCTTACCGGTGTTCGTTGTGTAAAAAAGGTGGTGACCAACCTGGCGGTTATGGATGTGGCCGATGGAAAATTTATTCTGCGGGAACTGGCACCCGGTGTAAGTGTGGAAGATGTGCGTAATGCAACTGAGGGAACCCTGGTTGTTGAGGGCGACATCCCCCTTATGAGCTTATAAATGAAAAGCTCTTCCAAAGCCAGTTATCGTGTTTTTTGGTTGTTAGTGGCTATAGTTATAGCCCTTTCATCACACTTTCGCTTTTGGAACGATGATAAGGTGATTAGTTGGGATATCTCCCTCTATTATTCCTATTTGCCTTTAACCTTTATCTACCAGGATCTCAAGCTGGAAAATGATGAAAGTGTTGCTGCCTGGGAAGGGCTGCATCAATTCTATATGAACGAGGATGAGGAAGGCAATCGCTTTGTAAAAATGACCTGTGGGCTGGCCTATCTGTACAGTCCTTTTTTCTTTTTAGCACACACCTATGCTACCTTCTCCGACAGTTTTCCGGCAGATGGCTTTTCCTTACCTTATAGGATCGGGCTTTTAGCCTCTCTCAGTTTTTTTACACTGCTGGGCCTCTGGCTGCTTCGAAAATTCCTCCTTCGGTTCTTTAATGATAAGGCAGTGGCAATTACTCTGGCCGTCACCTACCTGGGGACTAATCTTCTTTACTACTCGCTTAAAGAACCTATGTCTCACGCTTATAACTTCTTTTTAGTCTGCCTCATTCTGTACATCTTTTTCCGTTACATGGATAAGGCTTCTTTACTTAAGGCCCTCCTTATAGGAGCTGTCAGTGGTTTGCTGGTGCTTATCCGCCCCACGGACATTCTGATTTTATTGTTCCCGTTCATTATGCTTATTACACAAAGGGGTTCATCCTTTAAGTCACATATACCAGCCATTTTTACCGCTGTTCTGGGCGGCACACTCATACTATTGCCCCAGCTTTTTTACTGGCATTATATGACCGGTAATTGGGTTATCTATTCCTATAATGATGAACGCTTCTTTTTTAGTGATCCTGAAATCCTTAAGGGCCTTTTCAGTTACCGCAAAGGTTGGGTGATTTATAGCCCTGCCCTCACTTTTGCAGGACTGGGATTCGTCTTTCTCTGGTTTAAGGACCGGCTCCTCACCCTTGCTGCAGGTTTTACTTTTTTTACAGCCCTTTGGGTAACCTTCAGCTGGTGGTGCTGGTGGTATGGAGGAGGGTTCGGTGCCCGACCCATGATCGATTTTCTTCCGCTGCTGGGCTTTGCTTTCGCGGCCGTATTTGAGCGGTTAAATAAGGCCCCCGGCTTGATCAGGGCTCCCGTATATGCCGTTCTTTTTGTTCTTTGTTTCTTCTCAGTATTCTACACGAAGCAATACAAAAGTTCTATTATTCATTACGACAGTATGTCTAAAGAACTATTCTGGAAACAGTTTATGATAGATCATTATGTGGATGACTATGATCAATACCTTGACCCTCCGGACTACGATGCAGCACGAAAAAACCTTGACTAAGCCTCAGGAATAGAAGCAATCAGTTTTTGAGTATATTCTTTTTCCGGATGATGATAGAGTTCGTCCGATTGGCCTATTTCCACTACCTCTCCTTTTTGCATCACCACAATACGATCACTGATGTACTTCACTACTGCAAGATCATGAGATATAAATAAATAGGTGAAGCCAAAATCATCTTTAAGATCGTTCAGCAAATTGATGATTTGTGCTTGTACAGAAACATCCAGTGCACTAACGGACTCATCACACACGATGAATTCAGGCTCCAGGGCCAAAGCACGGGCAATACCAATCCGCTGACGTTGTCCACCCGAGAACTCGTGCGGATAACGATCGTACTGATCTGCCCGCAATCCCACTCTTTCCAAAAGATGACAAACCTGCTCCTTACCTTTCCGTGATTTGATAAGGTTGTGAGTTCGCAGTACTTCCAAGAGAGCTTTACCAATAGAAATACGCGGGTTTAAAGATGAATAAGGGTCCTGGAATATAATCTGTATCTCACGGTGCAACTTTCTCCACTCACGGGCAGAGAGATAAGTAATATCTTTGCCTCTGTAAAATATTTCCCCGGAAGTGGCTTTTTCCAGGCCACAAAGTACACGACCTAAAGTGGTCTTTCCACAACCCGATTCTCCCACCAGACCTAAAACCTCTCCGGGGTAAATGGAAAAACCTACTCCGTTTACAGCTTTAACCACCTGCTTTTCTTGCATAAAGCCCGCAGCCGTAAACCATTTATCCAATTGATGTATCTCCAGCAATGGTTCATGTGTGATAAGCTGCTTACTTCTCTCTTTACGCTCATCCACACTTACGGCAACTCCCTTCCAACCACCCTCCCGGGTAAAATCTGATATCAGTGGTAATCTTTTATAACTGGTCTCAGCAGTTGGCCGGCACGCTAAAAGACCTTTAGTATAATAATGTTGAGGATTGCTGAATATCTGTTCAGCAGTACCGGTTTCCAGTTGTTCACCCTTACACATCACCAACACCTCATCCGCCACTTTATGCACCACGCCCAGGTCATGGGTAATAAAGATCATAGACATGCCATACTCCTGCTGCAGTTCTTCCAATAGTTGCAGGATATCAGCCTGTACCGTAACATCAAGCGCTGTGGTGGGCTCATCTGCTATGAGAAGCTCAGGCTTACAGGCCACCGCCATGGCGATCATAACCCGCTGTTTTTGGCCACCACTAATTTGGTGGGGATAGCTCTTCATGATCTGCTCAGGGCGTGGCAATTGGACCTTTTTGAAAAGTCGTAATATTTCAGCCTCAATTTTTTTAGAGGATAATTCGGTATGCCTTTGCAATATTTCAGCTACCTGCTTACCACATCTTACCGAAGGGTTCAGAGCCGTCATCGGTTCCTGAAAGATCATAGATATTCTATTACCCCGGACCTCGAGGTATTGATCAGGTGTAAGCTTTGTAAGATCCTGATCATCAAACTCCAGCGACCCTTTAAGCTTAAGCCCCGTTGCCAACAGACCCATAATGGCCAGGCTGGTCAATGATTTTCCGGAACCGGATTCTCCTACTATGCCCAGGGTTTTACCTTTCTCAAGTTTGAAATGAAGCCCCTTTACCAGGGAGGTTTCGCCTACACTGATATTCAGGCTCTCAACTTTTAAAAGGGGTTTATTCATTGCTGACTATAATCTCTTTGTCTGTTAAAGTATCCATGCCCTCCATTTTCAGGAATATCCGTGCAACTGTGACGGTATCCTTTTGGCAATAGGTTACGATCCGTTCCAGGTTTTTTTCTTTCCAGTACACTTCGCCTACCATACTTCCGTCTATATCGTCCTTGGGCGTGGGAATATCAAACAAAGCCGCCAAAAGCTTTACACTGGTGAAGTGCTTATAATCACCAAATTTCCACATTTCCATGGTGTCCACGTGACGAACCTCCCAGGGTTTTAAACCACTGGTGTTTAATAAAGACGGCAGGCGTATGCCGTGCACCACCATTCTTCTGGCTATATAGGGAAAGTCAAACTCCTTTCCGTTGTGGGCACAAAGCAAATACTCTTTACTAAAATGTCCGTTGAGAAGGTCTGCAAACTCCTGAAGCAGCACTGACTCATCATCTCCATAAAAGGATTTGATCCGGAAATTTCGCTGTCCATTGCGCTCCGTAAAAAAACCACAGGATATGCACACGATCTTTCCAAATTCAGCCATAATTGCCGCCCGTTGCTCATATACCTCCTCAAGGCTTTGGTCTTCCTTACGCATAAAGCGCGTTTTCTGATCCCAGAGGTTTTGCCAATGCTCTTCCAGACCGCCAAAATCCGGTTGGGCGCTAACCGTTTCAATGTCCAGGAAAAGAATTTTATCAGCAGAAGTAGAGTAAAGAGGCATTTGATTTTAGCATTGGTGATTTTTCAAAATGAAAGATACATAATCTTCAATCCTTAAGGCAATCCTGATTAATAGTTTGTTATTAAGCTAATTAAGGCCGAAACACTAAGGCTGGTCCGTTTGAGTGAAATCCTGAAAGAATTTTGTAGCTCCGGTCTTATTCGTCCGGGGTTTTTTCTTGCTCTCCTTCAAGGGGCGTTACCGTCACAAAAGGCATATTGCTTAACAAATCCATCACAAAATCGATTTTGTGCTCCTTTATTTCAATCTTGAATTTTTTGGTCATTGTTGCGATAGTGCCATCAGGTTACACAATTTATAAAGCAGCCTTGCCCCTACATTAGCATCCCATTCGTTTTCACCGGGCGATACCTCATTAAGGTCCAGCCCAATAATAGTTCGTCCGCTTTTTACTAATTTATCCAGGAGAAAAAGCACTTCTTCGGTTTCAAAGCCACCTGCTACCGGGGTACCGGTATTGGGGCAAAGTTTGGGATCAAGGCCGTCAATATCAAAACTCAGATATACTTTTTGGGGCAGTGCATCAATGATCTTCTCACATTGCTCCTGCCATGAAATGCCATGGTATGCACCTTGTTTCAGGTCACGATCAAAAAATGTTTCAATCCGGTCATCAGACTGTATCCTATCATATTCGGCCTCACAATAATCACGGATACCTACCTGCACCAATTTCTCCACACAGTTTTCCCGTAAAGCATTATGCATGATAGACGCATGGGAAAAAGTAAAACCTTCGTAAGCATCACGAAGATCTGCATGAGCATCAATTTGCAAAATCCCGAAGGAATTGTGCTGCCTGCCCAGAGCTCTGATAAACCCAAGTGGGGTACTATGATCTCCCCCCAAAAGAGCTACCTGCTTCCCTTCCTCCAGTAAATGCCGGGCGGAGTCCTCAACCCATTGCACCATTTCACCACAGGCATGGTTGACCTCCATCAAGGACTTTGGGTCCGCTTCTTCAGTCAGTTTATTAAGATATTCCTCTGCTTTTACCCGCAGACGATCACTTTTCTCTTTTAGTTCGTGGCTTACCTCAAGCATATGAATGCCTCTTTTCCAGGCACCTGGCAAAACCGGATCAAACAGATCAACCTGTAGTGATGCTTCCCTGATGGCATCCGGTCCATTAGCCGTTCCGGAACGATACGATACGGTAACCTCCCAGGGAACGGGGAGTACTATGGTTTCCGATTCTCCATAGGTAAAGGGCAAACCAAAAAGTTGGTCGTTGGTAGCAAAACCATTGGGGTCAAACTGATCTATCTTCTGCTGTTTAGACATTACTGCGATTTTCCATTAGTTGATATTGTTTGAGGTTTTCTTTCAGCTCTTCAGGCAGTGCCGTTTTTTCTCCCTTTTCATAGTCAAAATATACGGCTACATCTTTTCCGGTGGCCACCAGGTTTCCCTTTTCATCTTTCAATTGATGGGTAATTTCAAAGCCGGAATTCCTGATCTGGCCGGTTGTACTGTATACATCCAGCGAACCCGGGTAATTCAGTTGCCTTTTAAAATCGCAATGTGCTGAAGCCAGTACCGGTCCCTTTTCAGGCTTTTCATTGGTATTTTCCCAAACCCCGGTTTTCCTCCAGAAATTGACCCGGGCGGCCTGAATATATTTAAAAAATGCAAGGTTGTTTATATGCCCGAACAGATCCTGTTCGCTCCAGTCAAGGGTAATATGGATATGGAGAGACTTATGGGCTTGTGGCATAAAGAGCTTTTACGGTTACAAACTTAATACACAGGTTTCTTTTTGCACTTCATGAGTACCATCCGTATTGAAGTAATCAAAAACCACAATGTAAATACCTGAATTAAGACGGTTTCCGGAGGCATCGGTACCATCCCAGGTTACAAATCCCCGTTGGCTTACGTTCTGGTTTTGTAAAAGGTCTTTTAGCTTATAACCGGAGGCATTCCAAATACTAACACTTAAAATATTATTGGCTACCTCAAAATTATAGCTCAGCGTAACCACATCATGGTAACCATCCTGGTTGGGTGAAAAAACTTTGGGCTCTACTCCTACCATCATGCTGAAATCGGGCCTTATTCTCTGGCTGTTTTCATAGCCTGGTGTAGCATAGCCTGCCGGGGAGGCGGCACTTTGCCAGTTGACCGGATCATTGGAGGGGCCTTCAAAACTTTGTCGCTCAAGGCTCACGCCTTCCGGGTCTATTAAAGAAAGATGATGGTCTTCACTGTACTCGTAGAAATCAATAAGTGTAAAGGCTGAAGTAGCTACCGCTATACTCCCCTCATCGTCACTCATAGCAGGTAAGCGGTTTATTTCAATAATATTTCCCGGGAATTGCGCATCATAATTTTCCAGCAGGTAAGCCTTATCCGTGGTTAACGCCAGGTAACGTCCGGGTTCAAAAAGAAAGCTCTCCCCGGTAATCACTTCTACATCGGTTATATCCCTAAAAGCCGGGTCAATATGCCCCAGACGCAAATACTTCAGATCAAACAGGCGCTGAGAATGATTGTAAAGCTCTACAAAATCGGAACCCCCGGAAAGCGGGTTGAACAATATTTCGTTGACCAGAATATCTCCTTCTTCCGGCACCGATGGAATAGTAAAGAACAAGGTATCCGGCAACATTGAATTGTTGTTACAATCGGATGGATAACTCGTGAGTGACAGGCGGTATATCACATTGGGATCAATGGCCTCATTAAAGTAGAGTTTCACCGAAGTATAAGCAGGCGCCTGTGGCTCGGCAAGCAGAAGATCCAAGGTGGGTTCAATCCTATAATTACTTTCATCATTTAACAGAGATTCATCAACCTTTTCGGTAAAAGAAAGCTGAATAAGACTATCGCCCAAAACGGCAATGCGATCAAAACGGGGGCGGGTGGTATCGGGGTTTTGCCCCAACAGACTATTCTCCCTGCCAGGGGTTCCTCCAACAGGGTCTATGGAAGCGGCCCAGTTGGAGATGCCTCCACATTGGTTATCAGGGTCAATCTGCTCCAGCGACCAACCTCCGTCATCTTTATTGGCATCCTTATACCAATCACCGGTATATGACACTGTGAAAACCTGAACTCCTTCTTTTGAGAACAAGGTGATCTCATTACCATCGTTGGTGAGAGCCGTAGAGGACATATCCAGACCTAATACGGGAACTGTGGGTGCAAACTCACCCGCCCCTTCATCTTTGGTGATCACTACATAGTCTTTAGCACCAAGCTCATAAAAAGATAAGACTTCCCGGGTGGTACCGATTTGCAATACCCAGTCTTTAAGATTAACCGGCACATCTTCGCGATTATAAAGCTCCAGGTATTCCCGTTCCGGCAGGGAATTGGGCGGTACACCCACCACCGGATTTGGGTCGGCCATGATCTCATTAATCACCACAGAACCCTCTCCCGGAATAAAGAAAGTAAAAGATACATTGGTGTCCAATGTATTACCGAAATCATCCTCCAGGCCTTGAATTTGAAGAGTATACGTTGAATTATTCTGGAAAGGGTTGCTGAATGCCAACACCACCTGCGTGGGATCCTGGGTATTCTGCTGAGCCAAATCCGGCTGACCGATACTTCCTGAAACGAAGTAGGCTGTTTCGTCTTCTGCTCTGTTTTGGGCTATCTCTTCACTAAAACTCAGCTGGAGGGTAGTACTATTCTGCACACTTATTTGGCTTAATGCAGGAGCCGGGTTATCCGCAGTAAACTCAATACTGTCATTGGAGATATTCCCAAAAGCATCTTCCACCCCTGAAACCTTTAGCTGATAAATTGTATTGGGGAGCAGGTTCGTGGCCAGTTCCACGTCTACCCTTTGAAAATTCTGTGCGCTCTGAATAACATTTACCGGCTGCCCCACCCCATTGCTGAAAAGGTAATTCGTTTCATCCTCAGCTCCCGGCAACGCCACCGCCTCTGAGAAGAAAACCTGCAAACGATCGCTTTGCTCTACGAACACAGAATCCAAACGGGGAGGCTGATCATCGGTAAAAGCCTCACCTGACAAATTGAAATTGTCAAAAAAGAACTTATCCGAGCGAGTGGTGGTATAATGTGGGTTCACGCCAAAATAGGTGCTGCTTTTATACATACTATCAATGGTTGTTCCTATCAGTACCAGCGGGTCCATAATCAATCCTGTATCGGCCTCAAGGCTCCAATTGCCATTACTTCGTGAAACCCGGCAACGCAAATACACATTACTCACATCCACATAATCATCACCGCTTTCGGTAAGCAGCGCAGAGGAGTTACCATCCTGGCGATACAAACTCAGGCGATCTGCCGAGGAGCCGCTAACCCTTACGTAATAGCCATTTAAACTTCCGGTAAAATCGCTTTGGTCACTCATCAGATATATGCGGCAATAGTTACTGCCCGAAGGATTGAAATCCATCCGTAATTCAAATTCCCAGGTCGCATCCTCCGCAATAGTACTGCCGGTGTAGAGGTATGCCTCCCCGGCAGAGGTATCGTTAAGCTGCAATTCTTTATTCGCGTTAATCCGAAAAATACCGGTGTCTCCTAACCAGCCTGGATCGGCCGTAAAGTTGCTGTCGTTAAAATCATCCGAGATAGTCAGCTGAGCCAGAAGCCCGAAAGGCAGTAAACAAATGAGTAAAGCTTTCTTCATAAGTTGATTATCTAGTAAATTTGCCAACTCAGTGACCCTTTAAAATTCTAAAATTTTTTTGACGTATGCGAATTGCTCTAGTTGGTGCTACCGGAATGGTAGGCCGGGAAATGCTGGCTGTTTTGGAAGGACGCAACCTTCCTATTGATGAATTGCTTTTGGTGGCTTCTGAGAAATCAATGGGTAAAAAAGTGGAATTTAAAGGCACCGAATACAAGATTGTTTCCATACAGGAAGCTATTGATGCCCGTCCTGACTTTGCTATTTTCTCGGCAGGCGGAAACACTTCACTGGAGTTTGCTCCCCGTTTTGCGGAAGCCGGCACTACCGTGATAGACAACTCTTCAGCGTGGCGCATGGATCCCGAAAAAAAATTGGTAGTTCCCGAAATTAACGGCCATGAGCTTACCAAAGAAGATAAGATAATTGCTAACCCCAACTGCTCCACCATCCAGCTGGTGATGGTATTAAAGCCCCTACATGAAAAATACGGTATCAGGCGTGTGGTAGTAAGTACGTATCAAAGCGTGACAGGTACGGGCGTTAAGGCTTTGGCTCAAATGAATAACGAGCGGGCTGGTAAAGACGGGGAAATGGCTTACCCCTACCCTATTGATCGCAACTGCATTCCACATTGTGATGTATTTTTAGATAATGGATACACCAAGGAAGAGATGAAGCTGACCAACGAGACCAAAAAAATACTGGGTGATGATAGTGTGCAGGTAACCGCAACTGCTGTGCGGGTACCTGTAATGGGTGGTCATTCCGAAAGTGTGAATATTGAGCTTGAAAAGGAGTTCAATACTTCAGACATTCGCAAACTGCTGGCAGATACGCCCGGTATCACCGTTCAGGATCAGAATGAGGTAAATAATTACCCCATGCCTCTGTTTGCACGGGGTAAGGATAATGTATTTGTGGGACGTATCCGCAGGGACCTCAGCCAGGTAAATACCCTTAATTGCTGGATAGTGGCCGATAACCTGCGCAAGGGTGCGGCTACCAATGCCGTGCAGATCGCTGAACTGTTGTATCAAAAATTCTACGCTGAGAAAGTAAGCTGATTACCGATTTTAATCTGCTCTGTCGTGCATATGACGCTTCACTCATCGCGTGGTGCGGATATTGCGTATATATTTTAAAATGCAGGTATGAAGAAGATCATTTTAGGATTTTGGTTTGTTGTAGTATCTATATTTACACTGAACGCCCAAACCAACAGAAATACACAAAAAACTATGGAACGTGCACTATTTGCTTCAGGATGTTATTGGGGCACTGAATATTATATGCAACGTATTGAAGGGGTCACCTCCACAACGGTAGGATACTGTGGAGGACACGTAAAAAAGCCTACTTATCGACAGGTATGCACCGGCACTACCGGCCATGCCGAAACGGTGGAGGTGGTTTACGACCCTGAAAAAACGGATTATGAAACACTGGCCCGTCTCTTTTTTGAAACTCATGATCCCACTCAGGTCAACCGCCAGGGACCGGATATTGGCGAACAATATCGTTCTGCAATATTTTATCTGAACGATAAGCAGAAGGAAACAGCTCAAAAGCTGGTGAAAGAACTGGAAGCGAAAGGTTATGATGTAGCCACGGAAATAAGTCCGGCTACAGAGTTTTATACCGAGCTTGACGATAAGCATCAGGATTATTACAATAAAACCGGTGGCACCCCATATTGCCATGGGTATACCAAGCGGTTCTAACCACCGCTCTTGATTATAAACATTAAAAAAGCCTCCGTTCGGAGGCTTCTATTTTTAGCTTTTTAGATTAATCTAGTCGTCATCTTCTTCAGAAGGAGCTTCCATGGAGGCATCGTCTGAAACCACATCATCGCCATTGTCTTCATCATCATCGAGGAAGGCTTCGATCTTGGCGTCCATTTCAACCCCTACCTTGATCAGGTATTTAGTATCGTCAGTTTCAATGGGAACTGCGGTTACCATTTCGCCTTTGGCATTCTTAAATTTAATAATATCGTCTTCATAACCGTAGGGATACAGATCGGTGAACATGGCCAGGATGTTCTGGGTCACGTTCTTGTAATCCACTATTACGCGTTTTTTATCGGAGCCTTTTGATGGTTTCATGTAGATGGAGTATTTGGAGATTTAGTAATTCAAAAGCCAGGCAAATATCAAGGGAGCTACAATGGTAGCATCAGATTCTACAATAAATTTCGGAGTATCAATATCCAGTTTACCCCAGGTTATTTTTTCATTCGGCACTGCTCCCGAATACGAACCATAACTGGTGGTGGAATCAGAGATCTGGCAGAAGTAGCTCCAGAAGGGAATATCTTCCATCTCCAGATCCTGGTACAACATAGGCACCACACAAATAGGGAAATCACCGGCAATACCGCCCCCGATCTGGAAGAAGCCAACCCCTTTACCCTCTGAGTTTTTTACGTACCAATCGGCAAGCCAGGTCATGTATTCAATACCGCTTTTCATGGTGGTGGGCTTTAAGTCGCCCTTCATACAATAAGAGGCAAAGATGTTACCCATAGTACTGTCCTCCCAGCCCGGACAAATAATAGGCAGGTTTTTCTCCGCTGCCGCCAGCATCCAACTGTTTTGTGGGTCTATTTCGTAATACTCTTCCAAATCACCACTGAGCAACATTTTATACATATACTCATGGGGCAGATAGCGCTCACCATTAGCTTCTGCATCTTTCCATATTTTATGGATGTGTTTTTGCAGCCTGCGAAAGGCCTCTTCTTCAGGAATGCAGGTATCCGTAACACGGTTAAAACCCCCGTCCAGCAGCTCCCGCTCCTCCCGGGGGCTCAGGTCGCGATAATGCGGCACACGCTTATAAGAGTTGTGAGCCACCAGGTTCATAATATCTTCCTCCAGGTTTGCCCCGGTGCAGGAGATGATCTGTACTTTGTCCTGGCGGATCATTTCAGCCAGGGTTTTTCCCAGTTCCGCGGTACTCATAGCTCCGGCCAGGGTAATCATCATCTTACCCCCTTCTTCCAGGTGCTTTTCGTAGCCCTTGGCGGCATCCATTAATGCAGCTGCATTAAAATGCAGGTAGTTATCCTCAATGAAGCGGGATATAGTGTTGCGTTCTTTCATAGTTGCTATTGCAAGTTTTTAAAAATGGAGCGAAAAACCTATTCAAATTTGATTAATACCCTAAAATTTTCAGCATGCTCTTGTAACTCTGCTCTTTGGCGAAGAGGCGGGTACGCACATCACCATTCTCATCACGATCAATAACCACGTGTTTGGGAGCCGGGGTAAGGCAATGCTGGATTCCTCCGTAGCCCCCAATGCTTTCCTGGTAGGCCCCGGTATGGAAAAAGCCTACAATTTGCCGTTCTTCTGAATCGAATTTAGGTAAATAGATAGCGTTGGCGTGCTGTTCGCTGTTATAATAATCATCACTATCGCAGGTAAGCCCGCCCAGAAGCACTCTCTCATAAGCTTTATCCCAACGATTTACCGCCAGCATAATAAAGCGCTTGCTGATGGCCCAGGCATCGGGTAATGCTGTCATGAATGATCCATCAATCATATTCCAGTTCTCGCGGTCGTTTTGCTTTTTCTGATCTACAATAGAAAAGAAGGTGGCACCACTCTCTCCTACAGTAAAAGATCCAAACTCTGTAAAAATATGCGGCTCCTTTACACCTTTACTATTACACATCTGTTTGATCTGTGCAATGATCTCCTCCGCCATGTAATTGTAGTCGTAATTGAACGATAAACTGTTCTTTATCGGGAAGCCTCCGCCAATATTCAGACTGTCCAATGTGGGGCAGATTTTTTTGAGTTCAATGTATACGTTCACACATTTTAGTAATTCACTCCAGTAATAGGCCGTATCATTAATTCCGGTATTGATGAAAAAGTGAAGCATCTTAAGCTCAAACTTCTTGTTCTCCATCACTTTTTCCTTGTAAAAAGGGACAATATCCTTGTAGCCAATCCCTAATCTTGACGTATAAAACTCAAACTTCGGCTCTTCTTCAGCTGCAATACGAATACCTATCTTAGTTGGTTTCTGAATGAACTCATCAAACAAAGCCATTTCGTTTTTATTGTCAACTATAGGAATAACGTTCTCAAACCCATCATTTATAAGCCTGGCCATATTCTCTACATATGTGTCACGCTTAAAGCCGTTACATACTATAAACTGCTTTTTTGAAATTTTCCCTTCTTCGAATAGTGCTTCCACCAGGTTGACATCAAAGGCACTGGAGGTTTCAATGTGGATACCATTTTTAAGGGCTTCATCCAGCACAAATGAGAAATGTGAGCTCTTGGTACAATAACAATAATTGTAATCTCCCTCATAGCCTACCTTGGCCATAGCTACATTGAACATACGTTTGGCGCGTTGTATCTGCTCACTGATCCTGGGCAAATAAGATATCTTAAGAGGAGTGCCATATTGCTTAATGATATCCATCAGGTATACACCATTCCACTTGAGGCTTTTATCCTCATCCAGGTCAAATTCCTTTTGAGGCCATTCAAAGGTCTGGTCGATCAGATCAAAATATTTGTTTCTCATGCTTTATGTGTTTTCAAGCAACCCGACTCGCGCGGATGTGCTTTGGAAGGGCAAAGTAAAAGAGTTAGATCATACAACGACCAAAAAAATGAAGTGTTCGGGAAAATTTAATATAGAGGTAAATCAATCGGCCGGTCGCGCATCCAGCCGGTAATGCTGTAACGGTCTTTAGAAGTCACTAAAACCTCATGCTCTACCGTATCGCTGCGAAAAAGCACTAGTCGACCCATTAAAGGTTCAATGTCCAGTATCTCCTCCTGGTGAAGGCGTAGCTCACCACCATCTCCCTTTTTCCAGTTTTTGTTGAGGTAAAAAGCAAAGGATATCTTGCGATTGTTGGTGGATCTGAACTGATCCAGGTGCTTTTCGTAAAAAGTGCCGGGCGGATATATAGCAAAGTGACATTCATAGTCTTTCAGGCTGAGAAAGAGGGTTTGGTTAAGGGATTCCATCAATGTTTCAATCCTCTCCAGAAAATGGATGGCGGCAGGTTGCGCCTTTTCGCGCGAGATCCATTTGATATAATCCCCCCGAATTTCTCTGTCTACCTGAAAGAGGTGGGCGTTACCAATACCCGCTTTTTTAAAATTGTCTTCCGCACGGTGAAAGGCGAGAGCTTTATGCAGCGCCTCTATCTCAGAAGCATTCAGAAAATGATCAATAATGCAAAACTCCTTTTGAGCAAGGTCATCCGCAATACGATCCATACTTTCCGCTATGGAAAAATTCAGTCTCATCAGGCGGCTAAATTACTTCGCCCGGCCATGTGAAAATCAAAAATTATGCTTTACCGGAAAATCAGATCACACTTAACTCCTTACCTACTTTGGTAAAGGCTTGCACGGCTTTATCGAGGTGTTCGCGCTCATGGGCCGCTGATAGCTGTACACGAATACGCGCCTGTTCTTTGGGTACTACCGGATAAAAGAACCCGATGACATAAATACCTTCTTCCAACAGGCAATCAGCAAACTTTTGAGAAAGAGCGGCATCGTACAGCATGATAGGAACTATGGCCGAGTCTCCATCCTTAATATCGAACCCGGCTTTTTTAATGTTTTCCTTAAAGTAGTTGATATTCTCCTCCAGCTTGTCCCTGAGATCCGTACTCTCACTCAGCAGGTCAAAAACCGCGTTGGAAGCCCCCACAATGGCTGGAGCCAAGGAGTTGGAGAACAAGTACGGACGTGAACGCTGGCGTAACATTTCAATGATCTCCTTACGACCGGTGGTGAAACCTCCCATGGCTCCGCCCAAAGCTTTGCCCAGAGTTCCGGTAATGATATCTATACGACCCATTACATTTTTTAGCTCGTGTGTTCCACGGCCGGTTTTACCAATAAAGCCGGTGGCATGGCATTCATCTACCATTACCAGCGCATCGTATTTTTCGGCCAGGTCACAGATCTTATCCAGCTGGGCCACGTACCCATCCATAGAGAAAACCCCATCGGTTACAATGATCTTAAACCGACTGGTACCCTCTGCTTCTTTAAGCTTGGCTTCCAGGTCTTCCATATTATTGTTCTCATAACGGAAACGCTGAGCCTTACACAAACGAACTCCGTCAATAATAGAGGCGTGGTTCAGTGAATCGGAGATTATGGCATCTTCAGCGGTGAGCAGTGGTTCAAAGACACCTCCGTTAGCATCAAAAGCTGCGGCATAAAGGATCGTGTCTTCTGTACCCAGAAAGTCAGCAATCTTCTGCTCCAGTTCTTTGTGAATATCCTGGGTTCCACAGATAAAGCGCACCGATGACATTCCGAAGCCATGGGTATCCAGGGTTTTTTTGGCGGCTTCCACCACCTTGGGATGTGAGGAAAGACCGAGGTAATTGTTGGCGCAAAAGTTCAGCACTTTCCGGCCACCGCTTACTTCAATTTCAGCGCCCTGCTCGCTGGTAATGATCCGTTCTTTTTTAAAGAGCCCGGATTTCTCGATTTCACGAAGCTCGTTCTGTAAGTGTTCCTGGAGTTTGCCGTACATAACTTATCTTTATTTCCGGCAAAGATAAAAATGTGGGCATGGGCTGCTAAACATTTGTATTCCAAAATCACTTTTATCAGAAATAGCCATTAAAACCTGAAGCATTAAAGAATACTGTCATGAAGAACATTCTAGTAGCCATAGATTTTGAGGAAAAGTCTGAGCAGCTGATTGATTACGCAGCTTCCTTTGCGCACAAATTTGATGCTCACTTGTGGATTCTGCATATTGCTGCACCAGATCCTGATTTTGTGGGCTATGAGCCCGGTCCGCAATACATACGTGATATACGCGCTGAAGATCTCAGGGACGAACATAGGTTTATTCAAGACAGGGCGAAAAAGTTACAAGATACCGGCATTAATGCTGAAGGATTACTTCTTCAGGGAGAAACGGTTAAAACCATTTTGGCAGAGGTGGATAAGCTTTCTTCCGATCTGCTGATTATCGGTTCTCATGAACATAGTTTCTTCTACAATCTATTTGCAGAGAACACGGCTCTTGAAATTTTCAAGCGTGTAAAAACCCCCTTACTCACCGTTCCATTATAAAAGCCCCTTGATAAAGCATAATGTTTTACCACTTTTCGACCTGCAACGGTTCACTGAGGTAAATGAGTATTTTATCTCCCACTTTCAGGTTTTGCTGACGCAATATATCGGCATAGGACTCTACCTGTTGCTGATGCGTATGATCAGGCTGACCGGTTTTATACTCAATAATGTGGAAGATATCATCTTCCTGCACCAGCCGGTCTGGTCGCAAGGAAGTGAAGCCAGGGACCAGTATTGCAGATTCGTTTAATACGCGTAAACCTTCCTGATAATAGGGTTTTAGTTCCGGGTGCTCTAAAGCCTGTTGGGTAAGTTCCCGGAGCGTTTCCATTTCCTCTTTCAGAAAAAATCCACGACTCTCCATTTTGTGGAGCACTTCTTCCAGGTTACTTTCATAATCTATCATGGACAAAATGGAATGTACTTTTTTACCCCAGGCAGCAGAAGCACTTTCGCCACCCTCCCAGTTCTTTGGGGAGTCCACAGCTACATCCAGTCGCTCCCGCCACGGTACAGAGGTATAGACCATAAGTTCTTCGGAAGAGTTTGACGGCCTGGTCTGTTTTGCCTTCCGGCTTCTTTCCCCGGCACTCCAACATGAACCCTCTGCCCCCTGCAGTTCCATGAAATATCGCAAATAAACCGTTATCCGTTGATTCGCATCCCTGGATTCATTACCCAGAATATGCAGGCGATCGCGGGCACGGGTATGGGCCACATAAAGCAGGTTCAGGTTGTCCAGCGCCACATCCTCCTTATGCTTTTGAAATATGGCATTGTAGGTCTCAAGGCCTGGTACTTCAATCATTTCACGCAAACCGATCTTAGCTGCTGGTAATCCAAAAAATTCATCCGGGGGCAACAGCATCCAGGTACTGGGAGGCATCGGCTCACGAAAGGCAAGCCAGTCTGCAAAGGCCAGGATCACCACCGGAAATTCTAGCCCTTTGGCTTTGTGAATGGTCATGAGGCGTACCGCCTCCAAATCATCCGGCATTTCAATAGCTGTGGCCGCTCCCTTCATATCCCACCATCGCAGAAATTCAGACTCCCCTTCTTCTTTGCCATCTTCAAAGTCGAGCGCCTTGTCCATAAAGCTTTGTAAAAAAGGGTCATTCTGTGCTCCAAAGCCCAGACCGCGCACTACCATTTGTACTTTATTGATCAGGGAAGCATTGCGAAAACGCAGCCAGGAAAAATCTTCCCACACAGGGCGCAATAACTCCTGCCACTTGCTCAGATCTGATTTCATCCAGCCATCTACAAATGCGTACCCATCTGATTCCTCCAGTTGAAGGCCGTATTCTGACCAGAACCACTCCAGGAAGCTTAGCCGTGACCATTGATCATCCGGCCGCAGAGCAAGTTTCAAAAAGGCCACAATTACCCCGGTTTTTTCGGATTGGCCTAATAGCAGACTATCTGAACTAACAACGGGTATATTATTGTCTGACAGCAATCTGGATAAAGTACTGTTGTGTTTTTTACTCCTGCTGAGGATGCAGATATCACGCAGTTCATATCCATCTTCTAAAGCCTCCTGTATATATTGTATCACATACCGGCTTTGCTGTTCTGTATATAGCGTTGCTGACTCCGTATCGTCCAGTATATCTATACTCACCAGGCCCCCGTCTCCGGCTTGTACCTCTTGCCGGGCTTCCTTAAAAAGCTGGCGATGCTGAAGGTTCGTAAGCTTTAATCCGTTTTTATCTTTAATGTCAACTACCAGCTCAAAAAACTGGTTATTAAAATTTACGACTTCCCTAAGACTCCGCCAGTTATCTTTGAGTAGTACCGTTGACCGTTCGTATAATGAGCTCTGTTTTCCTTCGTGATCCACTTTGTTGCTTACATCCTTATCACTGTGCAAATCCAGGAACTGCTCTACTTCTCCGCCCCGCCAGCGGTAAATAGATTGTTTAGCATCTCCCACCAGCATTACGGAACCCTGTTGCGCCATAGTGTTATTGGCTAAGGGCAACAGATTTAACCACTGCAGACGGGAAGTATCCTGGAACTCATCAATAAAATAATGCCGGTATCGGTCCCCTATACGCTCATACAGGAAGGCAGCCGGTTGCTCCTTTAAATGGTTACTGATCAACTGGTTGAACTCTCCAATCGGCAGACGGTTACTTTCGTCTTTGATCTGCCCCAGGTATTTCTCGATCTGAGCTACCACGGCAAGACTGAAAATATTGCGTAAAATCAGTTTGGACAGTTCATATACAGCTGCGTGATCTATAATAAAATGTAGCAAAGCCTGACAGTGCTCCATCAACTCACCGGCAATAGGGTCAATATAACCGGCCGCTTCTTTCGCTTTGTTTTTAGGATAAAAGTCCGCTTCGCCTACCATTTGCTTCTGTACTGTGGGGCTTGGAAGCTCAAGGTGTGGATTATTACAAATTCCGGAAATATATTTAGGTAGGGAACCCCGCGAGAAAAAGCTGTGGTCTATATGGTTATCGTCAATTAACTGAAGTGTTGATTTGGCTATTTTTTGCGCCTCTTTCTCCCATTGGTTATTTCGCAGGTAAAGCTTTTCACGAATTTCCAAAAAGCTTCTCGAATCCAGTCCTTTAAGAACTGATAGTGGGGCAATAGCCCGTTCTTCAAACAAGGTATAGCCTACATCCAACAAACGGTACTCGGCCCGTGGTGATTTGCCTTCATCCAATTGCACATTAAGGAATTGAATAAGTACTTCTGCCAAAGCGGAATCTTCTTCAAGGTCAGAAAGCATCGTATCTATAGCCTCGCTCAAAATAAGCTCCGCATCCAGTTCCACTTCGTAATTTCCACTAACCTTAAGGTCCTGTGAAAAAGTGCGGATGAGCCGGTTGGTAAACTTGTCAATGGTGGAAATTGAAAAAGCGGAGTACTGGTGCAGTATGGCTCTAAGGACGTCTTCGCTTTTTGACCTCAATTCTTCCGGACTCAGGTTCAGCTCTTCACAAAAACGCTGAAATAAAGTATTTTCCTGGTCTGATTTTGAAGCAGAGAATTCCTCGAGCGTGCGCACAATGCGCTCCTTCATTTCCGCTGCCGCTTTATTGGTGAACGTAATAGCCAGTATCGTCCGGAAGGCCGTGTTTTCGGTAGCACTGAGACACAATCGCAGCACCTTGTACACCAGGTTATAGGTTTTTCCGGCTCCGGCCGAGGCTGTGTATATAGTAAATTCTGAACTGCTCATACCACTGTTTAGCGTAGTGAAATTATTAAAAAAGCAATACCCTTTGATGAGTTCACCAGCAAGTTATTCAGGCTATACCCACAGCCGTTATAAGCATTATCGATAGTTTCATCAGTAGTTTAACTTTTGGATAAACCTATTCTGCATAGCTTTGTTAGCCTAACTCGACAATCATTAATATTTAATCAAAACTCATAAATTATGGCTTTTCAACTTCCCGATCTTCCTTATGCAAAAAATGCCCTGGAACCTCATATTGATGCACAAACCATGGAAATCCACCATGATAAGCATCATGCGGGATATACTTCCAAACTAAATGATGCACTAGAAGGTAGCAGCAATGAAAATGCTTCTATTGAAGACATTTTGAAAAATGTTTCCCAACATGGTAAAGGCGTGCGCAACAATGGTGGTGGTTTTTACAACCACAGTTTATTTTGGACGGTAATGAGTCCTAACGGTGGCGGTGAGCCTTCCGGTGATCTGGCCAGCGCTATCAATAATGCTTTTGGCTCTTTCCAGTCTTTTAAAGATGAATTTGCTGAAGCAGCTAAGAGCCGTTTTGGCTCAGGATGGGCTTGGTTAATTGTGAATAAAGAAGGCAAGCTACAGGTTACTTCTTCTCCTAATCAGGATAACCCACTTATGGATATTGCCGAAGTACAGGGAACTCCCATACTGGGGCTTGACGTTTGGGAGCATGCTTATTACCTGAAGTATCAAAACCGCAGACCCGATTATGTTTCGGCTTTCTTTAATGTCATCAATTGGGATGAAGTAAGCAAGCGCTACGAAGCTGCTAAATAATTTTCGCGAAATAATACATTTTAAAATCCCGCTCAGGCGGGATTTTTTTATGGATTTCTGCCAATTATCCTCTTTGTATAAAAATAGTTGCTGCTTATACCATTCTGAGCAGAGCCATATCCTTTTCAATCCCCCTTACCTAAAACGATTTTATAAGTCACTTCCAATACTTTTTTAGTTTAAAGTCCCGTTTTTGCAGATAAGCTACACTTCAACTTAAAAACCTGCCTGCATGACCCGCCTTCTAGTATATCTTCTCCTCTTTACAACTTTTACGGGCATAGCCCAAAAAAATGACACCGCGAATACAGTAGGTTGGCTGGATTTTAACGCAGGTTCTTCTAATTCCCCAATAGCAAGTGAATTATATGGGCTCGGAATTAATATTAGTGTTAATCACCACCTTTTTGGACTCAGCACATACCGGCTACCTCCTTTACTAGATATATTTGGCCCCAATGGTGATCCCAAACTAAATTTTTCCAATATCTGGTACGGCTATATTGATATTAAGGAACATAGCTTATGGTATGTTAAATCCGGGCTTACATTTACTCATAATTATACGGTCTCTGATACCATTCCCGGTACGGGTTTTTTAGGAAGTGATTCATATAAGTACAAATCCAAGCTTGGTATGGGTACTCCACTAGAGGCAGGAATTGGTTTTAAGTTTCTTTCCTTTACTTCTGTTTTTTATATAACTGTAATTCTTCGCGAAACGAAAACATTTACTTCGCTAGGTATAAAGGTGGGAGGCATGGGTTCTTTTACCCAAAGAGGCTCCTGACAATTTTATTTCAACTTACCTTTTTAACAGGTGGCTTATATTAGCGCCCATGCAATTACCCAACGGTAAAAAGATATACTTTGCCTCTGATCTGCACCTGGGTGCTCCCAATTATGAGGAGAGCCTGGAACGCGAAAAGCTATTTGTACGCTGGCTCGATGAGGTACGGCAAGATGCGGCAGAAATATTTATTGTGGGCGATCTCTTTGACTTTTGGTTTGAATACAAAAGAGCGGTGCCCCGCGGGTTTGTGCGTGTACTCGGTAAAATTGCAGAGATCACGGACAGTGGTCTTCCCGTACATATGTTTACCGGAAACCACGATATGTGGATATTTGATTATATGCCAAAGGAAACCGGAGTTAAGCTGTATCGGGAACCTATTACCCGGACCTGGAATGAGCAAAAGTTCTTCATTGGCCACGGTGATGGCTTAGGGCCAGGAGACCACGGCTATAAGTTCATCAAAAAGGTTTTTTCCAATAAGTTCCTGCAATGGTCCTTTGCCCGTTTACATCCCAATTTCGGAATTGGATTGGCCGATTATTTCAGTCGCAGCAGCCGTGCTAAAACCGGGGAGTCTGACGCTAAGTTTTTAGGAGAAGACGAGGAGTGGCTGGCTATTTTTGCGCGGGAAGTATTGGAGAAAGAACATTTCGACTATTTTGTTTTTGGCCACCGCCATCTTCCTATTGACCTGGAACTCACTAAAAGTTCGCGATACATAAACCTGGGAGATTGGATTAAATATTATACGTATGCTGAGTATGACGGTGAAAAAATGCACCTGAAAGAATACTATAAGATATAGCACCTACAGCTAAAAACCATCCCCCGCTTTTCAGGTTACATTATAAAACGCAATATCATGGATAACAAATATGACACCTTATCTAAAGGCATAGAAGACCTTAATAAGCGAGGCTATACTCTTGACTTTAATCTCTTAGAGAATTGTATTGAATGCAAAAGTGAAAAGCTTACCTATAAACCCTCAGAATTTCATATTGATGAATTTCACCGTTTTGAAGGCATGACAAACCCTGATGATATGTCTATTCTCTATGCTATAACTGCGGATGATGGGCGTAAGGGAACTATGGTAGACGCATACGGCACTTATAGCGACCCGCTTACCACTGAAATGGTACAAAAAATGCGGATCCATTAATGGACATTATACTCTAAAAAGAAAAACCGGTTTAAAACCGGTTTTTCTTTTTATATAACTACATCATTTGTTTTATCGCCCACCTATCAGCCTGAATAATAAAGAAATGACTAATAGCACGAGGAAAATGTAAAATATAATTTTTGCAATCCCAGCCGCTCCGGCAGCGAGACCTCCAAAGCCAAAAAGTGCCGCAATCAGTGCGACCACCAGAAAAATCAGAATTAAGCGAAGCATAGTATTAATTTATTTGGTTACTAATATCTGAATAACCAATATGCTAATATTTTGTTCTTAACATTTCATTGAAATTCAGTGTTTTAACATTGATATTGTGTTTCACCACTATGTCAGGCAGCAAGGATATCGACTTTAATTAATTACCCGGTAACCGAATACTAGCGCCCACAGAATGATAATTCATTCCCTCCGTAATACCTACTCCAAATGAATAATCAAGCTGTAAGTTATCATGCACCAAATAGGTAAAACCAGCATCTGCATTCACTACCCACTCCCACTCATCCAATGAACCATAAGGCTCCAGGTATACACCTATTTTATCAGAAAGAGCTGTGGCCCATGAAAGGGATACGAAGATGTAATTTTCCAACTCCGTGATATATTCATATCCAAGGTTATAAGCCAGGTTCATATGATCATTCAGAGCATGTGTTACCAGCAGCCGGCTTACCATACCGTACTCCCCGGACGGAATACCTATACCATTGGTACCTGTGGGTAAGATGACGTGTGAAAGAAAACCCACCTCGGGCCTCCCTTCACGATCTTCCAGTATATTAACTTTAAAACCAAGCTGAAGATCTGCAATTCCAAAATTCCGTGAAACGGTCTCCCCGTCTGAAAGCAAACGCTGTAGCTCGGGTTGTGTTACAACCCTTAACTCAAGGCGCTTAAAAAGCCCTATTCTAAACAGGGTGTTAGGCAGGGCCTGACTCTCAAGTTTATCCGCAACAGAGCCATCTGGCAATGAACGAAAAATGTCCTCGGTTTGGAAAGTAAAACCGGATTCTATCTGAAAGGTACCGGGAGATACGGTTGAAGAAGCCTCTGTCTGATCCGGGCGATCGGTGATAATGCTTTGTCCGTAAGAAACCAGCCCCGTTGAAAGTACAAAGAGGGTGAATAGGAATTTGTTCATTTGATTAATTTTTAGGCAAACCTAAATTTATATTTCTGTATTTCCAAACTAATACTTAGATTTGCCGCATAATTATGAATAACTATACCCTTACCGAAGAAAACTACCTCAAAGCTATTTACTTTCTTTCACGGGATGCAGACAAGGGAGTAAGTACCAATTCCATATCTGAAAGCCTGGAGACTAAGCCCAGCACCGTAACTGAAATGTTACGCAAGCTGAAAGAGAAAGGAGTTCTTCATTATAAAAAGTATCAGGGAGCTGAGCTGACAGAAGAAGGAGAAAAGGTGGCTATTTCAACCGTCCGCAAGCACCGCCTTTGGGAATGTTTCCTGGTGGACAAGCTCAATTTTGGTTGGGAAGAAGTGCACGAGATTGCCGAGCAACTGGAACATATTCAGTCGCGCAAACTCACCGATCACCTTGAAGAGTTTTTGGGTTTCCCTCAATATGACCCGCACGGAGACCCTATACCGGATAAGAATGGAATATTTCCACATAGCAGCAACCTTACTCTGGACAATTGTAAGCCCGGGAAAACGGTAAAAGTTCGGGGTGTTAAGGATACAGCACCCGATTTTTTAAAGTACATCGCTAAACTAGGTATAGGTCTCGGTGATGAAATAGAAATTATAGAAATAGAAGAGTTTGACCGCTCCATGCGGCTTTCGGTGCACGGACAAGAACTTCACCTGAGCTCTCTGGCCAGTAAAAACATTTTTGTACAATGAAAAAAATAATCCTTTCTGCCTTAATTACAATGTTAGTCATTAGTTGTCAGAACTCTTCTTCTTCTGAAACCGGAACTGATGAAGAAGGCAAACCTCAGATAGTTTGTACCACCGGCATGCTCGGTGATATGGTGCAACATCTGATGGGCGATAGTGCCGAAGTAAAAGTGCTCATGGGTCCGGGTGTAGATCCTCACCTCTACAAAGCCACCCAGGGCGATATCAGATTACTGACTGATGCGCAGGCTATTGTGTACAACGGTCTTCATCTGGAAGGCAAAATGGGCTCCATCTTTGACAAGCTGCAAAAGCAAAAAGCAGTGATTGCAGCCGGGGATATGGTCAGCCCGGAGCGTTTAATCAACTCCACCAGCTTTGCCGGAGCTCACGATCCACACATCTGGTTTGACGTTTCTATTTGGATAGAAGCCATGGATGGTGTGTCACGAGAGCTGCAAAAGCTCTATCCCGATTGGAAAAATTACATTCAGAAGAACCAGATGGCTTACCGGCAGGAACTGGAAGAACTGCACAACTTCTGCATCTCTAAGATCCGAAGTATTCCTGACAGCCAAAGGGTTATGATCACCGCCCATGACGCTTTCAAGTATTTTGGCCGGGCCTATAATATGGAGGTTCGCGGACTACAGGGCATATCTACTACCGCTGAATACGGACTACAGGATGTTACCGAACTGGTGAATTATATATCCTCCAAAAAGATTAAAGCACTTTTTGTAGAAAGCTCGGTTCCCAAGCGATCTATTGAAGCAGTAATTGAAGGTTGTGAAGGCAAAGAACACCCCGTACAACTGGGTGGTGAACTCTTTTCTGATGCCATGGGCTCGGCCGGAACTCCGGAAGGCACCTACACAGGGATGGTGAGGCATAATGTGAACACCATAGTAAATGCGTTGCGATGAATATTGATGCACCTGCTCTGGAAGTCCATAACCTAACGGCCAGCTACAACCGTAAACCTGTGCTTTGGGATATTGACTTTCAGCTTCCGCAAGGTCAGTTGATCGGCATTGTGGGGCCCAACGGTTCGGGAAAGACTACCCTCCTTAAAAACATTATGGGCTTGATGGAGCCGGACAGTGGTTATGTAAACCTCTTTGGTAAAAAGCTCAATGATATTCGCGAACGGGTTTCATACGTGCCACAACGTGAAAGCGTAGACTGGGATTTTCCGGCTAATGTATTTGAAGTGGTCCAAATGGGCCGTTACCGAAAGAACAACCTTTTTAAACGCATGACGGCCCGTGACCGTGAGATCACCACCCAATCGCTGGAAAAAGTAAACATGTTGGAATATGCCAAACGGCAGATCAGCCAGCTTTCCGGTGGACAGCAGCAAAGGGTATTCATTGCCCGCAGCCTTGCACAGCAGGCAGACCTTTACCTTATGGACGAACCTTTTGTAGGGGTGGATGCTGCTACGGAAGAGAGTATTCTCAACCTGCTCACCGAGATGAAAAAAGAGGGCAAAACGGTGATCATTGTGCATCACGACCTGCAGACCGCTTATGAATATTTCGACTGGATCGTACTGCTGAACACTCGCCTGGTGGCTTCTGGGCCTAAAGATGAAGTCTTCACTTCTAACCTTTTACAGGAGGCCTATGGTGGTCGCTTAACGGTATTGTCGCGCATTGGCGACCTGATAGCTAAGAAAGACTTCCCCATACGCGAGAGCAACTTTAAAGAAAAAGAGGGACAAGGCGATGGATAAGCTGCTCGAATTCCTGAGCTTCCAGGACCCAAACGTCCGTACGGTTACCTTCGGAACGATTTTCCTCGGGATGAGTGCTGCTACCGTGGGCACTTTTGCTTTTTTGCGCAAGCGCTCCCTGGTGGGCGATGCAGTGGCACACGCCATACTGCCGGGCATTGCCATTGCCTTTATGCTGTTCCAAACCAAAAATCCTTTTGTGCTCATGAGCGGAGCGCTCATTTCCGGCTGGATAGCCATGCTCCTCATTGAACATCTTTCCAAAGCTACCAAGCTAAAACCTGACACCGCTATTGGGTTGGTCCTCAGTGTTTTTTTTGGTATAGGTATATTGCTTTTAACCTCTATACAGCATTCCGGGGCTGGCAACCAGGCCGGCCTGGATCAATTCCTCTTTGGCAAGGCCGCCTCCATGACGCGCAGCGACCTCCTCGCCTATGGCATTGTGGCCCTCATACTATTAATAGCGGTCATTCTCTTTTTTAAGGAATTTAAAGTGTTGAGCTTTAACCCTGATTTTGCCCAAGCCTCAGGCTTACCGGTAAAACGGCTGCAATTCATTCTTTCCACCATTACTGTACTGGCCATTGCTATTGGTATTCAATCGGTTGGAGTGGTTTTGATGGCTGCTTTGCTCATTACCCCGGCTGCTACTGCCCGTTCTTGGACGGAAAGTCTGTTGGTGATGATGGTCCTGGCCGCCATTGCCGGAGGCCTTTCCGGCTTGGTAGGATCCTACATCTCCTTTGCCGCTCCCAATATGCCCACCGGTCCGTGGATCGTAATGTGCCTTTCTTTTCTGGCTCTTTTTTCACTTTTCTTCGCACCCAAGAAAGGAGTGGTTGCACGTATTCGTCAACAACAACAGAACCGTAAAAAGATACTCTCGGAAAACCTGCTGAAGACTTTTTACCACCTGCGGGAAAATAACCCGACCTCCCGCACTTTTTCCCGGGAAGAGTTGCTGGAGAAACGCCCATTCTCGGATACCGAATACAACACCGCCCTGGGTCGTTTACGCAAACAGTTCTACCTCATACCGGAGGGGCACAACTGGAGTCTTTCCGAAAAGGGTTATGAAGAAGCTAAGCGCGTGGTGCGCCTGCATCGTCTGTGGGAAATGTATCTTACAGAGCGGATGCGCCTCAAGGCCGACCATATTCACCCTAATGCGGAAACCATAGAACACATTATTACCCCTGAAATTGAGGAGCAACTTCTGCGTGAACTAGACTACCCGGAAACCGATCCACACCACAGCCCTATACCTTATCCCCGTAAATAGATGGAAGCGCTGTATATCATATTGACCGCTTTTTGCATTGCCCTCAGTTGTGGCACCCTCGGTACCTTTCTCATACTGCGGAAGATGGCCATGGTGGGTGATGCTATTTCCCATTCCGTGCTACCCGGTATAGTGATTGCCTTCCTCGTTTCCGGGTCTCGCAATAATATTCCCATGCTTATAGGCGCGGCAGCGGTGGGCGTGTTAACCACCGTACTCATTGAATTATTACACAAAAAAGCGCGCCTGCAGGAAGACGCCTCCATTGGCATAACCTTCACCTGGTTGTTTGCCCTGGGCGTGATCCTTATCTCGGCCTTTACCGGGCAGGTAGACCTGGATCAGGAATGCGTACTCTACGGTGAGATAGCGTACGTCCCACTGGATCTCATCATTACCCATTCCGGAACCAACCTGGGCCCACGCCCGCTCTGGGTCAGTGGTGCTATGGCTTTGATTGTGCTGCTGGTAACCCGTATTGGCTATAAAGGCTTCTTCATTACCACCTTTAACCCCGATTATGCTAAAGCACTGGGTATCTCCACAGTAATCTGGCACTTTGTGTTTATGAGCCTGGTGTCCCTTACCACTGTGGTGTCTTTTGAATCGGTTGGGGCGATACTGGTGGTAGCGCTGCTTATTGCTCCACCCGCCACCGCGTACCTCCTTACCGGAAGATTAAAGACCATGTTGCTCTATACCGCTATTCTCAGCCTGTTGATCTCTGTATGTGGTTATGTTTTAGCCACATGGCTCAACGGCAGCATTGCCGGGGCTATGGCTACTGTAGCCGGAATTTTGTTTGCCGGTGCTTATGGGGTTTATAAAGTAAAAGCTGGAAAAGGGACAAAAGCCCCGCTTAAAAAACCTGCCTATTAGCGGCTAAGTGGAAAGAGGTACTCAAATACCTCCCTCATTATCAAATTCAATATCTTTCCGTTCCTGAAACAGAACTGCGTTTAGCAGGAGATATTAGCTGCTGAAGAGACAGGCTCGTCAATCTCACAGAACATCATGGAGAACCTTATTAAATTCTTTAATAGTACCGTCCCGCTTTCTGAAAAAGTACTAAGGCTGATGGGGGAAATATTTGTTTACGATGAATTGAAAAAAGGAGCCTACTTTATAAGAAAAGGACAATTTGCGAAAGAAATTGCCTTTTTAGAAACTGGTGTAGTAAGGGCTTTTTATGTGAACAATGAGGGAAAGGAATATAACAAAACCTTTTTTTCAGCACCCTCAATCATAGGGTCTTATGCTTCACTCATTAGTAAGCAAAAGAACGAAGTTGCCCAGCAAGCGCTTACAGATTGTAAAATTTGGAAAGCTTCATTTTATGCAATCGAAAAGTTATCGGAAGGTAATTTTGAGATTGAACGATTGAGGCGCCTCATTGCGGAAAACTATTTTTTGAGTAATGAAAAAAAAGAACTCGAAATGGCGATGTTAGATGCTGACAGGCGTTATTTGATTCTGCAAAAGGAATATCCCGGCATTGAATTAGTAATCCCACAATACCATATTGCCTCCTATCTTGGAATTAGCCCTACTCAACTGAGTAGAATCAGGAAAAATTTATCTCAATAGGCAGCATTTCTTTACATATGTAAATGCACAGCCTTTTTTGTTGCGCTTAATTTACAATTCAGTTTTACTCAAAATCAATATTGTAATGAAAAGCAAAGAACTTCGTTTTTTCAAAATCTTGTTTATTATTTCAGCCTTGTGGAATTTAACAGGAGCAATTTTTGGCTACTTCAACACAGCTTACACCTTCAATGGTTTTTTCAACAGAGAATTGGTCGATCCGCTTTATTATGCCATATATCAAGGAGCGTGGGGAACTACACTGGTATACTTTATCGGCTATTCAATTGTAGCGTATAATCCACTAAAGCATACGGGTATTGTAATTGTTGGCGGCATTGGAAAAGTAGGTTTTGCCTTCTCATTGTTAAAATTTTACCTGGCCGGTATGGCCGGGCCCGTTGTATTCATTGTGATAGTGGGTGATTTTATTTTTTCATTCCTGTTCCTTTATTACTTCCATAGGCTATATAAAACCAAAGAAAATATACTCTAGCCAACCGCAATCGTGAAAATGAAAACATTACTGATAGGTTTATTCTGCTTACTGTCAATAGCTCATTCTGCTCAAAACTCATGGGAAATTGACACAGATAAAGAAGACATCATTGTTTATACGAAAATAAAAGAAGACTCAGATTTCAAAGCTTTTAAAGCTGTTACGATTGTTAATGCAAGCACGGATGAAATTTTAGACATCCTGAAGAATGCCGATAATTATACCCAATGGTACGGCTATACAAAAACATCGAAACTCCTAAAGCAGGAGGGTGATGCTCAGTACAATTATGTGGAGACCCTGTTTCCATGGCCTTATAGTAATAGGGACATGGTTTACCGTATGTCTATCAATGCATTTCCCCGGGGAGTGGTAAGAATATTTTTAAAAGGAATCCCTGATTATATACCGGAAAAGGAGGGAATAGTAAGGGTGAGAAAAGCAGAAGGGTATATTTTATTACAGCCTATAGGGGAAAAAACAGAAGTCATCTATGAATTTCACTCCGAACCCGGAGATAATATTCCGTCATGGCTGGCCAATAACTCAATAGCTGAGCTGCCTTTCCGAACATTATCCGGATTGCGAAAAATCCTCGGAGAATAAAACAAAACCTGCATACCTCCGCCAGCGTAGCAGCATGCTTGTTCTAAACCTCATCACCCCCCAAGCCTGGCATCCTATCCCCGGGAACTCCTTCTTTTCACAACCACCTTTATAAATGATTCCCCGGATGTGTTACATTAGACGAAGATTCTTCTTATCACAAGCTGTTTTTTTACTTACCATACCCAAACAAAATGCAACCAACCACCAAACGTATAGCACTTCTCCTTTCTTTAATCCTTCTTTATTCGGGAGCAATTGCTCAGAATACCTACACCGCAGATAGTACCGGATATGTGAATTTTAACCTTGGAAACTCCACCCAAGCTCATTCTGAATACCATTCCATAGCCCTCTTTGGTTGCAACACTATCCTGAACGTATCCAGCAAATTCTGGAACGGGCCGAAGGGCTTTAAATGGAATAAGGCTAATCAGATCCTTTCGGGCCTCCCCTTTGGACAACAGATAGATTCTCTTACCCAGGATACATTTTACGTTTCCAAATATTATATCGCTTCGCCTCCGGTGTTTAAAAAGAGCCCGCATGTGCTTAGCGACTCCAACACCGTATACGACATAGGTATTGTTACACCAGATGAGTTTGTGTTTAAGGGCGAAAAGCCGGTTCAAAGGGTCTATCTGGACTACAACGTGCTTAAACCGATGTATATCAAATACATCCCCGTAGAATTTGATAGTTCATTTGACGGTACAGGTGTTGATTTTTTACCTTTCAAGGTGGAGTGTAAAGACTTTCCCTGGCTAAACGCGCACGGCCTTACAAACGGTCTCGGAGCCTCAGGTATTGGTGCGCTGAAAAGGGATTCAACCGACAGCACTGAACTCTTTCTTCCCTATTATTATGTTAAAAATAGTACTGGCTTGCCGGGGCCTGATTCCACTAAAAAGTATTTAGACTGTGAGGTTAGCATACTCAACGATGTTCTCTTCCACTATGAAGTATCCTTTGTGGTGAATGGAGTACACCGCAAATCCATCAACCTTAAAGATTACAATAGCGAAAACGGCAGTCCTCCCATAAGTTTGCACTATTCACCTCTTGAAAAACTGCCCTGCGGATGCCTGGAACCAAAGCCGCAAAGTATGCATAAGCCTTAGTGAATGCCTTCTTTAAGAAACCTTTACCTTGTTTTGGTATCTTTACCTGATATGAAGATCACGGGACTTTGTTCGGCCATTCTGCTCAGTATATTCATGCATGCCCAAACGCATACGCGCAAGGCCCTCTTTTTGGGCAACAGCTATACCTATTACAATAATCTGCCGCAGCTCATTGCGGATATGGCCACTTCAAGCGGAGACACTCTGATCTATGACAATCATACTCCGGGAGGCTCTTCCCTGTGGGTGCATCATGTTTCTCCGGTATCCCTGGCCAAGATCATGCAGGGTGGCTGGGATTATGTTGTTTTACAGGATCAGAGCCAGGTCCCTTCGCTTGATCCTTCTAACGTAGCATTTTCCGTATACCCCCCGGCACGTTACCTGGATAGTGTGATTACCTTTTCCGATGCGTGTACCGAAACCATGTTTTACATGACCTGGGGACGGAAGAACGGAGACCAGGTAAACTGTGCGGCTTACCCCAACTGGCCCTATGTATGTACCTACGAAGGCATGGATAGTCTCTTATCCCTGCGATACAGACACATGGCCGACACCAATAATGCGGTGGTTTCTCCGGTGGGTGCCGTATGGCGGTATATACGGCAAAACCACCCTGGTATTGAGCTGTACCAAGCCGATGAAAGCCACCCCTCCCTGGCCGGAAGTTATGCCGCAGCTTGTTGCTTTTACACGGCTATTTTCCGTAAAGACCCTAGCCAGAGCAGCTTTAATGCAGGGCTGGCCGTAGCTACCGCAGCCCAGATAAGAGCTGCAGCTAAAGTAGTGGTGCATGATAGCCTGCTGAAGTGGCATATTGGAGAATATGACACCAGTTTCAGCACCAGCTGCCCCAATTATGTAAACCTGGATAGACCTGCGCACCATTTAGTGGAAGTATACCCCAACCCGGCTCAATCCGTATTACAAGTGCATATGGGTGAGCATTACCGCGGCTTACTTCGGATATGTCATGTGAGTGGTAAAGTGGTAAGAGAACAAGCCTATGGGCCACCCTTTACCGAAATAAGCCTCACTGGCCTGCCAGCCGGCATCTACTGGGTTCAGGCGGGTAATAATCCCACTTCGGTAAAACGTTTTATCAAAGACTAGCCCAGGGCCTCTTTAGCCCCTTCCACCTCTTTTTTGGCATTCCCCACAAAAATATTGTCATTCACAATGATCACCGGGCGCCTGAGAAAAGTGTACTCCTCCAATATCAGCTGGCGGTAGTCCTGCTCCGAAAGTTCTTTGTCCTTTAAACCCATGCTTTTGTATTTCATGGCTCTGCGGCTGAAAAGCCCTTCATACGAACCCGCCATTTCAGCCATTTGGTCTATCTGTTCTCCGGTCATCGGTTCAGTTTTGATGTCCTGAAGCACTACATCACTGCCGGGCTGCAGTTCTTTAATAATACGCTGGCAAGTACTACAGGTAGAGAGGTGGTAGATTTTTTTCATAGACACAAAGGTAGGTTTCCAACGCTGTTTTTCAAGAGCACCTGCTCTTTTACCCTGTGCCTGAGGTCTCAGTAAAAACCGGTTCTTTACTTTCCACCTATTGAAGGGCTTGCTATATTTGAAGCATGTCTGTCATCCGCCTCTATCAAACTACAGATCAGAAAGCTCTTCTGGAACTTATTGACCTTAACACGCCACAGTATTTTGCGCCTGCGGAACGGACAGATTTTGAACGTTACCTTCAAAAGGAAAGGGAAGATTATTTTGTGCTGGAAAAAGATGGAGCTGCAGTGGGTTGCGGAGGTATTAATTACGAAGAAAGCGGGGTAACCGCTGTACTCTCCTGGGGTATGATCCACCCACAATATCATGGCCAGGGATTGGGCACTTTAGTATGCAAACACCGCCTGCAACACATTCGTAAAAAAACAGACATAAAGCGGGTGGTTGTCCGCACCAGTCAGCATGCGCAGCGTTTTTATCACAAGATGGGTTTTCAAACCAAAAAAGTGGAGAACCATTATTGGGGTGAAGACCTTCACCTTCATTATATGGAAATAGAACTATAGGCATTACCTTTTCTTCAAAATTATTACCAGGTAAGTCTGGATTTCACGCGCTTATTTGTCATAATAAAAAAGATCATGCAAGAATTTTTACTTATCCTGAAAGGAGATGGTATGAACCACCTCTCACCCGATGAACTTCAGAGTGTTATGACCCGCTATAAGACCTGGGTTAACGAATTGGGGGATCAGTACCTTGGGGGTCAGCGCCTGGAAGACCGGGGTGCCTTGCTAACAGATATTCAACAAAAGCCCCTTACTGACGGACCTTTTCTCGAGTCAAAGGAAATTATTGCTGGTTATTTTCTGATCAGCGCACGTAATTTGCAAGAGGCCACTGCTCTTGCCACTTCTTCGCCACACCTGGGGCTTTACACCATAGAAGTCAGACCCATTGTATTTCCAAAAATGAGTTAGTGTATAATGCAGCAAAGCAGTCAATTGGTTGAACACCTTTTTCGCACCGAGTATGGTAAGCTGGTGGCCATCCTGACCCGTATTTTCGGGACGGCTCATATTCAGCTGGCTGAAGATATGGTGCAGGAAACCCTCATTTCAGCCTTGGATCATTGGAGTGTAAGTGGTATTCCCGATAACCCACCTGCCTGGCTGATGCAGGTGGCCAAGCGAAAAGCCCTTAATGAACTTAAGCGCAACGTCATGATGCAAAAACATCATGATCAATTGCAGCCGAGTGGAAACTTTGAAATAGAACCTGTTTTTTTAGAACATGAGATCAGCGATAGCCAATTGCGAATGTTATTTACCTGCTGCCACCCCTCCATTAATACAGAGTCTCAAATTACACTGATACTTAAAACCCTTTGTGGCTTTGGGGTTAAGGAGGTATCGCGTGCACTTCTCACTAATGAAGCTGTGATCCAAAAACGATTGTACCGAGCCAAGAAAAGCATCCGTGAGTCACAGTTGCCCTTTGGTATACCTGGGGAGAAAGCGCTAAGCGGCCGGTTGGAGACCGTAATGCTGAGCCTTTATCTGCTGTTTAATGAAGGCTATAATTCCACCCATAACGATAAAGCAATACGTAAAGATCTCTGCCTTGAAGCTTTACGTCTTACACACCTCCTCAAAGGTCACTTCAAGGATCAACCGCGCCTATACGCTCTTTTGGCATTAATGTGTTTCCATGCGGCCCGCTTCGAGGCACGAATGGATGAAAACCAGGCCATCATTCTCTTTGAGGACCAGGATCGTGATCAATGGAATAAAGAACTTATCCATAAGGGTGCACAATACCTGGATAAGTCCGGCCGTGGTAAGTTACTCTCAACCTACCATCTTGAAGCAAGCATAGCAGCAGAACATTGCCTGGCCGGTAGTTTTGATAGTACAAACTGGAAAGAGCTGCAACGGCTGTACAAGATCCTGGAAAAGCTGAAACCAAATCCTTTGATAAAACTTAACCTGGCCATTATCCAGGGTCAGTTGAAAGGAGCTGATTCGGCATTGGAAGCCCTCAAAAAACTAGAGAGTGTCAATTCTCTTAGCCATTATCACCTGCTACCTGCTACGCAAGGGTTTTTTGAAATGAAAAAGGAAAACTACACTTCTGCTTCAGAATACTTTCAAAAGGCGCTGGCACTTGAACCATCACCTTCTGAAAGTAAGGTTATTATCCGGATGATAAAAGAATTTAAGCCGAAGCCCTGATCATATGACCTACCACGGATGCCCATTACCTGTTTCACAATAGTCTTTGAGACTGTCGGTAAAATGTTCCCATCCTCCCTTGGTGGCCTCAAAGGCTTCCTGACCTTTCCATTTATCTTCAAAACCGGCATGGGAAAAAACTACCGAGCAGTGGTCTCTTAAAGGTTTGATCTCGGTCACGATCCTCGTTCCCAACCAGGCGGGATTGGCATTTTCCACGCATTCCCAGATCACCGTTTGATTGGGGTTAAGAGTTTTCGTTTTAAAACCCATATCCACATTGGCACCCTGTTTGTCGAACTTTAAAAGTGATTTCTCACCTTCATTTTCTCCGACCAAGCATCTTTTAGACCACCAGCCTGTGATCCCCTTCTGGGTGGCCATGGCTTTGTAAATATCTTCAGCTGAAGCTTTGATCTCTAAATTGTGTGTAATGTCCATTTTAAATGTTTTTAGGAATATTATACCCTAATGACAATTCAAAGGACGCAATCAGGACAAGATTCTGGTTTTATAGAAACCAGCGTTCACTTAGTTAAAAAGCTTAAGTATATCGTTACCATTGGCCAGTACAATAAGAGCCAACAGTATAATGAAGCCTACCACCTGCGCATACTCCAGTACTTTTTCGGCTGGTTTACGGCCGGTAATCATTTCCCACAACACAAACACTACGTGGCCACCATCCAGGGCCGGTATGGGCAATATGTTCAGAAAGGCCAGCATAATACTCAAAAAGGCTGTAAAGGCCCAAAAACGTTGCCAGTCCCAGGTAGTACTGTATTGGTTGGCAATCATCAAAAAGCCTCCCACGTGTTTATAAGCACCGGTTTCAGGGTTGGCAATAAGTTTGAACTGGCGCACATAATCCGTAAGCACTTTTCCTGATTTACGCACCCCGGCCGGGAAAGCTTCAAAGAACCCGTATTTACGGTAACTGAATTCCAGGTAACGGTCTACCGGATAAGCCCGTACACCCATAGCGCCTTCATATTTTCCTTCACCCGGTATCTGCAGCGTAGCTTCCATCGGCTCTCCGTTGCGCACAAAGCTCAGGTTTACAGACTGCCCTGCTTTAGCAGATACATACCCAGGATACTGATCGTAAAAAGTCATCGGCTGTCCGTCTATGCCCGTAAGGCTATCACCCACCATCAGACCTGCCTGCTTAGCGGCAGTAGAGTCTGCCACCTCACCTATCACAAAAGGCACACGCACACCCAGCAGCGACTTTTGGGAGTCTATGATCTCTGATTTCTTATCATCCGTGATGGTAAATTCTTCGGTACGCCCGTTTCGCTCTACCACAATGTTTCCATTATCGCCCAGCAGTACTTCCAGTGAAATATCGGAAAAGCGCTCAATTTTTGTACCCCCTACGGATATAATCTTATCGCCATTGCGGAAACCAAGGGCCCGGGCGGTACTATCGGTTGTAATTCCGTAGGTTACATTTTCTATGGGCAGGTACTCTTCACCGTAATGCATCAGCATACCTGCGTAAATAAGAATGGCCAATAATACGTTAACGGTAACCCCGCCTATCATAATAATAAGGCGCTGCCATGCCGGTTTGGAGCGGAACTCCCACGGTTGAGGGGGCTGCTGCATTTGCTCCTTGTCCATGCTCTCATCTATCATCCCGGCAATTTTCACATAGCCACCCAGTGGCAACCATCCGATGCCGTACTCAGTTCCTCCGATTTTCTTCTTAACAAGAGAGAACCAGGGATCAAAAAAAAGGTAGAATTTCTCTACGCGGGTTTTAAAAAGTTTGGCGGGAATAAAGTGACCCATCTCATGCAGGATGATCAGCAAAGAAAGGCTTAGTATAAATTGGGAAGCCTGTATCAGAATGTCCATGTCTTCGTTTTAATCAACAGGGGCTATCAAAGCAAATTTCAGCCCTTTGGTTTGAAGCCTGCAAATTTACGGTTTGACTTTTACTTCTGAGGATAATATTTTAAAACCAGTTGTTCTGCTGTTTTCCGAAGCAGAGGGTCAGGGTCACTACCAGCCATTTTAAGTAGCGTATCCTTTAGTTTATACTGAGCTGCTGCGTTCAGATCATCCGCCTGTTGTAAGGCCATGGACCGGATTTCTGCATTGGGATCATCCATTGCAATACCCAGAGCGGTAGAAAAAAGATTGCTGTTGGAGGTCTGAAACAGCCTGGTTAAAGCATCAATGCGCTCCGTTTCACTTTTAGCGTTGGAGAGTTGGTATAGGTTATATACATCGGGCCGCTGGTCCTCCACATAAGCGGGAAAATAGCGGCCCGGGTTTACCTGCACGGATTGCGGGGACGCACTCGCTTCAATTTTAAGCATGCTTACCGCCTGCGCATCGCTTACCCTTTGCACCCGGATGGTTGTATCCCGCAGATATACGGTAATATCCACAGGAATGGCCAAAGCTTTCCGAAAGGCGGTGTCCTGTGTAAGGATAATGTTCTGCGTGCCTTCACGGTAGCGATACTTAATATTTATACGGGGTAAAACAGGGTTGGCGCGCACTGAATCTGCAAAGTTCAGGTAGGCTGAGCTATCCGGGTAAGTCTCATCATTGAGCAGCTTCTGCCGGTAATCGGGATAGAAGTTCCGGAGCCATTCAGCAGTTTGAATATATACGGCCAGGGGCAGAGCCAGGGTATCTCTGGCATGTTGTTCTGCATATTCTCTTACACTCAGCCATGTATAGGACGGTGATTCCTGAGGCAGCTTAAATACATAAGCCAGGTAAGCTGCTTTTAAGCTATCTCCATTTGCCGCATACAAGAGCACTTCACTTTCCATTTGGTTTAATGGTGCTGCACTTCGTGGCGGAAAAACCTGAAGGTTTAGTTGGTGTAAGGCACTCACACTATCCAGTGTCAATAACAAACTATCACTGGCTGTAAAGCCGGTTAATTCTTGCAATACGCCCAACAGGTTTTGGTTTTCATTACGCAGGTTCTCAGCCCGTATCTCACTAAGGTCAGTATCTGAAAAATGATATATTTCATCCAGATCTTCCAGTTCATCTTCTTTTAATGTGCCGGCAATCAGGTAAAAAGAAGAGGCCGGCCGGGCTTGTGTGCAGTTCCAGAAATGGTGGGTTATTCCCCTTTCCGGATCGCTCACTTTAAACCCGGCTTTGCCAATAGTAAACACTTCATATCCGGCCGGAACGCTTATATTGACATGGTATGTGGAGGCATCCTCCGCCAGGGAAGGTAAAAAAGCACCACTTTTTGCCAGCCCCTTACGCTGGTATGCATTAAATGCATTGAAACTGAGCACGCCCACTTCGTTTCGGATATAAGCTTGCGTATCAGGGCTTTTAAGGTTGATGGTGTACTCAAAAGCTACTGTTATATGATGGGGACGGCTTGGCCACCCTGTCAGATCCAGCACTACCTCATCTCCTTCGCTTCTATACGGGATAAAATCTTTTAAACGACCTTGCTTTACCCGCACGGAATGAAGCAGAGCGGGCTGAAAGTCAAAGCGCACTTCCTGTGCTGCAGAAGCCAGTTTCATTTCCAGCACGGCACGGGCACGGATCTGATCCGGAAAAGTATCGGTAGCGTAAAAAGAGAGTTCCGTATGACGCACGTCTGCCCCTTGTGCTCCTGCCTTACACACCAGAGCCAGAGAAAACAATAAAAAAAAGCATCTTTGCATACCGCTTTGCTGACTAAAAGCGCAAAAATACTTGTCCACACTAAATTAGTACCATGTATAAGATAAAAGTTGGCGAAAAAGAGTTTGAGGTTGAGCCACACACCCATAATGCGGCTGCCGGTATTAGTAACGGAAAGGAGTATAAGCTGGATATAACACCGGAGCGCAATGGCTTACACTTGCTGAAAGACCATAAGAGTTACCGTATCTCCTATGTGGATATAGATTACGAAACCAAGTCCTTTACCATGCAGGTAAATGGTAATGCCTATACGGTAGAGGCTAAAGATCGTTTTGACCTGTTGCTGGAAGAGCTGGGTATGGAAGATTTGACCGGATCTGCTGTAAATGACCTTAAAGCACCTATGCCGGGCCTGGTGCTTTCTATTGAAGTACAAGCGGGCGACAGTATTAGCAAAGGGGATGCCCTGGTGGTGCTGGAGGCTATGAAAATGGAAAATGTATTAAAGGCAAGCAGTGATGCGGTGGTAAAAAGTATTGCGGTAGAAACGGGCAAGGCCGTAGAGAAAAACCAGATCCTTATTGAGTTTGAATAAGGTTTAAGGGTGAGCTACTACAAACTCTCCGTACGTATTGCTCAGGATTTTAACTTCACCATCTGCACTGCGCAGTTCCAGTTCCTTCAACTCAAAATGAAAACGCATGGTGCGATCACCATTTTCATTTTCCTGATACATATCGATATCTTTAAGGGTAAAAATTCCTTCCACACCTTCATAAGCTGATGAATAGGCCGTACCTGAAGCATCATAATAAATAACCTCTGCGGTACTCAGCTGATCGGAGTCATAGGTGCGGACTACCTTTTTTTCGTAGCTAAAATCAGAATAACATACAAGCACAATACCGGGAGCCTGCACTTTAATCTCTCTGCGGATAAGCTGTTGGCAACCGCTAATAAAACCGACCTCGGTTTCCAACACATTCACACCAAGATTTACTGAAGCTGACCAGGCGCCTGAAATAGAGTCTCCGGTGCCTATTGCAGTACCATTAAGTCTCCAGCTTACGCTGGAAATAGCTTCATTGGCTGAGATACGAGCCATAAAATTTAGTCCAACTGTACTCTCGTCCAGTAAAACAGCCGCCTTGCAATCTCCTTCCGCTTCAATTAAACGGGTAACAGAAGATTCACAATTAGTGGATAAACGTGTGCTTTTAAGCTTAACCTCAAAATTTGGAAAGAGCTTGTCATTAAAACTCATCATGGTAGCAGAACCATAGGTAATTTGTCCGTTGCCAAAAGTCCATTGAAAATCCAAACCACTTGCAGGGCTATCAGCCATGAGGTCCAGTTGATATTCACCGGGAATTTGTTTTTGTCCTGAAGGGTCTGTGTAAGCCCATCTTTCATCTCCCAGTGCTTCATCAGCATTATAAGTATTTTGCTGGGTAAATTTGCTTTTTCCGCGCAGGCGAATCTCAAAAGCATTGGCTTTTCCCTGGGTAGCGCTTTCCATAGAGCCACTCATACTTACCACCCCGTTTGTATCTACCTCATAACTGGTAACCAATCCGTAATCATCAGCTCCCGCATACCTTTGGAAAGAAGAGCCATCTACTTCACCGGCCACAAAAAACTGAATATCATCCTGATAATCGGAACCAATATCATCATTGCTCTTGGTACAGGAGGCCAGAAGTACTCCCGTTGCTATCAATATTAGATATGTTTTGCTGCGGATCATGATTAATACAGGCGATAACGTATGATTATCCGGGTATTACTGTTCCTGTGGAAAGGGCTCAGTGCATCAGAACGATCAGGTGTTATATCAGTAAGGCCATATTTAAATTGCAGACCTATGCTTATCTGCGGACTATAACGGTAAAAATAAGATCCGGTAAGGCCGTAATCCATGGTGTTAAAATTATCGCTGAGGCCATTCTCCTTTTCGGTGGTCGTTTCCGTATCTCCTTTAAACGGAACCCGGGTACGTTGTATCTCGCGGTTTACATTAAACAGAGCAGCTGTATATATCCCTGTACTTAGCTGATGTTGGGGGTTAATAGAAAAACTCACGCTAAGCGGCACTTCAATGTAGTCCAATCGCTGGTGGCGTATTTCAGTGCGTATCAGTTCCTGTCCGAAGTTGTAGAATACACTATCGGAACTAAGTGTAATTCCGGTGGCTGCACGGGCATTGTAATTAAGACCCGCTTCAAAACTCCAGCGCTGCGCAAAGCGATAGGTATAATTCATACCAATGATCCAGCCGGTGGCTACTTTCCCATCCTTAAAGGATTGGGTAAAGTCAGGTCCGGCCTGACCCCATATTTCATGGGTGCTTTCAAATTTCACCAGAGCTGCCGGGTCAATTCGGTTCAGATCACTAAAAGTGGCAGGATTTCCTTGTATACCCAATTCTCCCGGAGAAACAGGCACTTCTGTATTTAAGGGAAGGCTCACCCACCGTTTTTTGGCATAGGTCACTGACTGAAGTGTGGCCCGTGCCGGTTTATCTTGTTTTGAAGAAGCCCACTGATCTGAAGCACCCTGAGCATTAAAAGCTTTAGAGGCAGAGGTTACTTCTCCCTTACCTACCGGAAGGCCTTGCTCCACCGGGCTATCTGTATTTGCAGAATTTTTTAAAGATGAGGAAGGGTCGGGGGTATCTTCTGCCATTCGGTGGGCTCCATCAGGTTGTGATTTTTTTCCCGAACCCGGGACTGGCTTTGTATCCGTACCGTTTGGTATTTGTGTTTCTGGAGAGACTTCTTCCGTATGATCAACAGAAGGGTTTTGTTTAACTATATCCGTAACAGGAGCTGGGCGTAACCAAAGTGCTGCACCTACAAATACGCCAAACAACAATACGGCCGCACTGCTCCACCAGTAAAAGCCAAGGCCTTTCCTATCCTTATCCAGCATGGCCTCCATAGCCTCCCAGTTTGAGGGGTTAAATTCAAACTCGCGGCTCTTCAGCTTGCTTTTAAATAATTTGTCTAACTCGTTATCCTTCATAACATCATCGCCACATTGTTCCTCAGCTGATGAAGTAACTCCTTCAACTTCTTACGGGCACTACTCAAATGCCACTTACTGGTACCTTCACTCATGTCCAGCTGCCCGGCAATTTCGCGGTGATTATATCCGTCAATCACATATAGGTTAAATACCTTTTTACTTACCGGTGGCAGGCGGTCAATCAGCCGCTGTAGCTCTTCAGCATCATACTTCTGATCCGCCTCATTAAAATCCATCGTTTGCACAGGAGCCATATTCATGGGCTCTTCCACGTAGTCTATTTTACTACGCTGGTTTTTCCGATAATCATCGATCACCGTATTAATAGTGATCCGCCTGATCCATGCCTCAAAAGGTACTTTGTCATCGTACTTTTTAAGGTTCTTTAATATTTTATAGAACGCTTTGTTGAGTAAGAACTCGGCATCTTCTTTATTCCGCTCGTAGCGAAAACAAACAGACAGAAGGATACTGTAGCATACTTTATAAAGCTCAAACTGAGCCTTACGATCCTCTTGCTTGCAGGCCTCCAGAAGTTCCTTCTCTACATTCATTAGTCAAATAAAACCAGGAAGACGAATGTAATTATAATCCCCCTTCCCGGTTGTAACTGAACAATATTTCACGAGTTAGCGACAATATATTACCCGTAAAATTCGCTTCACCCTAATACACGTACTTTATACACCCGGGGTTGGGTTAGCTCCTGAATTTTTTAACAAGGCGTGTTACTATTAATTGTAAGCATGAAAAAAGCCCCTTCCGGGGCTTTGACATTTTACGCAATACGTAATATTTAGTCTTGTAGGGTAACCTCAAACTGGGTTAGGCTAACAAACTCCTGCACCCGCTTATGCATATCTTCAGTCGTTATCTGATTTATACGTTGTACACCGAATTTTTCTACACAAAAAGAAGCCAGGGCTGAACCGTATATTACGGCCCTCTTCATATTCTCAAAGGAAACATCCCGGCTGTTCGCCAGGAACCCAATAAAGCCTCCGGCAAATGTGTCACCGGCTCCGGTGGGGTCAAATACTTCTTCCAGCGGAAGGGCTGGTGCAAAAAACACTTCACCTTTACCAAATAATAAAGCTCCGTGTTCTCCCTTTTTAATGATGAGGTATTCAGGGCCCATAGTGCGGATTTTATTGGCGGCTTTTACCAATGAATATTCTCCGCTTAGCTGGCGTGCCTCTTCATCATTTATGGTAAGTACATCAACCTTCTTCAGCACTTCTTTCAGTTCATCGAGGCTATTGTCCATCCAAAAGTTCATGGTGTCCAAAACCACTAGTTTAGGCCGCTCCTCCATCTGGTTTAATACCTTCATTTGTACAGCTGGTGTTAAGTTACCCAGCATTAAGAACTCGGTATTCTTATACGCCTCCGGTAATTCAGGATCAAATTCCATGAGCACGTTCAATTGTGTATCCAAAGAATCGCGCGTATTCATATCATTGTGGTACTTGCCCTTCCAGAAAAAGGTTTTTCCGCCCTCTACTACTTTAATTCCCCGGGTATCGATCTGGCGCTTGTGAAAGCGATCCATATACTCTTGCGGAAAGTCTTCCCCGATGATGGAAACCAGCTGAATATCATTCATGAAATTGGAAGCGGCCAGTCCTGCATAAGTGGCTGATCCTCCCATAATTCGACCTGATTCCCCAAAGGGTGTGATGAGTTCGTCAAAGGCAACGGTGCCCACAATTAAAAGGCTCATATTTTTATTTTGAAATTTTGCTGCAAATATTGCGTAATTTGGAGAAAGGTGCTAATATTGCAGCCCTTTTTAAGGGAAATAAATTCCTCCTTAGCTCAGTTGGTTAGAGCATCTGACTGTTAATCAGAGGGTCCTTGGTTCGAGCCCAAGAGGAGGAGCAAAAAAGCCAGATAGTTACATTCGTAATTTGTCTGGCTTTTTTTGTTTCACGCGCTTTTATTCATTGATGATTGTAATTAGAGAATTATTGCTGCAACTAACTGAGATGTAAGAGCATATTAACGAAGACCAAGGATTTTTATCTTTGGAAGCTAAAGCAAATCCTGTGAAAAAACTCTATTTACTCCTAATAGCTCTTGCCGTTTCCTTTAGTTCAAATGCGCAACAAACAATTTATGTAAATCAAAATGCTCCGGCAGCAGGTAACGGCACTTCCTGGGCCACCGCCCTGGATAGCCTGCATGAGGCGTTGGTACTCGCCCAATCGGGTGATGAAATATGGGTAGCCAAAGGAGTATATACGCCATACCTGGATGCTCAATATCAGGTGCCTGCTAATCCGCGTGAAGCCACATTTGCACTCAAAAAGGATATATCTCTCTATGGAAGCTTTGCTGGAAACGAAACAAGTCCCAGCCAACGCAACTGGTCCGTAGACTCTACCATTTTATCGGGAGATATAGGAATGCCTAAGGATTCGGATAATGTGTATAACATAATCTTGGCCATGGACCTAGATAGTACTTTGATCAGAGTAGACGGCATGTATGTAACAAAGTGTTTCAACTCATTCATCTCATCCAGCCCATCCAATATTGCTGGAGGAATTAAAATCCTACGTTCAGACAGTATTATATTAAGTAATTGTTTAATTTTTGATAATCTCTCTAAACAAGGAGCAGGCCTAAATCTTGAAAGCTCGATTGTAGGCATTTTCAATTCTGTTTTTAAAGACAATCACGCATTGATTCACGGAGGAGGAATTTATTCTGATGATCAATCTGGTCTTTATTGTTCCTCAGTTCTTTGGGAGGGAAATTTTGCAAAGGAATTTGGTGGAGCTATAAGGAATGACGGAGACTTTCTTAAAATAGAAAACTCTTTGTTCCATAATAATCAGGCAGACTTCTCAGGAGGTGCCCTGTATAATGTAGGCGGAACGGTACGAATGTATCTGGTTACGGAAATAGCAAGTTTAGCAGGCGGTTCAGGCTCCCAAGGATTTAGATTTATTCATCCGGGAAACAGGAAAATTTACAATAGTATTCTTACTAGTGCTGTTGCTACACATATTAACTACACAGCCACGGTTGAATTCAGAAACTGCCTATTAACCGGCAGCCGAACGGCTAACAACACCTGGCGATCTGCCTGGGGAACGGATAAAGGTGGGAACATAGATGCCAAACCTTTATTTGTGGATAGCCTCAACGGAAACTTTAACCTGGCCAAATGCTCCCCAGGTATTGATGCCGGAAAAAACAACTTTATACCCATGGATACATGGGATGTGGATGGAGACGGGGATACTTTGGAAGTATTGCCTTATGATTATGCTGGAAACACCAGGATTATCAATAGCACCGTAGACATGGGGGCTTACGAAGCACCACTTTACAATAACACGGGACATGATACCGTGCAATTTTGTGTGGGTACAAGTGTATTCTACAAAGGGTATTATATTGACGAAGCTGGAGTAGACACTTTAATTTTTCAGGCTACTGCCGGGTGCGACTCTACGGTATACCTCCAGGCTAATCAGCTGGACGTGGATACATCTGTCACAGTAAGCCCAGATGGTGCAACACTTGCCGCCACGGCTACCGGAACCTCTTTTCTTTGGTTCGATTGTAATACCGGGGCAGTCATTTTTGCTGATACACTCCCTGTATTCACACCTGATACGAATGGGCTTTATAAAGTGATCATCGTAGATAAGAATGGATGCCAGGACACCTCTTCTTGCATTTCCGTTTCCACCATCGGCCTGGAAAATCAGTTTTCAATACCCTCCGTCTCGGTATATCCCAATCCGGTAAAAAAGGAGCTTTGGATAAAAACATCTATTCCCGAAAAGGCTACAGAAGTACAAGTATATTCAACTGATGGCAGGCAGTTATTAAGCCGCTCTTACAGCAGTGGCAATGACCTTAGGCTGGAATTGGGATTTCTGAAAAAGGGGATATACATACTGCACATCAGGCAGGATCAAGCTTTAAAAGTGGTGCTAATTACAAAGGCCTAAAACTAATACACATCTTTACTACAACTCTGCTTAAACTAAAGAACTGGGGGTACTTCATCGTTATCTCGGGAGTTTCTGCAGGCAGGGGCAATACTTTTTTAATACACCAGCAAAAGCTTCTGATAATATAGAACAGTCTGACTCTTATGTTCTATCTGAAAAACAAGAAGGTGTTTTCCTTCACTTGTCAGGTAAACCTCACTCTTCTTGAGTACAGCCTTAACACTTGCCATTAGATAAGTATTAAAATTACTGATGTCCTTTTCTGGGCTTTCCCTAAAACTGTATGTCAAAAATAAAAAGGCCGTGATTAAGTGGTTGGTAATAGATAAACTGTTCCATTATACCTTTTTCTGCAAACGGATTTCTCCTGTTCTGACCAATGAAAAACCAGATTAACCACTTCATCGAAACCCTGAGTATAAAATGGACTTTTTTTAAATATTTAACGTAAATTCTGTGGTTAATAGGGGATGAAATATAATTTGAACTACTACATTAATGAATTATCTTCAAAAAGAGCTCTATACGCTCATAAAGGAGCAAGATGATATTTTTGATTTCCTCCAACAGTCTTCATTGGATGGTTTATGGTATTGGGACATGGAGAAGCCTGAAAATGAATGGATGAACTCTTCGTTTTGGAAAACGCTGGGCTATAACCCGGATGACATGCCCCATAAGGCTTCCGCCTGGCAAAACATTATATTTCCTGAAGATGGTGAAGCAGCTCTTAAAAGGGCTCAGGAACACTTTGCCGATCCGGCCTGTCCTTACGATCAAGAGGTACGCTATCATCATAAAGATGGACATACCGTATGGATACGTTGTCGTGGATTAGCTATTCGTGATAAAAACGGAAAACCTATACGTATGCTGGGCGCGCATACTGACATTACTGACCTAAAAGAGCGGGAACACGAGTTGCATAAGGTTAAAGACCTATTAGAAAAATCGAACCAGGCCGCTCGCATTGGTACCTGGGAAGTGGATATGATGTATCAAAAGCCTTACTGGAGCAGTGTGACTAAAGCCATTCACGAAGTCGACAATGATTATGAACCGAAATTCGAAACAGCCATCAACTTTTTTAAGGAAGGAGAAAGTCGTGAGCTTATTACTAACGCGGTGGATAAAGCTATTAAAGAAGGGAAAGGTTATGAGCTGGATTTACAGATCATTACCGGACTGGGTAATGAGCGCTGGGTGCGCGCCATTGGGGTTACAGAAATAGAAAACAATGAGTGTGTAAGGCTTTATGGCACCTTTCAGGACATTCATGATCGTAAAATGGCAGAGCTAGAGTTATCCGCTTTGTTAGAGGTTACCAACGATCAGAATAAGAGGTTGCTTAATTTTGCGCACATTGTTTCTCATAACCTGAGGTCGCATTCAGGAAACCTAAGTATGACCCTGGGTTTTCTGGAAAGGGATCATAGTGAAGAGATGAAAGCCGAGATGATGCCTTTGTTGCGTCAGTCTGTAGATAACCTTGAAGAAACCATCCGGCACCTCAATGAGGTAGTGGCTATAAACACACAAGTAAATGACAGTTTGCAGATGCTGGATCTTAAAAAACACCTCAACGGGGCCATAGGCAACGTTCAGGCTTTGTTAAAGACAGCAGGTGGTGAAATTATAAATACTCTTTCCGGGGATGTAAAAGTATATGCTGTACCGGCCTATCTTGATAGTGTTTTCCTTAACCTGCTCACCAACAGCATTAAATACAGATCTAAATCACGAAGCCTGCAAATACACTTGTCTCTTGAGCAGAAGGGCAAACAGGTAATATTATCCATTGTGGATAATGGAATAGGAATAGACCTCAAGAGGCATGGGGATAAAATATTCAGAATGTATAAGACTTTTCATAACAATAAAGATGCCCGTGGCATCGGGTTGTTTATTACTAAAAATCAGGTTGAAGCAATGGGTGGTAAAATAAAGGTAGAGAGTAAAGTAGATCATGGCACCACCTTTAAAATCTATTTAAATCAACCGGATTGATTAATAGCCGGATGAAACTTCTTCCTGACAAATCCTATATTTGAATTCATTGTAATATTAAACTGACATTTAATTTGATTGACGACAACTCTTTCACCAAGCGTATTTCTCTTTTTATTTCCGGCCCTGAAGACGGGCTCCTGGAGAATAAGATATTCAATACCGCCACCTTTACCTTAGCGATACTTACCATTTTTATTGCCATTGCCACACTAAACGCTACCAGTAATGCTACTGCTTATATGCCTTTAGCGCTGGCTCCGCTGGTCTTCAGTTTCTTTTTTTACAATTCCCGTATACGCGAACATTTTAAGAGTACTTCTTACTTTTTTATCGTTTTCAGTCTGGTGTTTTTTGACTATGTATGGTTTGCAGCTGTGGCTTTTAATCAGGCTGTAGACCTTCTTTTTATGATTGTCCTCATCCTGGGGCTTACTATTCTCCCGGTAAAAAAACACTTAACTTTTACCTTGGTGTGCATCGTTAATATTCTATTAATCAACTGGCTTGCTCACCTTTTTCCGCATTGGATATATCCTTATGAAAGCGCTACCTCTTTCATGTTATACTTAAAAGGGCACGCCTTTTTAATTGCCTGTATTATACTCGTGGCTCTGGTAATAGCTTATTTTAAAAAGGCTTATGAAAAAGAAAGGTTGGTCTCGCGGGATCAAAACAGAAAGCTGAGTAACATTAACCAGGCACTAAACCACCGGAATGAGCACCTGGAGACCCTTGCACGCATGGTCTCTCATAATCTACGCTCTCCTATAGCCGGTATGAAGATGCTACTCAACATTTACGAGCGCATGGAAACTCCGGAGGAAAAAGAGGATATTGTGGAGAACCTGAGGGAAGGCGCTTTTACTCTTTTTGATATGGTAGAAGATCTCTCCTCAATTATGCTGGACTATAAGGAACTCAATAAAGAAAAGGAGCTGGTTGATTTACACGAAGTCGCTTCAACTATAGTTTCTCAGTTATCCGGACAGATAAAATCTTCGGGGGCTCGTGTGAAGTTGGATTTCAGTGGCTACCCGGAGGTAATTTATTCTAAAACCTACCTTGAAAGTATTTTCCTGAATCTTATTTCCAACGCGCTAAAATACCGCTCACCTGAGCGTGACCCTGAAATACTGGTGAAGGGTTATCGTGAAGATAATAAAGTAATGTTATCCGTAAGTGACAATGGCCTGGGGCTGGACCTAAGCAATCACCGGGAGCAACTCTTTAAAATGTATAAAACCTTTCACCGCGATGCAGGAGCAGACAGCAAGGGTATAGGTCTCTTTATTACCAAAAACCAGGTGGAGATGATGGGTGGAAAAATTACGGTTGAAAGCAAGCCCGATGCCGGTGCTACTTTCTTTGTAGAGCTTTACCGTATTTAGGAAATTTTACTGAGCAACAGTTTGCGGTTGGAGCGGCTTACCGGCAGATTAAAATACTCACCTATAGCATAGCCTTCCACCACTTCTTCCACCTTTTTAAGGTTAAGGATATAGGATTTATGCACACGCAGAAAATCATCTTCCGGCAGTTTGGCCATAAAAGCCTTCATGGTACTGTGCACCACATAATTCTTATTAGCAGTTACCACCTTTACGTAATCTCCCATCGCTTCAACGTATTCAATCTCAACGGAACGAAGCTTTACAAGGGAGTTGTCTGATTTAATGAAAATATGATCATCCTCCTGATGGCGGAAAAGATTGTCCTCATAAAAACGGGCACGCTCTACTGCCTGGCTGAAGCGTTTTATGTCCACCGGCTTGGCAAGGAAATCTGTAACATCATACTTAAAAGCCTCAAAAGCGTACTTTTTTTCTGAGGTTACTATAATTACCTGTGGTACATTGCGAAACGATTCCAAAAACTCCAGCCCAGACATCTCAGGCATCTCAACATCCAGGAAAATAAGGTCTACATCCTTCTTATCAAGTGCTACTTTACCTTCAATGGCATTGGGGTAGCTTCCCAGTAAACGAAGGTCTGATGTTTTGGAAACACAGTTCCTGAGGAGATCCCTGGAAAGAGGGTCATCGTCAATAATGATACAGCTAAGCTCAGTCATAAATCAAAAAGTGACAGCAAAATAAGCAAAACCGTACGTTATTAGTAAATCTTTTTCATGAACATAACCAATATTTGAGTCAATAACCGGTTCCCTTTACCTTTGGCCTATGCGAATTGATAAATTTTTATGGTGTGTGCGGAAGTTTAAAACCCGCAGTCTGGCTACAGAAGAAGTTCGCAAGGAGCGGGTTCTTATCAACCTGGAGCTGGCTAAACCGTCCCGCACGGTTAAGGTGGGTGATTCCCTAACTGTAAAGAAAGAAGGTATCTCTTATTCCTTTAATATCCTGGATATCCCAAAATCAAGAGTGGGGGCTAAACTGGTGGATACCTACGTTAAGGATACTACGCCCGCAGAAGAAATAGAAAAAGCAGAAGTTATACGATTAATGAAAACTTTTAACCGTAAAAAAGGTACCGGGCGCCCTACTAAAAAAGACCGCAGGGATATTGATCGCCTCAGGGACGAATAAGCGGCTTTAAAACCTCAACCAGGGTGTCGGCAGGAATGGTATGCCCTCCTTCAAAACGGGTAAGCTTAGGCTCAAATCCTTTTTTTTGTAAAAAAGAAAGGTGTTCCTTCAAGCGCTCTTCAGAAATATACTCATCATCGGTGCCCATTACCATTTGCAAAGGCAGTTTGTGCATGCGCTCCAGGGCTTTTTCAAAGTTCAGGTCAGGAGGGAAAGCGCCCGCCCAATTGATCATATAGTCAAAATGGTAGCCGGTATTGGCCAACCAACGGCAAGCCGTGGCCACACCCTGTGAAAAGGCCAATAAACCCACGGATTGAGGGGTGCCTGTTTTATCAATGATCTGTGCATATACCTGATCCAGAAAACCGCAATAATCTGAAATATCATTCAGCCGGTCTTCTTTAGTCATCCAGCTGGCACCAACCCTATTGCGGTTCTCGGGAAGATAAAAGCGATGCATTCCTTCCGGGGCAACAAACAACGTGTTTTCCAGCTCCGGTTGTTGGAATTTACGGATAAAGTAAGAGGCCAACTGCCCATAACCGTGCAATACAAAACAAATCTTGTTATACACGCGGTCGGCAGATCCGCTCAGGTAATAACGGCCGGTTTTTTCAAATTTAAGATACCGGACGTTCAAGCCTTAAAGTTGGCTTTACGCTTTTCCAGAAAAGCACGTGTGCCTTCTTTAAAGTCTTCTGTGCCAAAGCACTTACCAAACTCTTCTATCTCTACTTTAAAGCCGTTCATGCCGAACTTAAAGCCCGCGTTTACACTTCGTATAGCACTTTGAATAGCCTGGGGCGAATTTTTGATCATTTTAACCGCCATAGCCTGGCAACTTTCCATCAGTTCTTCAGGTGCCACCAACTGATTCACCAAACCGGTTTCATAAGCCCGGTCAGCTTTGATCATCTCAGCGGTACATATCATTTCCATAGCGCGACCTTTGCCCACCAGATTTGCCAGCCGCTGGGTTCCCCCATAGCCGGGTATTACTCCAAGCCCGGTTTCCGGCAAGCCCATACGGGCATTGGTAGAGGCTATACGCACATGGCAGGCCATAGCCAGCTCCAGCCCACCGCCCAGTGCAAAACCATTTACCGCAGCAATTACGGGTTTATTCAGGTTCTCCACCAGGTCAAAAAGCATATCATGGCCACGGGCAGCCAGTTCCGTACCTTCCTGTACGTTAAAGTCTGCAAATTCTTTAATATCCGCTCCTGCCACAAAAGCTTTCTCCCCACTGCCGGTAAGTATGATCACCCGAACATCAGGGTTGCTCTCCAGGTCCTTAAATGCGGTATTCAATTCTTCAATGGTAGCCCGGTTAAGTGCATTGAGTTGCTGAGGCCGGTTTATGGTAAGTGTGGCTATTTGGTTGTTTATATCTTGTGTAAGAGTGCTATACGGCATTTTCTAAATTATTTAAGTTCAAAAACTACGTTTACCCGGGCTGAGATCCGCAGCTCTCCGGGCGCAATAGAGGCCTCAGCATCTTCCATAGCCATACTTGACTTGAAAGCTACCGGGCTTGGTCCGGAGCTGGAAATGCGATCGGCAATATGTAGCGCGCGGCCCACGGTTTGGTTAAGTTGAGCAGCCAGAAAAATTGCTTTTTCACGGGCGTTTTTTACGGCCCTGGCCAATAGTTCTTCTTCCAGCTTTTCGCGTTTGGACGATTCAAAGCGTACCTGGCCAATGCCGTTAACGCCCCGCTCCATAAGGTCAATAATCACGTTCTGGTATTCACCGATATCCACTAATACAAAAGCAATGTTTTGCACCGCTACATAGCGATAGGTCTCCTTATTGTAATCCACCCTTTGTGAACGGAGGCTTACATAATTGGTTTCAATGGATTTTATGCTGTTTTTGGTTTTAAGATAGCTGAGCGCTTTGGAAGCAGCCTGTGAAGTTTTAGTCTGTGCAGCCTTGGGTGATTCATCTGAATTTTCAATTACAATCTGGATAATCACCTGATCCGGCTTTAAAACCTGTTCTGCCGTGCCGATTACGTCAATGGTTCGTTCTGATGCTTGTTGCGCTTTAAGGGATGTGCTGCCGCATAGCAAGAAAAGAGATACTACCAGCCAGGGTGCTATTTTCATAAGGTGCTGTGTTTTGAATTTCAGGTATGGGGTAAAGATAAAAACTGTGGATGTATTAGGCTAATTTCCACCCTGCCTGAAGCACTCCTTTCCTACACTATCAGCGCCCGAAGTTGTAGCGATAGGCCATTTGCAAACCAGCCACTGTATACGATTCCAGCTTTACTTGATTAAAACCCTCCGTCCATTGTACAGTGGAAATGGATAACTCCATCTCTGAGTTACTTCTGCGCCCCATATTGAAACTTACTCCTGCGCGGGGTGCTACGTGATATCCCTTTCTGGTGTTTCGATAGTTACTGGTGTACTCTATCCAGTCATTATCAGCCCTTCTTACCCTTGTGGTGGATGAGGCTCTGTAAATGTGATACCCTACACCTATTTCCGTACTTATAAAAATGGAGAAGCCTTCATCCCGATAATAAAAGGTTGGTGCAACAAATATATTCGCATTGTTCCACTTGCGATCGGAATTCACATAAGTCCTGGGACCCTGAGGGTCGGTTTCATCAACCACCTCCCTGTTTTGATAATAAGGCAGTTGGTACATAAAGCTTAAGCCGTACCGTAACGAGAAAAAAGACAGGTAATTTCTTTGATAGCTCGCCTGCAGACCAATACTCATGGTGCTTATTTTATAGGGATCCGGAGCACCTGTAGCTAAATCTGTAGTTTGAGAGAAAGCCGACTCCAGGCCGACCGCAAAACTATGGGGCTTTATACTCCTGGGCTTTTAACTGTAGCACTAAGACACCTATGAAAAGCGTAACACCAAATTTTAATGATTTCATCCTTATTTTTAATTAGTATTTATTAAATCTCATTTACAGTGTTTTGTCTGATAAAAATCAAAACTTGTTAGTTCAGATTCTCCTATTGTATTGTATACTACCCCTTCATACATTAAATATAGACATTGATCCTCTCCTAATAACTCCTCCCAATTACTTAAAGTAATCACTTTGACCCAGTAACCATCGGGTGGCAGAACCACTAATTCATATTCCTTAGCCTGTATCTGCCTGACGGGGTTCCTTGAAACATTTTTATCGTATTTATAAATCGAATCTCCACTCAAAAGAATAACCCAAGGGTCTATTAGGTAAGTTGTGTTAGACTGATTACTAACAATTATATTTAGTATTTTATCCTTTTCGTTAGCAGTAGCATTGGTTGTGACAATTCTAAAATTTAGTGAATCAGTTACATTACCAACTGCCTTTGCGGGATGGGGTTTATATATTTTAGTTAGAGAAATATGATAACAACCCGAAAGAGCCAAAACTCCTACAAAAAACAAAGTCTTAATAATTTTCACCTTAACCATATGTTTGGAATAAATCTTTGGGGAATATGATCTAAAATAAAGTATGATGTTGGAAACCCTCAAACCCCTTTTTGGGAGGTCAACCTATTTCAGGACTAGACAAAATTTCGTTTTATTCCTTATTTGAAGAAAGTGTTAAATAAAACGTAGTGCCCTTGCCTACTTCGGTTTCAAACCACACCTCTCCGCCAAAACCAGTAATGATATTTTTGACCATCGCTAAACCCAGCCCCATACCCTTGGTTTTGGTAGTAAAGCGTGGTTCAAATATTTTTTCCTTTTGCTCCTCAGGGATGCCGGTCCCATTATCGCTTACGGAAATAATCACTTTATCATCCTTTTTTTCCATCCGTATACGAATCCTGGGTTCCCGATCTTCGGGAATAGCCTGAAGGGCATTATTGATAAGGTTGTTCATTACCCGTACCAGTTGATCCTTATCGCCTTTCAGTTGAATGTTATGGTCTTCGGTCTCAAATTCTATACGGTACTCCGGATAAAGGGCTGTAGTGCGCTGGATGATCTCACGGGCAGCAAACTCCTCTGATTTTAACTCGGGCATACTGGCAAAGCGTGAAAAGGCTTCCGCAATACCGGTAAGGGTGTCAATCTGTGAGATCATACTTTCGGTAAACTCACGTAGTTTTTCAGGCTGCTCTGTTTTCAGGGTTTTTTCAAGATACTGCACATTCAGCCGCATCGGTGTAAGGGGGTTCTTGATTTCATGTGCCACTTGTTTGGCCATCTCCCGCCACGCACTTTCGCGTTCAGTTTTGGCCAGTATGGCGGCACTGGCTTCCAGCTCCTGCAGCATTCGGTTGTACTCATCCACCAGGGTGCCTATTTCATCGTCAAACTTCCATTTTAAGGGCACGTTGGACTGGTTGATGCGTATACTCTTGAGTTTTTGACCAACCGCCTTTAAAGAGCCTGTAATGTAGTTGGACAGAAAGTATGCTATGATCCCTGCAATAATGAAAAGAAAAAAATAGGTCTGGCTCAGGCGCATCAAAAACCGGTTCTGATCTTCTTCATGTATACTTTTAGTATCAAAATACGGCAGGTTGATAATGGCGATGGGTTCTTTACCAGAGTTATGTACATAGTCATAGGTAGACAGATACTGCATGGTATCCGTTTTACGCTTCACTAATAATTGTTCGGGCTTTTGGGCAATAGCGTTGAGCATGGTACGCCCCAGGTGTTCAGGTACTATATGATTCTGATACAACTCAGGGTTACTGCCAATCAACAGGTCGCCACTTAAACTGTAAATGTTTATATCCAGGCTATTGATATTCGCCAGCTCACAGATCTTGGTATCAAATAACTTTACAATACTATCCGTATCTGCACCAATGCTTTGATCTCTTAAAAAGTAATTGATAGATTCGTTAATAGCGTACTCCTTGCGCTTAAGCCGCTCCTGGTGATACAGCTCATTTTCCTTTTTAAAATGCTGGAAATAAATAGCGCCTGTAATGAAAAAGCTCACCAGAATGATGAGTATCATCGACATGAAAATACGGGCGCGTAAGGTAAGTTTGAAACGTTTCAAAAATGCTATTCGTTAAATACAACTTGAGGCTATCAAATCTAACGCCATTTTGGAAATGAAGGTAATTTTGAGAAAAGGTGGTGTTATTAAGCAGGTTGCCAGCTTGTTTTACAAGCGGTGTAAACAAAAACCCCGGCTTTTTCAAGCCGGGGTTCTCAAGAATAACTTCAATAAATTTTCTAGCCGTTGAGGGCTTCGGCACCGCCTACAATCTCAAGGATCTCATTGGTGATAGCTGCCTGACGGGCTTTGTTATACGAGAGCTTTAATTGTTTTCTAAGCTCAGAAGCATTATCGGTAGCTTTATGCATAGCGGTCATACGGGCGCCATGCTCAGAGGCATGGCTATCCAGTACAGCTTTAAAAAGCTGCGTTTTCAATGATTTAGGGATCAGGTCTTCCAGAATTTCTTCCTTGGAAGGTTCATAAATATAATCCGCCAACTGGCCGGAATGCTCATCCTTTTGAATTTCACGAACCGGTAACATCTGCTCCAGCTGCACGCGCTGTACAGCAGCATTTTTAAACTGGTTGTAGATCAACTGAATCTGATCGTATTCACCATTGGCGAACTTCTCCATTAAAGATTCAGCAATTGCACTTACATTTTCGAAAGTAATATCATCGTACAGGTTGTTGTGATGACCAATTACTTTCTCTCCCTTGCGGCTTAAAAGATCGTAGGTTTTTTTACCTATGGACAACACCTCATACTGGCGCTCCGGATGTGCCTGTATCTCCGCTAAGGCCTTCTTCATAATATTGGCATTAAATGCCCCGGCTAAACCACGGTTGGAAGAAATAGTTACCAGCAGCACTTTTTTCACTTGCTCGCTCTGGCGGGAGTACACTCCTTCACTGGCGTCAAGTGTCGCGCTAACGTTCATCAGGATCTCTTCCAGCTTCTGAGCATAAGGACGCATCTGCGTGATGGCATCCTGGGCACGCTTCAACTTGGCTGCAGAAACCATCTTCATGGCTGAAGTGATCTGCATGGTTGAAGATACCGAGGTGATCCTGTTTCTTAGTTCTTTTAAGTTTGCCATTGTGTTAGATTATGGATCTGAGAAAGAGGCTCAAATGCTTCTTTCTCAGATCTCAATACTAATATCTTGAAGTAAGGTCCTTTGCTACAGCTTCCAGCTTTTCTGTTACCTCATCGGTAAGTTTACCGGCCTTTAGCATATCCAATACATCACGGTGTTTGTTGTTCATGTATTGGGTAAACTCTACTTCAAACTCTTTTACTTTATCTACCGGCACCTTGTTCAGCAGACCCTTGGTTCCCAGATAAATGATCGCAATCTGGTTTTCTACTGCTACAGGGCTGTTCACACCTTGCTTCAGAATCTCCACATTACGCTTACCCTTGTTGATTACCGCCATAGTAGCTGCGTCAAGGTCAGAACCAAACTTAGCAAAGGCTTCAAGTTCACGGTACTGTGCCTGGTCCAGCTTAAGGGTACCAGCCACTTTTTTCATAGACTTGATCTGTGCACTACCTCCCACACGGGATACAGAAATACCTACGTTAATAGCAGGGCGTACACCCGAGTTAAATAAATCAGACTCCAGGAAGATCTGTCCGTCTGTAATGGAGATTACGTTAGTTGGAATGTAGGCAGATACATCACCCGCCTGAGTCTCAATGATTGGAAGAGCGGTGATAGAACCACCCCCTTTTACTTTTCCTTTCAGGGATTCCGGAAGGTCATTCATTTGAGAAGCAATGGTGTCATCATTAATCACCTTGGCAGCACGCTCCAGTAAGCGACTATGCAGGTAGAATACGTCACCAGGATAAGCTTCACGACCGGGAGGACGTCTCAAAAGAAGAGAAACTTCACGGTAAGCCACCGCTTGTTTTGACAAGTCATCAAACACAATCAGGGCAGGACGTCCCGTATCACGGAAATATTCAGCTATAGCCGCACCGGCAAATGGGGCATAAAACTGCATAGGAGCAGGGTCAGAAGCATTTGAGGCTACAATTACGGTGTAATCCATAGCACCTTTTTCCTCCAGGGTTTTGGCGATACCGGCTACGGTAGAACCTTTTTGACCGATAGCTACGTATACGCAGAATACCGGCTCTCCTCTGTCGTAAAATTCTTTTTGGTTAATGATGGTATCCAGCGCTACTACTGTCTTACCCGTCTGGCGGTCGCCAATGATAAGCTCACGCTGACCTCTACCAATAGGGATCATTGCGTCAATCGCTTTAATACCGGTTTGCAATGGCTCATTTACCGGCTGACGGTAAATTACACCTGGTGCTTTACGCTCCAATGGCATTTCAAAGGTCTCTCCTTCAATAGGCCCTTTGCCATCAATAGGGTTTCCCAGGGTGTCTACCACACGGCCTACCATACCTTCACCCACTTTTAAGGAGGCAATACGGTTGGTACGCTTTACGGAAGAACCTTCCCTGATATTTTCGTTAGCTCCGAGCAATACGATACCAACGTTGTCTTCTTCAAGGTTCAAAATAATCCCTCTCAAACCGGTTTCGAACTCTACAAGCTCACCGGCCTGCGCATTGCTTAAACCATAGGCACGGGCAATACCGTCACCTACCTGCAATACGGTTCCTACTTCTTCCAATTCCGATTCCGACTTGAAACCGGCCAGTTGCTGTCTTAAAATTGCTGAAACCTCAGCGGGTTTTACTTCTGCCATTTTGGATGACTTTTATTTAATAATCTGCTACGTATAAGTTATTCTTAAACTGCCTTTTCAGGATATCAAGCTGGTGAGATATGCTGCCATTATAGCGTTTATCACCCACACGGAGGGTAATACCACCGATAAGTGAAGAATCTACCACCTCGTCCATTTCAATTTGTTGACCGGTTGCTTCTGCCAGTTTTGCTTTCACCTCTGCACGTTCAGCATCAGAAAGCGCTACTGCAGTAGTTACCACGGCTTTTGAAATATCTTTTTTAATGCGATACAGTTCCTGAAAACCAAGTACAATGGCCTGCAAGTGCGACTCGCGTCTCTTGCGGGTAATAATGTCAATAAAGTTACTGGTAAGGTCGCCCAGCTGATCTTTAAAGATTGCATGATAAATAGCAATCTTCTTGTCTGCACTGATAATAGGACTTTTGATTAGGATACGAAATTCCTTTGACTCCTGAATAACGTTTAATACCTTCTCAATATCACCTTTCACTTCTTCTAATTTGCCCAACTCTTCGGACAAGTCAAGAAGTGATTTGGCATATCTTCTTCCCAGCTTCGTTATAGCCATCTTAATTCAATTTAAAATCTTTCAACTGATCCTGTACTAAAGCAGATTGCTTATCCTGGCTGCTCAATTCATCTCTAAGGATCTTCTCAGCTATCTGGATAGACATTTCAGCTACCTGGTTTTTCAACTCTGTGATAGCGGCCATTTTTTGGTTTTCAATTTGCTCTTGTGCCTGAATTAAGATCTTGTTGGCCTCTGTATTCGCCTTTTCCTTAGCTTCAGAGATAATACCTTCTTTGATCTCACGGGCTTCCTTCAGGATAGTGTCTCGCTCAACACGGGCTTCCTTCAGGATCTTTTCATTGTCTGACTTAAGTTGTTCAATTTCTTCACGAGCTTTTTCCGCTGTGTTCAAAGCATCCTCAATAGATGTTTCACGTTTTTCAACTGCGTTCAGGATCGGTTTCCAAGCGTATTTACGCAAAAGGAAAAGGAGTAGCAAAAAAAGCAATGTTTGCCAGAAAAATAATCCTACCGAAAAGTCATTTATTAATTTTTCCACGTCTAATTTTTTACGGGTGAATTAAAAGGCAGCAGCTGCAACCAACCGTTGCAGCTGCTTGCCAAAATCAATTATACTGCAAACAGGGCAGCAAAACCAATACCTTCAATAAGGGCAGCTGCAATAAGCATAGCTGTCTGGATCTTATTGGTAGCTTCGGGTTGACGAGCAATCCCTTCCATAGCTTTACCTCCGATCATACCGATGCCGATACCGGCTCCGATAACAACTAATCCTGCACCTACAATTGCTGGAATTTCCATAGTGTAAAAATTAACGGTTAATAAAAATCTTTAATTAATGATGTTCATGTTCTTCCACTGCCATCCCAAAATAAAGGGCTGAAAGCATGGTAAAAATATACGCCTGAAGGAAGGCTACTAACAATTCTATTACGGAAAGAAATAAGGTGAGTCCAAAGAATGCGCCTCTGGCAAACCAGTTCTGGAACAGAAACAACAGACCGATAAGACTCATCAATACAATATGGCCGGCTGAAATATTGGCAAACAAACGGATCATCAAGGCAAAAGGCTTAATGAATACACCTAAAAGCTCAATGGGAGCCAGAATAAATTTCATAGGTACAGGAACTCCGGGCATCCAGAAAATGTGTTTCCAGTAGTCCTTTTTGCCTGTAAACTGAGTAATAAGAAAGGTAAGAAGCGCCAGCGCAAAGGTTACGGCAATGTTCCCTGTAACGTTAACTCCAAAAGGCATAAGACCTACCAGGTTGGCAATCCAGATAAAGAAGAAAACCGTGAGCAGGAAGCTCATGTATTTTTTATAGTGCTTCTCGCCAATATTGGGAATAGCGATCTCGTCTTTTACAAACAACACCAAAGGCTCCATAAACTTGGCCACACCACGGGGCACCTGACTGTTCTTATATACTCTGGCTGTTCCTCTGAAGATCAGGAATACCAAAATGGAGATAATAATAATACTTGCCACACCTTTGGTAATGGAAAAGTCAAGCGGCTTGGCGTTGGTGGGGTGCCCTTCCTCATCCAAAGAAATATCTCCGGCTGCATTGGTATTATAAATCTTGCCGTGATACAGTGCATAATGCTCTCCGTTGCTCTCTACCACTTCTTCACCGTGATGAAAAGCTGAAGACATGAAAAAATGCAAACCATTATCCCAAAGAATAACGGGAAGGGGAAAGCCTACGTGAGTACCGCTTTCTTCATCTGTAAAAAGGTGAAAATCATGGGAGTCCTTAATGTGATGCTGGATATCCTCTTTGATAGTTTCCTTTAAGCTCTTTTCACCGTGCTCACCATGTCCATCACTGGCGCTGGCAAGAAAAGGCACTGCAAAGAGAAAAACGGCTACAATCCTCAGTGATTTTTTGATCTGCATGGGCAACGTTCAATAGTCGTTCTGAAATTCCGCGCAAAAGTAAGGATTAATCTTTATCCCCCAAGCAATTTTATATGCCGTTTTTCGGTGAGGGCCGATTAACGGTCTTTCGCTCCTAAAACCCTTATTAACGACTGAGTCTCAAACAGCAGGCAAGTAGCATAAGGAATAAAAAAAGTGAAGAACTCGGGCCTGGTCATATCTCCATCAGCCTTATATAAAGGATAAAAAAAGACAAAAAATAAAATGAATTTGAAACCACTTCCAAGCATAAAAAGAAAACCCAATGCGTGTTTCAGATTCTCCGGAGCCTTGATCAGAAATATAGTAATGGCCAGCGCCAAAACAGTATTACTTATGTAAGCGGCTGAAATAGAATGTGCCCAAAGCGAACCTCCTTGCAGGTAGCGAATCAAAAGATGAATCCCAAAAGCCAGGGTAGAACCTCCGATTAATTTTAAGCCGGGCCTGAGAATTTCCAAAACGGAATTATTTATTCATGCTATTAAGCTGCCGCAGCACATAGACCATAGCCAGAACCAGCGACACCAATACACACAGCAAGGTAAACCACTTGCGGTTGCTGGGGTATTTTTCATCCAGCCAGCTTCCAAACCAGGCTCCCCCGCCTACTATAACCGCCATTTGAATGCCTAAGCTTGAATAGCGGGCGTATGTATTAAGCTGTTTCTTCCCTTCGTGCTCTTCCTTCTTCGGAGTCTTCATCCTTCTTTATTTCACGCACCACAGACCCCATGCTACAGGAGCCTGTAAACTCTGCTCCTGGTTCTATGGAAAGTTTATTGGTAACAATATCACCGTTTACTTTAGCGGTAGCCTGCAGGGTAAGCAGCTCGCTTACTTCCAGCTGACCTTTAAGGGTTCCGGAAACATTGGCAAACGCACATTTAATATCCCCTTCTACCATACCTTTTTCACCTACTACCAGTTTACCGGTAATATTAATAGTTCCTTTGATCTTTCCATCTATCCGGATATCTCCTTTGGACTTTACCTCACCCTCAATAGTGGTGCCTACAAGTATCCGGTTACTAGCCTGATTGGATTCAGAAAGGTTTTTCTTGATCATCCCTTGCTAATTTTTTAAATAGTTCTCTTTGAAGAATTGAAGGTAGGTTTCTATATCCTTATCCTTGTAAAACTTCTGAAAGTTATCTGACGAAATTACAAAATGTTGTGTATCCAATCCTTTAGCTGCCTCCTCTAATATTTTCTGATTGGTTACAGTATTATAATAATCCAGTGCTCTTTTAGCATTGTTGAAGTTACTCACCAGTATCATCTGGTTTTGCATATCCAGAAAAATACTTTTGGTATTAAGGCGGTCAATATTGAAAAATTCCGAATTAAAATCAGTGAGGCGGATACGGGTTTCGTTTACCACTTTACCATTGTTTCCCAAAATCACGATGTACTTGTGTTGTGCGTTCTTATCAACCGCATATAAGGCTTCTTCCTCACCTTCTTGGCCTGCGTTATCTACCCCAGGTATATCCGTAACCTCTTCCATTTGGGCCAGAATAGCGCGCGCTTCTTCAGCTGCTTCTGAGTCGCTGTATTGATCAATAACCAATTTGAGGCTTGTAATAAAGTCTTTACGCCTGCCCAGTTTGATCTGGTTGAAACCTTTTAACAACTGGAACTTAGATCCATAATTGGAGTTCTGAAATTCTTTAGCGCCCTGTATGGCCAATGGTAAAGATTCTTTGTATTCTCCTGACTCGTATTTGCGGTACGCAATGATATACGCTTTTTTAGCCTCGCTCCGGTCTGTAACCGGTTCTCCGGTCTCTTCGCTGCGTATCAGTTCAGCATATTCTGAATCGGCCATATTGGTGAGGATCAAGTCGCGATAATAGGAAGCTTTAGGCTGATCTTTATCAAGTGTGTATATGCGGTATAATGTATACCATATTCGGCCTTTCTCTTCCATATCCGGATAACGGCTCAGCAGTTCTTCAAGCGCCCTGGTAGCTGCGTCATAATCTCCCAAATCATCTTTATAAATGCGGCCCACAGCTATAAATGCATCCTGTATCAACTTATGGCTGGCCGCCATTTCTTCGGGTGTCAAGGGTACGCCTTTCAAATATTCATCTCTGGAGTATTTAGAGCTTTCCTCAGTACCTGCTTCTCCCTGGGTAAGCTCACCCCCACTTTGAGCACTTTCTTCTTCAGCACCACCTGTATCGTCAAAATTGGCACTTATCTCTTTATTTTTTCTGCGCCAATTATCTTCCAGCTTGCGGTTTCCAAAACGGTTGGTGAAATCACGAACTCCAACCCCACGCACACTTTGATTGTAAAAATACCATTGTCCGGCTGGTGCTCCAGTGGGTCCGCCCGGGTTATCTGGTCCACCGGTCTGGTTAAAGGCATAATTGGTAAAGGGGTTTTCCGCTTCCTGCTTCTTTCGCTCTTCTTCTTCTTTCAGTTTCCGGATGTAGTCGTCTATACGTTGATTGCGTTGCTCTTCTGAAAGATTTGCCAATTGCTGAAGACTGTCCTGATTATCAATAGTAGTAAGGTTTTTGACCAGCGCATTCAGGCTTTCCTTTTTCTTTTTAACCTTCCGGTAACGCGGATCTTTTTCCTGTAGGTTTACAAAGGTACTATCGTAATATGCCTCCGCCTGCTTATAGAGTTTGTTACGAAAATTAGTCTCTGCCAGCTTAAGGTAGCTGAGTGCTTTTTGCTTCTGATTATTGGTGCTTACCCGCACTGATTTTTTTAAATACTCCTCCATCAGGGCTTCATCATCCAGCTTTTCAGCTACCTCAGCCATTACATAATAAATCTGATCGCGATTATCGTAATTCTTGTCGTCCCGCAACATAGCTTTCAGTTCATCAAAAGCTTTTCCGGGATTTTGCAGTTCTACATCGTAATTACGGGCCCGGTTAAGCTGGGCCTGAAAAAGCAGTTCGTAAGGGGGGCCTTTACGTATTACTTTCTGAAAGATCTGGCTGGCCTCATAATCGTTACCCATACGGGACTGAAGCTGACCGGCAATGAATAACCAACGTATTTCCAGCTCTTTTTCACTGGTTTTTTCAATAGCCTGTCTCAATAACTGGTATGCCGCGGCCGTGTTGCGTTCATTAATTTCCAGCTGCGCATAACTGGCGTATACATCATCTTTCAGCTTTTTAGGCATTTCCTTCTCACGATACAACTTTTCAAAATCCTCTTTAGCGGAGAGGTAGTTTCCAATTTGCGTTTTACATCGTGCCACCCATAAGCGGGCTTCCTGAAAAGACTTGGACTCAGGAAACTCCAAAACAATAAAATTGAAGGTTTCCAGAGCGGCCAGATAATCTTTTTGGTAAAAGCGGGCTTTTCCGATTAACAGGTAGCTGTCATCAATAAACTTATTTTTTTGATTGTTGCGGATCATCATGGAGTGCTCCTGAATTACTTTCGAGCCTTTTTCAATAGCCTTCTCCATGTCTGGCTTAATGTTACTGGCCAGCTGTTCATCTCCTAAGCGGTATACCGGAAGTATTTCGTCAAAATTATCCTTGTGCTGTGTTTTAAGCGTGGTTTCTCCCTTAAGCAGTGCCTGTTCACCATTAAATAACGGGTTGAACTTAGATACCATATTGTGGTATACCCGGCTGGTAAAAGAATCTTTAGTCCGCTTACAGGCAGTACTGGTCATCAGAATGACCACAAAAAAGAATATAGAGCGTTGTAGGTGCTTCACATCAATCAGCTAGGGTGTGTTAACTGAAAAGATGCAAAAATATTATAATGGTAAGAATATAAAGTGCCTCAATACTATTATTACATATTACTTCAAAAATTTATGGTTAAGCCCAGGGTTACTGCTTTACCCATTAGGCTTTCAGGAGTTCTTTCTTTTCGTCAGTATTCCGATATTTGCGCTTAATGGCAAAGGAAAACACCAAAGAGCCGAAGAAGATTGTTCACAAACTGAGGAATAAATACCGCCTGGTTATCCTGAACGATGATACTTTTGAGGAGAAGTTATCACTAAAACTGAGCCGGCTCAACGTTTTTTTAATAAGCGGGTTTGGCATTGTGTTTCTCATTGCGGCAACTACTTTACTTATCGCTTTTACGCCTTTGCGGGAATATATTCCCGGCTATTCCAGTACAGAACTGCGTAAACAGGCTAATGAGCTTACCCTTACCACCGACTCCCTGCAGCAACAACTCACTTTTAATCAGCGCTATCTGCTAAATCTTAAAAATATTATTTCCGGTAAGCCGATTATAAACTTTAGCGACACAGCCGTGGCTGACTCAACTATTACCGCTGAACTAAATAAATCCATCAGCCGTGAAGATTCCATACTGCGAAACATGGTGGAAGAGGAAGAACGCTTTAACCTGGATGCCGGAACTTCTGAGTCTAAATTGCCTCTTTCGGGTATTTCTTTCTTTATTCCGGTAAAGGGCTTGGTTACCAATGATTTTGACGTGGAGCAGGATCATTATGGGGTAGATATAGTAGCACGTAAAAATGAGGTGATCAAAGCTACTCAGGATGGAATTGTAGTGTTTAATGGCTGGACGGCCGAAACCGGTCACGTACTCGTACTGCAACATCGTCAAAACTTCCTTTCCATATACAAGCACAATTCTGCTTTGCTTAAAAAAGAGGGTGAATTGGTTAAGGTAGGTGAGCCTATTGCCATTATTGGCAATAGTGGGGAGTTATCTTCAGGTCCGCACCTGCACTTTGAGTTATGGTATAATGGCAACGCGGTAAATCCCAGGGATTATATATCCCTCTAAGCTTTCTGCCTTATTTCCTTCCAAAGTCTGCAGGTATTTCGCCCCACAGCTTGGTCTCCCATTTTAAAATCCGGTTTGAAAAACTGTTTTGGGCCAGCCATCTTTCGGCACGGGCTATTACTTTAAAAAGCCGGGCGTTTTTAGGGTTGGGCACTAATTTGGTCTTACACCTTTTATCGCGCTTTACCCAATTCATAGCAATTCGTGAGTCACTGTATACAGGGCGGCTATCTCCTTTTTGGGTAAGGATGGCTAGAGCGTGTACAATAGCCAGGAACTCGCCAATATTATTAGTTCCTTCTTCAAACTTTTCTATAAATAATTGCTGTTCAGTGACCGTATCTACACCCCGGTATTCCATCACACCAGGGTTCCCGGAGCAGGCTGCATCTACACACCAGCTTATGGGTTCAATTTCTGTAAATTGTGAAAAATCTATGGGTTCCCCTTTTCGTTTTTTGGGGCCTTTACTTCGGCCGGAAGCCTGCAAATATTTTTGAGGTCCCTCCTGGTAGGCTTTTTCAGCAGCCTGCCGGTTGCCAAAAGACATGAACTTAGCGCCTTTCTGTCCTTTTATCTGAGCTTCGCACTCTTTCCAGGTAAGGTATACTCCGGGCATTTTGCCCTGCCACACCACATAGTATTTATCTTTAGGCATAAGAGCTTAAAGGTCGCGTAGCAGGTATTCTATAACTTCCGGATAGTGCTTATATTCCAGTTGCTGTACTTTATACTGCACATCTTCCGGAGTGTCCTCAAAATCAATTTCCACCGGCTCCTGAAAAATAATTTCACCTTCATCATAATCATCCGATACATGGTGAATGGTAATGCCTGTTTCTTCTTCTTCATTTTCTACCACTGCCCGGTGTATGTGGATGCCATACATGCCCTCTCCACCGTAATCGGGAAGCAAAGAAGGATGAATATTAATCACGCGGTCTTCAAAATCATCAAGAATCGAAGAAGGTATTTTTTTAAGGAATCCGGCTAAAACGATAAGATCAGTTTTACAATCGTGCAGCTTTCCCAATACATAACCATCTTCCAATTGATGATTATCAAACACCAGGCAGCGCACACCCAACTTATGAGTGCGGTCAATTACGCCTGCTTTGGGATTATTACAAAAGACAGTAACCACGCGGGCTACATCGCTATCGCTGAAATATTTAATGATATTCTCTGCATTGGAACCGGAGCCCGAAGAGAAAATAGCAATTTGCTTCATGAGTAAGTGGGATACAGAATTAATTCGATTAGGCTAATTTACTGGATTCTTGGGAGTTTTCGCAAAGGTACGGGTTTGTTTGATTTTTGATAAATTTACTTTCTTTGCAGCTTACTAATTTCTAAATAAAAACATTATGTCAGACATCGCTTCAAAAGTAAAAGCTATTATCGTTGATAAGCTTGGCGTAGACGAAAACGAAGTAACTAACGAAGCTAGTTTCACCAACGACTTAGGGGCCGACTCTTTGGACACAGTGGAATTGATCATGGAATTTGAAAAAGAGTTTGATATCCAGATCCCCGATGATCAGGCTGAAAACATTGCTACCGTAGGTCAGGCTGTGGCTTACATTGAAGAAGCTAAAAAATAACTTAAATCATTCTATGGAGTTAAAAAGGGTAGTTGTAACCGGACTTGGAGCGCTTACGCCCCTGGGAAATAACCTGCAGGATTATTGGCAGGGTTTGATCTCAGGAAAAAGCGGAGCAGCACCTATCACTCTTTTCGATGCCTCTAAATTCAAAACACAGTTTGCCTGTGAGGTAAAGGGTTTTGACCCTACAGAATTTATGGATCGTAAAGAAGCCCGCAAAATGGATCGTTTTAGTCAATTTGCCATGGTAGTGGCCGATGAAGCAGTGAATGACAGTGGGCTGGCCGGATCGGATATTGACCCAGCTCGGGTTGGTGTGATCTGGGGTTCCGGTATTGGTGGTCTCGACACATTTTTGCAGGAAAGCCTTTCCTATGCCAAAGGCGATGGCACACCACGCTTTAACCCTTTCTTCATTCCTAAGATGATTGTAGATATTGCCCCGGGCCATATTTCTATGAAATATGGTTTCCGGGGACCTAATTTTGCAACCGTTTCGGCATGTGCTTCCTCCACCAACGCTCTTATTGATAGTTTCAATTATATCCGCCTGGGTATGATGGATGCTTGTGTTACGGGAGGTAGTGAAGCGGCAGTAAATGAAGCAGGTATGGGCGGTTTTAATGCTATGCATGCCCTGAGCACCCGTAACGATAGCCCGGAAACAGCCAGTCGTCCTTTTGATAAGGATCGTGATGGTTTTGTGCTGGGTGAAGGTGCGGGTTGCATTGTTCTTGAAGAATATGAGCACGCTAAACGCAGGGGTGCCACCATTTACGCGGAAATCTGCGGTGGAGGAATGTCTGCAGATGCTCACCATATTACCGCTCCGCACCCTGAAGGACTGGGCGCCAAGGCCGTAATGGAAAACGTTTTACGTGATTCCAATATGAAGCCTTCTGATGTTGATTACATTAATGTGCACGGTACTTCTACCCCATTGGGTGATGTAGCCGAACTTAAGGCCATCACATCCGTATTCGGGGAAGAGGCCTATTCCCTGAACATCAGTTCTACCAAATCCATGACCGGGCATCTTTTGGGAGCTGCGGGCGCTATTGAAACTATTGCAGCTATTATGTCGGTTCGGGAAAACACAATCCCGCCTACCATTAATCATTTTACGGATGATCCGGAGATCAATAACCGGCTTAATCTTACCTTTGGAGAAGCTCAGAAAAAAGAAGTGCGTGCAGCTATCAGCAACACATTCGGCTTTGGAGGGCATAACGCATCTGTATTAGTGAGGAAGTATCAATAAATGATCAAGTGGTTTAAAAAGATTAGTTCCCGCTTTAAGAAAGATGGGAACTTTTTTTTTGATATAGAAAAAGTTACCGGTTTCAAACCACGCTCCAGTGGCTTTTATGAGCTTGCCTTGCGTCATAGTTCTGCTTCACGTGAAAATAAGGGCCGGAAATTCAATAACCAGCGACTGGAATTCTTAGGAGATGCTATTTTAGGTGCAGTAGTAGCCAACTACCTGTATGAGCAATACCCAAAGGCTGGCGAAGGTTTTTTAACCAGTATGCGCAGCAAGATTGTAAGTCGTAAGCATATGAATCAGCTGGCCATTCAGATTGGCCTGCATAAAATGCTGGTTAAAAAAACACCCCGTAACACCCATGCAAAATCCATCTATGGTGATGCTATAGAAGCGCTTATAGGAGCCATTTATCTGGACCGTGGTTACCGCGATTGTCAGACTTTTATTGAGGAAAAAGTGCTTAAGCAGCAGGTTGATCTTAAAAAATTAGAACACCGTATTGCCAGCCATAAAGGTGCTTTACTGGAATGGGGGCAAAAAAATAAGCGGCAAATTGTATTTGATGTAACCGGGTGCTGGGGTGAAAGTCATGCCCGTAAATATGAAATCACTATTTTACTGGATGGCAAAGCTCTGAGCACAGGTAAAGGAACCAGTAAAAAACGAGCGGAAGAGGAAGCCGCCCGCTTGGCATACCAGGCTATTACAGAAGAATCATCATGAGTGGCCGGAAGTTAAAGCTTGATGATACCTTTTATTTTGATGAAGTAAAGGTTTTTGGTTTGGTAAGTGACCTGCCAGCCTACCGTTTATGTTATTTTATCAATAATTCTTTGTTACTGCAACTAAAACGTTGCAATAATGATAAGCTCCTGGTGCATAAGGGAACCCCGGTAAACTATACTCAGTTCACTTATCATGATGAGGTAGTGGGCTTGCAATGGTCTTTAATAGCCAATAAGAACCCATGGGCAGGCCAAGAAGAAACCATACCTTCGCAAGCCTACATTATCTCGGGCCTTCCGCTGGTCGCCTCTCTAAAGATTATTGATTTTTTTTTGTTGGTAGAAGGAGAAGCCAGCGCAAAACAAGAAAAAGAGTGGGTTAATACGCTTAAGAAAATGCCTCACGTTCGGGCATTGGAAACAATTGACCTGACAACAACTAAAAATATTCACCATTTATTACCCAATTGAACATGGCTTTTAACAAAACTAAAATTATTGCAACGCTTGGACCCGCATCTTCTGATATCAATATCATGTATGATATGGTTAAGTCCGGAGTTAACGTTTTCCGCATCAACTTTTCGCACAGTAGCCATGAAGATGCAGAAGACCTTATACACAAGGTGCGCTCACTTAATGACAAACATGACCTTAACATTGCTATCCTGGCCGACCTGCAAGGGCCAAAGCTCCGTATTGGAACGGTAGAGGAAGGGGCTATAGTAAAGCAAGGTGATGTGCTCATGTTTACCAATACCAAAAAAGAAGGTACTGCTCGTGAGGTATATATGAATTATAACCAGTTTCCTAAAGATGTTAAGGAGGGTGAACGCATTCTCCTTGATGATGGTAAGCTGGTAATGGAAATCATTGAAACCAATCTTATCGATACGGTTAAAGCCAAGGTAATTCAGGGTGGGCCTTTAAAATCCAAGAAAGGGGTAAACCTGCCTAATACCAAAATATCCTTGCCTTGCTTAACCAAAAAAGATATTGAAGACCTCAAGGTTGCCCTAAAACATAAAGTGGAGTGGATCGGACTTTCATTTGTCCGATCTCCTGAAGATGTAAAAGAGCTCCGTAGCATTATTGATAAAAATAAAGCGCCCTCCCGTATTATTTCTAAAATAGAAAAGCCAGAGGCCGTAGTTGAAATTGACGGCATCATAGAGGCTACTGATGCTATTATGGTGGCACGGGGCGACCTGGGCGTTGAAGTGCCTATGCAGGGGGTTCCGCTCATCCAGAAAATGATAGTTAACAAATGTCATAAGATGGCCCGGCCCGTGGTTATTGCCACCCAAATGATGGAAAGCATGATAGAAAGCCTTACTCCAACCCGGGCTGAAGTGAATGATGTGGCTAATTCGGTGCTGGACGGTGCGGACGCTGTTATGTTAAGTGGTGAAACCTCAGTAGGTAAATTCCCGGTTCAGGTAATCCAGGCTATGACGAAAATTGTTTCACATGTAGAAGAAAGCGGACAAGTACAAACAAAGGGAGAAAACCCTCCCCGTTACCGAAATGACCGCTTTATTACAGATTCCATTTGTTATAATGCCAGTAAAATTGCAGACCAGGTAGGGGCTTCAGCCATTCTTACTATGACTTTCAGTGGATATACCGGCTTCAAGATCTCTTCCCACCGGCCTAAAACCAACATCATAGTGTTTACTGCCAATCGTTCTATTCTTAATATGCTCAGCCTTATTTGGGGCGTTCGAGGATATTATTATGATAAAATGGTAAGTACGGATTCAACTTTTGCTGATGTAAAGCGTATTGTTAAGGAAAAAGCTTTGGTTAGTGAAGGCGATATGGTCATTAAAATCGCCAGTATGCCAATCTTTGAGAGCGGTATGACTAATATGCTAAAAATCAGTCAAATTGAATAAGCTTATGCGTTGGGAAGAGAAAAATAACAAATTAGTAAGGCATTTTGAGTTCAGTGATTTCACAGAAGCCTTTGCGTTTTTAACCCGGGTAGCTTTTGCTGCTGAAAAAGATCAGCACCACCCGGAAATTGAGAATGTATACAACAAAGTAACCCTTTCCCTCACCACTCATGATGATGGTAGTAAAATAACCGATAAAGACCGGTCTCTCGCTAAAAAAATAGATTCTTTGGTTTAAAGAGCCGTTTGGAATTGTTCCAGGAAACGAATGTCGTTTTCAAAAAGTAAACGAATATCACTGATCTGGTAGCGCTGCATCGCAATGCGCTCTACTCCCATGCCGAAAGCATAGCCTGAATATTCATTTGGGTCAATACCACAATTCTCCAATACATTAGGGTCTACCATTCCGCAACCCATTACCTCCAGCCAGCCGGTTCCTTTGGTCATGCGGTAGTCTACCTCATCCTCAAGGCCCCAGTATACATCCATCTCCGCACTGGGCTCGGTAAAGGGAAAATAGCTTGGGCGTAACCGTATCCGGGTGTCCTTCCCAAAAAATTCGCGGGCAAAATAAAGAAGTGTTTGTTTAAGGTCTGCAAAGCTCACATTCCGATCAATGTAAAGCCCCTCTACCTGATGGAAAATACAATGGGAACGGGCGGAAATAGCTTCGTTGCGGAATACTCTACCCGGGGAAATGGTTCGGATGGGTAGTTTTTGTGACTCCATAGCACGTACCTGAACGCTGCTGGTGTGAGTGCGCAGAGCCCACTCAGGGTTTCTGGCTACAAAAAACGTATCCTGCATATCGCGGGCCGGGTGCTCTTCCGGAAAATTTAAGGCGGTGAAATTGTGCCAGTCATCCTCTATTTCGGGTCCTTCAGAAACATTAAACCCAATCCTCTTGAAAATATCTACAATTTCGTTTTTTACCAGATTTACCGGGTGTCGTGAGCCCATAAAGCCAGAAGGTACAGGTCTGGTAAGGTCAAATTTTTCCTTAGCTCGAACCGAATTGCCCGCAGAAGCTTTGAGTTCTTCTACCCTGGTCAGGGCCTTTTGCTTTAGTTCGTTCAGTGGTTTTCCAAACTTCCGCTTTTCATCACCATCAAGTTTTTTGAACTCGTCAAAAAGAGCCGGAATCTGACCTTTTCGGCTCAGTAAACGGATTCGAAAACTTTCGATTTCCTGCTCATCTGTGCTGTTGAAATCTTCAACTTCCTGCAAAAACACCTTGATTTTTTCTTCCATATCAGGCTAAAAGTCTAAGGAATACGTTATTTGTTATATTTGTGATCCGCAAAGATGTGAAAATTTGCCGCAACCTATGAAAAAACTGCTGACCCTGGCCTTGCTTTTCAGTATGACTTTAATGCTTTCATACTCCTGCTCAAAGGATGATGACAAGTATCTTCTTAAAGTAAGAGTTACGGTTAACGATACCATAACCATTCAAAATGCTTTAGTTCATATATATGCACCCGTAAGCCCCACATTTGTTGATTATTTTATTTACACTGATGAGAATGGTGAGACAGATGAAATCAAATTGAATAATAAGGCTATTGTAGAGATCTTTGCGGGAAAAGGAACTTTTAAAGGATGTGGGTTTGCTGAAATAGAAAGAGGGCCTCAAGTGGTAGTGGTGGATATGAAAGCGCCCAGCCAGGAAGATGAAAATGGTTGTGATGCCTTAAACTGAAACGGTAAATTGAAATGATAAAGAAGTCTTTAATTATCCCTTTTTCTCTTTTGTTGTGTGCAGGCCTTTTGGCTTGCAAAAAGATTGATCAAAACCCGGAGTATACTTTCACCGTAATTGTAAAAACTTTAGCCGACAGTACCCGAATTCAAAACTCATTGGTGGAAGTATATGTTCCACGCACGGTTAGTGGCTTGTCTTTTACGGGCTACTCTGATGAGCTGGGGGAGATAACCTTTGAATATGATAAGGATGCTGTTTTTCAGGTACGTGCCTCCCGCGGTCGTGATATAAACGGCTCCCAGATTACCTACACTTACATTGGGTGTACTTTTGTAAGACTGGAACCCAATGATCACGTATATCAAACCGTTTATATTCAGCCATACGATCCTGAGGCTGAAGGTTGTGTTCTATAAAACGCTATTGTCTTTAAAATAGCGAACTACCGCTTCTTTCATCAATACCGTTTGTTCTCCAGACTTCAGAAAAGGCAGTTTTTCCTTTAGAGTAAAATGCGGCCAGCCATCAGCGTCCACACCTTCATACTCATAGTACCCGTAAGGTTCTAATATCCGGCAGATGGCAATGTGCATCAGGTTGATTTTTTCGTCTTTCTTAAACCTTCTTTTCCCTACTCCCAGCTCTTGTACACCTATGAGAAAAAGTATGGCATCAAGGTCCGGCTTTTCACCATCTCCAAAGTCGTTTCCTAACTTATCCAATATCTTTTCCCAGTTTTCCTTTAAGTCTTCTGATAACACTTTTTCTTTCTTTATATCTTCACCCACCAGAAAATGGGCTCGTTAAACTTACTTGACTTTCTAATTCTTACCCCTCTTGTCTTTGGCCTGGCCCGCGGGCTTTATAAAGGCTTTGTCAATGAGCTGGCCTCTCTGCTTGCTTTAGTTGGCGGGATTCTTATTGCACATGCCTTTGCTGATGACGTATTTCTTGTTCTTTCCGGATACATTGATGAACCCGGCACAGGAACCCGCATTCTGGCTTACGTGCTTATATTCACAGTAGTAGTAATCATAGTTTTCGTACTTAGCCGCGCCTTAACCAAAATGCTGGGGTTTTTAGCTTTAGGCCTGGTAAACCGTATACTGGGGGGGCTTTTTGGATTAAGTAAAATGCTGATCATTTTGCTCATACTTACTCACTTTATACATCCCTTTCTTTACCAGGGCGGTTATTATGAAAAACCTTTCTTTCAGGATAGTTCAACCTTTACTTACCTGCTGCAGTACAGTGATGTACTGGAAGATTATTTCCGTTTCAGTATCCCGGATGGAAACCCGCTGGACAGTATTCCCAATGTATCAACCTAACGCTTTTATACCGGGGAGAACCTTTCCTTCCAGATACTCCAGCATAGCTCCACCACCTGTAGAAACATAGCTCACCTCGTCCTGCATATTAAACTTTTTAACCGCAGCTACTGAATCTCCTCCTCCTACCAGGCTGAATGCCCCGTTTTGGGTAGCTACGGCAATATATTCAGCAGCCTTACGGGTGCCATTTGCGAAGTTCCCAAACTCAAAAACACCCATCGGGCCATTCCAAAGAATGGTTTTGGATTCTTCAATTACCGGCTTTATTTCAGCTAAGGTTTCCGGCCCAACGTCAAGCCCCATTAAGTCTTCTGCAATAGCGTCAGATGGGGAAGTACTTTGTTTTCCATCGTTTGAAAACTCATCGGAATTCACCGAATCAACCGGAAGAAATATTTTCACCCCTTGCTTTTCAGCCAGTTGTATTATTTCCTTTGCTGTATTAAGGTAATCATTTTCAACCAGGCTTTTTCCTATCGACCCGCCTTGAGCTTTTATAAATGTATAAGCCATCCCACCGCCAATAATGAGATTATCCAGCTTTGGAATAAGGTTTTGAAGAATATCAATTTTTGAAGACACTTTTGCTCCGCCTACTAATGCCGTTACAGGGTGATTCTGCTCCTTTAAAACCTTTCCTACATTCTCGATCTCAGCAGCCATTACCAAGCCAGCCGCCTTATTTTTATTGAAAAAATCCGCAATAATTGCTGTACTCGCATGAGCACGGTGAGCTGTTCCAAACGCATCATTTACATATACATCCCCATTTTCGGATAGCTTGCGCGCAAAGTCTTTATCTCCGTCCGTTTCCTCATTATAAAAGCGGAGGTTCTCTAATAGCAATATCTCATTGTCCTTCAGGTTTCTAGATTTATGAACCACCTTTTCTCCTATGCAATCTTCCACAAAAAGCACAGTATGACCGGTAAGTTCTTCAACTGATTTAACAATAGACTTCAGGCTGAACTTTGCATCAAAAGAGCCCTTTGGCCTTCCTAAGTGCGACATAAGTATAGGTCGCCCCCCTTTTTCGATAATAGTTTTTATAGTAGGCACAGTAGCCCGTATGCGTGTATCATCCGTTACCTCCAGGGCATCATTAAGTGGTACGTTAAAATCCACACGAACCAATACTCTTTGGCCTTTCAGGTCCAGGTCGTTTAAGGTCTTCATTTTTGAATAAATTAGACCACAAAAATAATCGCTTAAAGTTAAGAGAAGGCTAAAATGCAATTCAAGGATATAGATGGTCATGAAGGCCTGAAAAACAAACTTTTACAAAGTATTCAGCGCGGGCGGGTAAGCCATGCCCAGCTCTTTCATGGTCCGGAGGGAAACGGGGCTTTGTTGATGGCCATAGCTTATGCGCAATATCTGGCCTGTTCCAGGCCTGGAGAGACAGACAGTTGTGGTTCCTGTTCCTCCTGCAAACAGTTTCTTTCTTTTAATTATCCTGACCTCCATTTTGTGTATCCGGTTGCTAAGACATCTAAAAGTAGTGATAAACCTAAGAGTTTGGATTTCATCCGTGAATGGGCTCAATTGGTAAAAGAGGAGAAATACTTCAGCCTTTTCCGCTGGCTGGAGTTTTTAGGAATCGAAAATAAGCAGGCGCAAATCAGCGTATATGAGAGTGCCGATGTGCTAAGTCAGCTCAGCCTTAAATCCTATAGCGGTGGTTATAAATTCATGATCATTTGGATGCCTGAACGCATGAATAACAGCGCAGCCAATAAGCTCTTGAAAATTATAGAAGAGCCTCCTGCTAAAACGGTATTTTTCTTAGTGTCTGAAAATGCTGAAAATTTACTTCAAACCATCACCAGCCGGTGCCAGAAAACTTTAATTCCAAAGTTTAAGGATGCTGACATAGAAAATTTTCTTTCTGCAGAACAAGGACTTGATTTGCCCAGTGCCAAAGTAGCCGCTAACCTTGCCGGTGGTAATATGGCCAGAGCTATTGACCTGGCAAAAAGAGCCGAGGCTTATAAAAGTTATGCTATTCATTTTAGCACATGGGTAAGGAGCTGTTTTAAAGCCGATACACACCAAATCTATAATTGGGTTGAAACGGTAAGTAAGCTGGAGCGGGAAAAGCTTAAGGACTTTCTTTATTTCTGCTCTTCAACGCTTCGGGAAAGCTTCGGCCTTAACTTTATTGCACCCGATCACCCCAATACGGTTTTTGGTGAGATCAAATTTGAGCTGGAAAAATTCGCTCCTTTTGTACATCTAAAAAATGGAAGACAATTACTGGAACTTATAGATAAGGCTTCTTATGATATAGGGCGAAATGGAAACCCGAAGATCATTTTGACGGATACCAGCTTAAAAATGGCACGGCACCTTCGTGTAAAGCCTTGATTTTTAATATCTTATGTTTAAAGCTTCTGTTTTTCTTATTTAACGGCACTTCTCTGTTTTCTAATGGTATACCACTACAGAGCGCCTTCAGGACGATACAAGAGTTTATTTGGTTTTTTCCAGGATATATATAAGGCTACTGGCATTTTTGTGAGATATAGCCTTCAAGTTGCTTACTAATCCCGTCCACATAGCTCTTAAATAATTCACTTTACCCTTAGCCACTTTTTCACTGAGCATACTTACGTAAAAGGAGTCAAAAGGCATATTCTTTATGGCGCGTATGGAGAAACCAAACCGCTTGGCAATGTCCTCCATATTCCTTTTCTTAAAATGATAAAGGTGAAGCGGTACATCCAAAGCAGCCCAGCTATCTTTATACTTTAAAGCGTCATAGGATTCATGATTAGGAACAGCAATGATGAGCTTACCTCCTGGTTTAAGGGCATGATGAAAATTTTGAATATGATCATTTAAGCCTGGCAAATGCTCAAGTACGTGCCATAAGGTAATTGTATCTATATGGTTTCCTTTACCCCAATCATACTTTTCCGGATCAACAAGATCGAGACTGTGGTTTTGCTTCGCATTTTTCCGGGCTTCTAATGAGGGTTCAACTCCGGTTACCTCCCATCCGTCCTTTTTTGCCGCCCTCAAAAAGAAACCGGTGCCAGCCCCATAATCAAGGAGTGACCCTTTGGTTATAGTGTGATTATTAATTAATCTAACCTTTCCCTTAACGGCAAAATTTCTTACCATATGATAAACCCTATCTACAAGGGTTTCCTTCTTGTCGGTGTGGCTTACATAATCCTCACTCTCATAATATTTTGCCAACTCCTTGTTTTCGGGTCTGGGGTTGGTTATCCAAAGCCTGCACTCCTGGCACTCCTCAATAGTAAAGAACTCCTTTTTACCCCTGAAGTAAGGTGCCTTACGAACCGTTTTAAATGAACTTGCCCCGCAAACGGGGCAATTTTTTTCTTCTATCATAGTATTGTTTCACGTGGAACTATCGCCCCATATATACTAATAATACATTTATGTCAGAAGGGCTAACCCCACTTATTCGTTTTGCCTGCTTAATAGATACAGGCTTTACTTTAGTCAGTTTCTCACGCGCTTCATAGGATAAACTTTTCAATTTACTGTAGTCAAAGTCCTCAGGAATAGACAAATCTTCAAGTTTGGTAAGCTTCCTTGCATTTTCTCTCTCCTTGTTTATATAACCGTCATATTTTACCTTTATCTCTACCTGCTCCCATTCCTCCTTACTCAAGCCATTATCAAGTATGTAATTTGACAAAGGTTCATATTCCATTAAGTCCGTAATATTAATTTGGGGTCGTGCCAAAACCGTGTTTAACTTAACCTTTTGTTTTAAAGGCGCGGTGCCTTTGGCTTTTAAAACCGGCTCCAAATCCTCAGGTTCTACACTTTGGTTAGCTATCCATTTCTCTAAACCATCAACATTTGCCAACTTCTCATCCAGTCTTCTCAGTCTTTCCTCAGATACCAAACCCAGCTTATGGCCCTTACGGGTCAACCTTTGGTCTGCGTTATCCTGGCGAAGTAGTATCCTGAATTCAGCCCGGCTGGTGAACATCCTGTATGGCTCCTCGGTGCCTTTAGTAATCAGATCATCAATTAAAACACCGATATAGGCCTCCTCACGATCCAACACAAAATCACCCATATCATATACCTTATTATGAGCGTTTATCCCAGCCATTAAACCCTGGCATGCAGCTTCTTCATAACCCGTAGTTCCATTTATTTGTCCAGCAAAATACAGCCCTTCTACCAGTTTCGTTTCCAAGGAATACTTAAGTTGTGTAGGCGGAAAATAATCGTATTCTATGGCATAGCCAGGTCTGAAAATTTTTACATTTTCAAAACCGGGTATCATCTTCAAAGCTTTGGATTGAATCTCATCCGGCAGGCTGGTGCTAAAACCGTTCACATAAATTTCCACGGTATTCCAGCCTTCTGGCTCCACAAAAATCTGATGCCGGCTTTTATCCGCAAAGCGATTGATTTTATCTTCTATGCTAGGACAATACCTGGGACCGGTGCTTTGTATCTGCCCGTTGAACATGGGGCTTCGGTTAAACCCATCTCGCAAAACATCATGAACAGCTTCGGATGTATGTGTAATATGGCAGCTCCTTTGATGCTTTAGCACACTGGTTTCTGAGCTAAAACTGAATTTCTCCGGTTTCTCGTCACCCTTTTGCTCCTCCATTTTTGAATAATCCAGCGACCGTCCATCTACCCGTGGTGGTGTTCCGGTCTTCATCCTTCCTGATTCAAAGCCCAGTCCAACCAGGTCTTCTGTAATTCCTTTAGCTGCTCTTTCTCCGGCCCTGCCGCCTCCAAACTGCTTTTCACCGATATGGATCAGGCCATTTAAAAACGTGCCATTGGTCAACACCACTGACTTTGCTTTAATGGTGGAGCCCAATGATGTGTTCACACCCACAATAGAACCGTCTTCAATCATAAGCCCGGTTACCATATCCTGATAAAAATCCAGAGTGGGAATTGATTCCAGTGTCAGCCTCCACTCTTCAGCAAATCGCATTCGATCACTCTGTGCTCTTGGAGACCACATGGCCGGTCCTTTACTGCGGTTTAGCATTCGGAACTGTATCATGGTTTTATCTGTGATGATTCCACTCATGCCCCCCAACGCATCAATTTCCCGCACAATCTGCCCTTTAGCGACCCCACCCATTGCGGGATTGCAGCTCATTTGGCCAATGGTCTGCAGGTTCATAGTAACCAATAGGGTTTTGCTTCCCAAACGTGCTGCGGCAGCCGCTGCTTCACAACCAGCGTGACCGCCTCCAACTACAACTACATCATATTCTCTGCTATACACTACACATTAGTTTCACGTGAAACAATCTCAACACTTTAATTACCAGAAATTTGAGCGTGCAAAATTAAAGATTTTTCCTCTTCTTCCTTCATTCTGATTTTCTCTTCTCTGGTTTCATCGTTAAAACCAATCAGATGAAGCAATCCATGAGCCATAATCCTAAGCAATTCATTTACGAATGTAGTCTGATAATCTTCTGCCTGGGTCCGCACCTGGTCTTTACCAATATATATTTCGCCCTCTACCTCTTCTCCTTCAACATAGCCAAAAGTTATTATATCGGTGTAATAATCATGTTTCAGATATTGCCAGTTAATGGATAATATCTCTTCATTGGAAACAAAATTATAGGACAACTTCAGGATACGCGACTGGTGATTCTTAGCTAGAATATTTAACCAGTCTCTGAGATCACTCTCTCTTCCTTCAAGTTCAACAGGCAGGTTTGTAAACTGTATCAACGCTTATTTAGAAATTGATTGCTCTGGGATTTATAGTATTTTTTCATGTTTACCGGGGAGGTATAAATGCTTTCTTTCTGGCCCTCCTTCTCACGCAGATATTTATCTAATTGCTCTTGGTAAAGTTGCTCTTTTGGGTCCGCTGATTTGGACTCTCTTTTCTCATCCTTCTTCTGCTCCAGCTCTGCCTTTTCCGACTCCAGTAAACGGGTTTCTATCTCTTTAATACGCTCCAATGTTTCATTACGAATGTTGCCATCTACAAGATCTCTTTCAAGCTCCTCCATTTCTTCCAGCGCCTTTTGCAAATTTCCTTTATTTCCCTGCTTGCCTTCCTTCTCCATATATTCCTCTAGCTGACCACGAATCTGTTCCTGACGGCTTAACATCTCTACGATCTCTTTTCCATTCCGTCCCTTACCCTTCTTTTGACCTTCTCCGGGCTTTTTTCCATCCTTCATTTGAGACGCTTGTTTACCCAATTCGTTTTGAAGCTTTCGCATATTACTCAGGCTTGGCTTGCCTCCTCCGGGCTTCTGACACGATTGATTACCTTGCATCATGCTGGCCATTTGCATCTGCATTTGTTGCAAAGCCTGGTCCAACAATAAGGCTAATTCATTAGCTGCGGTCATTACAAATTGCTGATAAGATGCGGCTTGGGCACCATTCTGCTCCTCCAGGGTTTGAATACTCTTATTCAGGTTGCTCTTTATACTTTCAAGCTCCTCATAAACGGTTTCCTTTATTTCCGGTACTCTGCTTCCTAAAGCCACCAAACTATCCTCAATAATCCTGGTCCCATCTTTTAATCTTTTTTGATCAACCAAGAGCTTACGGTACAAAGGGTCGCTCTTACCTGACTTTTTGCTCAATTCACTCAAGCCTTCCACATCAAAAGAAAGTGTTTCGAGGTTTTCCAGTATCTGGCGAAGCGTTTTCATATCCTCCTGATGCTGCTGTGCCTGCATCTGCATCATGGCCTGCATCATTTTATTACTCATCTGCTCCATATTCTCACTACTCTTCTTCTGACTTTCGTTGGCCTTTTGCTTCTTGTCTTTTTGTAACTGCTCTGATGATTCCTGCATGTTCTGATCTGCCTGCTCCTGTTCTTCTTGCAGTTCCTGCTTTTCCGCTTCCTTAGAGAATTTATCATTCTCTTTAGAGAGCTTCTCCAACTTTTCCTTACTTTCCTCAAATTCCTTCTCTACTTCCTTTTGCTCCTCAGCCTCCTTTTCACTGTCTTCACTTTTTTCAGAAAGTTCTTCCATCTTTTCACTCAACTCCTTGAGCTTCTCGGCCTCCTTCAATACATCTTTCTTAAACTGCAGATCCTTTAAAAGCTCATCAATACGCTCCTCCGATCTTTGGTTTTCGCTGGACATTTTTTCCATCTGCTCCAGCTTTTCTTTCAACTGATCGATGTTCAACTTCTCCATAAGCTTATTGATCTCCTTCATTAACTCCTCAAGCTCCTTTTGCTTTGCTTCATCCTTCAAGTCTTCTATCTTCTTTTCCTCTTCCTTCAACTGCTCATTCTTGGGGTCCACCTTTTCTTCCTTTTGCTTGAGCTTTTTCCGTTCCTTTTCCAGTTCTCCCTGACGCTCCAATAATTGTTGCTGCTTTTGCATCAGCTCCTTTAATTGCTCTTTATGCTTCCAATCTGCTTTTTTACTATTTAGCATCTTGTTTTTGAGCGCTTCCATATCTTTCTTCAGTTGCTCATTCAGCTTTTCCAGTTTCTCTTTGTCTGAAAAATAACTTTCATATTGCTTTTGAAGCTCCTTTTGCCGTTCATTCTTGCTTAAAATCCTCGTATCATATGCTTTAGACTTTGACGACTTTGCTCCGTTCACCCCGTCATTATCCCACACTTCCAGGTAAACCTTTATACTCCTTCCCTTGCTCGCCAGGCTATCCAGGTCTACCACACCTGAGAAAGGCTGGTTAATGGAACTTTTATTCACACCAAGGTTCTTGCGCACCAAAGTGTTTTCACCTTCCATAATTACCAGTTGCATCCGGCTAAAGCCATAATCATCACTAATCTGACCTTGATAGAAAACAACATTCGGAGCTGAACTATCCGACTCCAGGCTCGCATGAATAGCAGGGTATTCATCACGAATCAAGGCGATTTCATTATCAGCCGCACTTTTCTTCTCCAGCGCAGCATTACGGGTAATCAGCCGGTATTTCATATTGGATCGTATCTCCTGCTCAAGGCTAAAATTACCTGCGTCATTTTTGTTGAACGCATAAGTAGTATCCCGGGTACTAATAACCGCCTCAGAGGTAGATTCTGCGTTTAAATTCCAGGCTACTTTGCTTCCTTCGGGTACGTCAATTACCGCTTTCATCTCGGTATTAAAAGGAGGTATACGGGTATAAGCAGGTGGTGTAACCTGGATAGAGAAGGAGCGAACTCTGGGCACAGGAACTACCTCAAGTTCATAGGTGCGGCTTTGAAAGCCGTTGGCGGACATATTAAAACGCATACTTTGCTTTATCTTTTCAATACGATATTCAAAGCGGTTAGGCCCTGCCTTTACAAAGCGACCATTTGCGTCATCTGAAATAAACTGCACACTTTCAGGCAGATTTTCACCATCAAACATCAACTGAATGGTTACATCCTCACCTTGTTCCATTTTAAGCTCTTCGTTTAATAGTATAAATCGAAAAGGCGCATCGGGCACAAACTCCCGTTTATACTCTACAATTCGTCTGCTGCTTTCTGATATAGCCTTCCATTGGCCTCCCACCAATAAAATCAAAAATAAAACCGCAGGGATAACCAATACCGGCCAGTATTTAATATTATCCCGGTAGTTTACCGCATTGCTGAAGGGTACAGGGTTAAGATTATCAATGCGTTGATCAATACTGGCTTGTATAAGGCGATTATCTGCCTCAGATAAACCAGACAGTTCAATGGTATTAATAATCTTATCGCTTACATTCGGAAAATGCTGGCCAATGATCTTTGCCGCCCTTTCATACGAGAGATGCTTCCCTATTCTAAATAATCCTAAGAGTGGAATTATAAGGTAGGAGAAAAGAATTAAACCCAATCCGGTAATTAGGGCTATCAGTAAACCTAAACGAACACTACTGCTGAAGTGCCCAAAGTGCTCCAACAAAATCACCGTCATAAAATACAGTATACCAAGCCCAAAAAAATACATGGCTCCCCTCAGGAGTTTACTTTGGTAATACTTTCGAATAAAAGCATCCAGCTTTAAACGTAATTCTTCCTTTATTTTTATCATTTTCATGCTTCCTGAAGCCCTAACGCAGTTTAAAGGGTGTAATTGCTCATTATCAAAGGTACAAAGCCTTAGAAGATAATTATCTTTGCCACCCCAAAGAAAATGAAACCAATGAGTGAACGTAAAGTAAGAGTTCGTTTTGCCCCCAGCCCTACGGGCCCTTTGCACATGGGTGGCGTGCGCACAGCCCTGTATAATTACCTTTTTGCTAAAAAGCATGGCGGAGATTTTATCCTCCGCATTGAAGATACGGATCAAACGCGATTTGTGGATGGCGCGGAAGATTATATTATTGAATCTCTAAAGTGGTGTCATATGCTGCCGGATGAAGGCCAGGGTTTTAGTGGAAACTACGGACCTTATCGTCAGTCTGAACGGAAAAACCTTTATCGCAAATATGCCGATCAGCTCTTAGAAAGCGGACACGCCTATTACGCCTTTGATACAGCCGAAGACCTGGATAGTATGCGTGATTTGGCCAGGCAGGCCGGTACCGCCAACTGGCAGTACAATCATGTGACACGCAACAGTATGAAAAACTCAATTACGCTTTCGCAACAAGAAGTAAATGAAAGACTGGAGCGTAATGAGCCTTATGTGATCCGTATTAAGCTTCCCCGTAACGAAGAAGTTAAGTTCAATGACATTATACGGGGTTGGGTTTCGGTGAATACCAATAATATGGATGATAAGGTATTGTTTAAATCAGACGGCATGCCTACCTATCACCTGGCCAATATTGTGGATGATCATCTGATGGACATCTCTCATGTTATACGTGGAGAGGAATGGTTGCCTTCTGCTCCTTTACACATTTTGCTTTACCGCTTTTTAGGATGGGAAGAAAAACGTCCCGAGTTTGCCCATTTACCCCTGCTTTTAAAGCCAGACGGAAACGGTAAGCTCAGTAAGCGTGATGGTGATCGTTTGGGCTTCCCGGTATTTCCATTGCAGTGGCGTAACCCGGAGTCCGGAGAAGTGTTTTCGGGATATCGTGAGCAAGGATATTTTGCTGATGCCTTTGTGAATATGCTGGCCTTTTTAGGCTGGAACCCGGGAACTGAGCAAGAGTTGTTCACCATGCAGGAACTGATTGATTCCTTTACACTGGAAAGAGTAAATAAGGCCGGAGCCAAATACGATCACGATAAAACCCGTTGGTTTAACCAACAGTACTTACGCGCCCAATCTGACGAAAAGCTTGGTTTACTTTTTCAGGAAGAACTGGAAGGAGCTGGTATTAAGGTAGATCATCAATATGCTACGGATGTGGCGAAAGTGATGAAAGAGCGTGCTTATTTTGTAACGGATATGCTTGAGGAAGGTCCTTACTTTTTTGCTCCCCCGGTCGTGTATGATGAAAAAACTGTTCAGAAAAAATGGAATGCCGATGCCCGTCATCACGTACAACAGCTAAAAGTTCATTTTGAGACTTTGCAGTATTTTGATGCCGAAACGCTGGAAAAAACCTTCAAAGCTTACCTGGAAGAAAATTCCCTCGGTTTTGGGAAAGTAGGGCCAGGCTTTCGTTTAGCTATTACAGGTCTGGGAATGGGCCCTTCCATGTTTGAAGTATGTGCCATTCTGGGTAAAAAAGAAACCATCAGCCGCATAGAAACCGCCTTGGAAAAATTACCTGTCTAAATGGATAAGGTTAAAGTTGAGGGGATCAAGCTTTTTGGTTACCATGGTTGCCTGGATGAAGAAGGAAAGATCGGTACGGACTACCGTATAAACGTTACCGTATGGGGAGACCTCGGGACAGCTGCAACCAGTGATAAGCTGGATGATACACTGGATTATGTGATCATTAACCGTATGGTGAAGGAAGAAATGGCCCTTCGCTCCAAGCTCATTGAGCAGGTTGCTGATCGTATCATAAAGCGGGTTTTGGAAGAAATGAAACCTGTACAGAAGGTAAAAGTAAAGCTCTCTAAACTCTATCCTCCTATTAATGGGGATGTGGAGCAGGTGAGTGTAGTAATGACCCGTAAAAGATAATTGGACGGCAAAAGATAATGGCTATCTTTGCGCCTCTTCAGGGTTCCGTGGCCGAGTGGCTAGGCAGTGGTCTGCAAAACCATCTACAGCGGTTCGAATCCGCTCGGAACCTCTAAAACCCAAAGAGCCTGATTTGATCAGGCTCTTTCTTTTTAGTCTCAACTTTTATAGCTTCCGGCTGTTTATCTTTATCGAACTCAATAGCACTAAAAGCAGATCAGTATGGATTATGTACGGAAAAATGAAGCCTGGATACCAAAACTGGGTTTTGGTACTTTCAACCTTACCGGGCGTGAGGCTATAGGCATACTGGAATTTGCGCTGGATGTAGGTTACCGTCATTTTGATACCGCCCAGATGTATGAAAATGAAGATGTCATAGGTAAGGTCATAGGCTCCACTCCTGTTCCCCGTGAGCGCTTATTTATTACCACCAAAGTGTGGGGTACCAATCTTACCGAAGATCGTTTTCTTCCCTCTGTGGAGCGCAGTTTAAGAGAGCTCCGTCAGGATTATGTAGATCTTCTGCTTATCCACTGGCCCAATAAGAATATTCCGTTAGATGAATCGCTGGATCAATTAATGAAAGCCCGTGATAAGGGTTATTGTAAGCTCATTGGCGTAAGTAATTTTACCGTAGAGTTATTGGAAAAAGTAGAGAAACGTGGTATTGACATTGCCTGCAACCAATTTGAATACCATCCTTTTTTAAATCAGGATAAACTTCTTCAAAAAACACGCGATATGGGTTGTTTTGCCACCGCTTACGCTCCCTTGGCTAAAGGACAGGTGGTAGATATTGAAATATTAAAGCTTATTGCCTTAAAACATCAGGTAAAACCTGCCCAGGTGGCTTTGCGCTGGCTGGTGCAGCAGGATGATGTGGTAGCCATTCCAAAATCCTCTCAATTATATCGTATCAAACAAAACTTTGACGTATTCAACTTTCACCTTAGTGAAGAAGAGATGACCCAGATCTCGGATCTTCAATCCCGTAATAAACGTTTTATTGACCCTGAGTTTGCCCCTACCTGGGATTAGTCTTGCTAAAATTACCGCTTTCATATTACCAACGGGATGACGTGTTGTTCCTGGCTCAGGATCTCATCGGTAAAAAGCTCTGTACCCGAATTGATGATTCCTTTACGGCTGGTATAATTACTGAAACAGAAGCCTACCGGGGCTGGGGCGATAAAGCTTGCCATGCCCATGCAGGTAAACGAACCAAACGTACGGAGGTCATGTACCAAAGTGGTGGTGTGGCTTATGTTTATTTGTGCTATGGCATTCATAACCTTTTCAACATCATTACAAATCAACAAGATTCCGCAGATGCCGTGCTCATCAGAGCCATAGAGCCTACAAATGGAATTGATACCATGCTCCAAAGGCGAAATATGCAAGAGGTACAACCCCGCCTAACAGCCGGGCCCGGCAGCATGAGTAAAGCATTAGGTATTTCACGTAACCATTATGGTGAACCTCTTACAGGAGACCTGGTATGGCTTGAAAAAACAGAGCAGCAAGTGCTTCCTGAAAATATTACCGCTACTACCCGTATAGGAATTGACTATGCCGGAGAAGACGCTTTGCTACCCTGGCGTTATTACAAAACCGACAGCCCTTTTGTAAGCAGGCTTTAACCCGGGTTTTTAGAAATAATATCGTAGCTCAGAGTGATAATATGCTGCTTTATACTCTCCTTCATTTCACTATGGCGTATATAATCACCCGGAAACACGAACCTATAACCCAGCGCCCATCTTTTCCATTGAACACCCGCACCCATAGACAGGTTGAAAATCATATCCGTAATCGTGTATTCATCTTTTTTGAAACCTTCTATATAAGTGGTTTCATTTGTAGAAGAATTATAGCGGGTTCGGTTTATAAGGTTAGTACCACTATTTAAAAACCCCACACTCCCACCAAGCATGCCAAAAGGTATAAAATCCGAACTTAGCTCATAATGGTAATAAATATTTAATCCTCCTTGTACGCTTTTAAAAGCTATTTCAGCGTGATAAGTATCCTCGTACCAAAATGGATCATCCGTGAAAGTGCCATTTGTTTCTATAGAGATGTAAGCTATATTAAACTCCGAAGAAAACCCTTTTAAAAAACCAGGAAACCGGGCATAAATCTCATACTGTGGGGTAAAGGATGGCTGATAGTCCGGTTGAGCGAAAATCAGGTCTTTGTGAACATAATCAATACTTGAGATGGTAAGCCCGGCTCTCAATCCTGCAAACCACCCCTTCTCCCTGCGTCCGGCTGTATTTTTATAGCCCGGACTTTTACAACTATTATATCGTTCAAAAAGCTTTTTTAAAGCACGTTTATCATAATTCAGATTTTCTCGTACGAGAACCTTGTCGCAATCACGCATTATATAGCTTAGTTGATTCAGATACAACCGGTTGTAACGAATGGATGCTGTAACTTCCTGTTGATTCTCCAGTCGGTATCGTTTGGTCATGCGTAATTCCAGCGTAGTGTCTGAGTCTCCGAAAAAATATATGGTTTTAAGAGAAGGGTATCGCCATTCCATAAGGTTAGCCGGTCCCTTTACTATTACAGTCATAAAAACGCAAATTGTATCAAAGGAGGGTTCTATATTAAATAGCTTCTTATTATCCATACGTAACTGATACGTTTGTTCCGTAGTTTCAATTACAGCCTTTTTCGAATAATATAGCACTCCGTTCCTTACAAAACCACTAATATCTCCGGGCCTGTATGATTTACCTGAAACCGTTTCCAAAACTTCCGGAGGGTATACACGTGGCCATTCCTTAAACTGTGTATACGTGGTGTCACCCGTTAAGCTTAAGATGTAGTCCGTTTCCGATTGGGCAAAAACGAATGAATTGATAATCAGGCACAGTGGTAAGGCAATCACTGTTTTTAAATTAGGTTTCATAGCTGGGTATAAGTGCGGTAAAACTAAATAAAAAGTGATTTAAACCTTTAAAATAGACGCCTCCTATTCTTTGAGAAACGGTTTATGCCTTATATTTGCCCTCTATTTTTAATTGGTCTAAATAAAATCGTTTGAGTATTTACAGGTCGAATTGCGTTTGGATAGCCCTTCTGTTTTCTACAGTTTTCACCTTATCAGCAACTGCTAAGTCAGAGCATGCCCGCATGATGGTGCATCTTCTGGACTACATTGCCGTGGATTATTCCATGGCTGTGCAAAACGGTAAAGTCATCAGTCCCGCTGAATACCAGGAAATGAATGAGTTTGCCCAAACTATTATTGAGCTGGGCGAAAAAACACCTCCCTCCATTCAGTCTGATCTTATTCTCCTTCAAAAGCTGGTTCAGGAAAAAGCTTCTATTGATAAAGTAAGCAGCGTATCCAATGCCATTAAACAAGAAGTAATCGGACACTATAAACTGGAAATTGCTCCAAAACGATGGCCTTCGCTACAAAGTGGTAAAAAATTATTCACCTTACACTGTAAATCCTGTCATGGCCCCAATGGCATGGGTAATGGTCCCCTGGCTTCCGGCCTAGAGCCTTCTCCCACTAATTTTCACAATGAAGATAAAGCCAATGGTCTTTCACCTTTTCAAGCGTACAATACCATCCGCTTAGGTGTAGATAATACCGGTATGCGTGCTTTCAATGAACTTAATGATGATGAAGTTTGGGATCTGGCGTTTTATGTACTTAGTCTTCCTTATCAGGGTCAGGAAGTAGATCCCGCCTTAGTGAAGGACCGTATGGTAGGAAGTATCAACCTCGAAATGCTGGCTTCTTTGGATAACCGTGAGTTACAGCAAAAACTACAACTAGACCCTTCTTACCCCTCCACTATAGCTTCCTTGCGTTTATACCCGCATGAATTATCCGAAGAAAGTGAAGGCGATTATCTGGATAAAGCCAAGCGATTGATCCAGGCGTCAGCTACTGCTTACAGTGAAGGACGCAGAGAAGAAGCCAGAACCCTGGCGCTTACAGCTTATTTGGAAGGTGTAGAGCCTGTGGAGGTTCAGTTACGTGCTAATGATGCCAGTTTTGTGGCTCGCCTGGAAGGCCAGCTGGCTGAAATGCGAAGTTCTATTGAACGGGATAAAGATGCTGAAACTATTCAGTCACTGGCCACCGCTAACATTGCTTTATTAGATCAGGCGCAGGTCATATTATCAGAACGTTCTTTTTCCGGATGGCTTGCCTTTTTGCTTTCCAGTTCTATCATTTTAAGAGAGGGTCTGGAGGCCTTTCTGGTTATTATTACCATTCTTGGTATTATAAGAGCCCTTAAACTTAAAAACGCAGCTACCTGGGTACACAGTGGCTGGATTGCGGCTATTTTAGCTGGCTTCTTACTTTGGTTGGCTGCTGATCATTTCTTCACTTTTACTGGTGCTCAACGCGAGATCATGGAAGGTGCCATTGCCTTATTTGCTGTGGGCGTATTGCTTTACGTAGGCTTTTGGATGCACAGTAAATCTGAGGCCGGAAAATGGCAGGCTTACGTGAAGAATAAAATTCAGGGACTCGCCAAAAAGGAGAATATGCTGGGTCTTGCCCTGCTTTCATTTTTAGTGGTTTTCCGTGAAGCTTTTGAATCTGTCCTCTTTTTATCGGCTCTGAGTCTTGAAATAGGAGAGTCTCATCAAATGGCTTTTGGTGGAGGCATTTTATTTGCTTTTGCCGCTCTTGGCGTTATTTCAGTTCTATTGCTTAAGTACTCCCGTAAGCTTCCCATCACAAAGCTTTTCCGCTATTCTTCCATAGTTATTTCCTTCTTAGCGGTTGTGCTGGTAGGTAAAGGCATACACGCTATACAGGAAGCCGGTACTATAAGTATAAGCACTATGCCGTTTAACCTTAGGTTAGATTGGATCGGTTTATATCCCACCTGGGAAACTTTTCTCAGCCAGGTTACCATACTTACACTGATTATTTTCCTTTGGAATATCGGCAATAAAAGCCGTAAAAAAACTCCTGCACAGGTGGAGCATCAAACCAGCTAGAAGCAACTGATTCCTTACCTTTTTCATCTGTTCAAGAGGTGTATTAGCGTATCGCTGTGGCCCGAAGATTGATTACAACAGAACCAAAATATCTTACCGATGAAATTCTCTTTATTAACTCTGGCTCTGCTGCTGGGCACCTTTTACCTACATGCCGCGGACAAAACTGAAATAGATTCCAAAATCAATAAGGTTACCGTTTTTCAACAAGGCGCTCAGATTAGCCGTACCGGGAGTATATCCCTCAAAGCCGGAACCCACGAGTTGATATTTCCTTATCTCGCTCAAAACCTTGATCCTTCCTCGCTGCAATTGCGCTCTAATAAGAGTATTACCATATTATCCATTAGTCATAGCAACAACTTTCTCAACGAAGAAAATTTACCTGAAAATCTTCAATCTCTGCAAGATCAGGTAACTAATTTAAATGGAAAACTACAACGTATTGGTGCAGAAGAAGAAGCTCTGCGGGAAGAGAAGGAAATGATAAAGGCAAACCGCAAAATAGGAGGGGATCAAGCCGTTCTCAATGCCCAGCAACTCTCTCAGGTAGCCACTTATTTCAGTAAACGAATTAAAGAAATTAACCTCCTCCTTTTAGATCTTCAGGATTCGAAACAAAAAATTACGGAAGAACGTAACCGCATCCAGAAACAGCTTCAGCAGGAAAGGCAGGCTTTTAGCAAACGTACCGGTGAGGTAAGTGTGAGTGTGGATGTGCCCCGGGAAGCGGTTTTTGAATTTGAATTAATGTATCTGGTACGCTCCGTATCCTGGTATAGTACGTATGACGCCCGGGTAAATGATCTCAGCAAACCCGTTGAACTTACCCATAAGGCTGTAATTAATCAGCAAAGTGGTGAAGACTGGAATAACGTTGACCTTATTCTGGCTACTGGTAATCCTTCTGCTGGTGCACAGGTTCCTTATATGAACCCGTGGTACGTTAATTTTTACAATTCACCAGGTAACATTCGCGGTGCGAGGAGTGCGGGTAAAGTAATATTTCAGGATGCCAATGTAGCCTATCAGGCGGAAGAAGAATCTGTGCAAGCCGATGCAGCCACCTACCAGGAGTTTACAGTGGCTCAAAACCTTACACAACAAGAATATTCAGTTGAACGGAAACAAAACATTCCTTCCAGTACTTCGCCAGCTACGGTAGTTCTGCGTGAGGTAAGTTTACCGGCTAAATATGAATATCACGCCAAGCCCCGGCTGGATAAAGATGCTTTTCTCATTGCCAAGATCTACGACTGGAGCCAGTTTGACCTGTTAAATGGGGAAATAGCACTCTTCAATAATAACACCTATGTGGGTAAAGCTTTTCTCAATACTGAAAACCCCGAAGATACTTTGCAACTTTCTCTGGGACGTGATCAAAACGTAGTGGTAAGCCGTACCCGGGTTTACAGCAAGCAACAGAAATCCTTTTTTGGTGGTAACCGCATTGATGAATACACCTGGAAAATAGAGATCCGGAACAATAAAAAGACTGCTATTTACCTCATCCTGAGAGATCAGGTGCCTGTATCTCAGAACGAGGCTATAAAGGTGGATATAAAAGAAATTAGCGGAGGTAAGTTGGAAGAAAAAAGTGGCATCGTTAAATGGCGTCTGAATTTAGCCCCGGCACAGCGTATCGAAAAAAACGTGTCCTATGAGCTCAAGTATCCAAAGGATAAGCAGGTCAACTACTATTAAAACCCACTTTTCGTCCTAAAGTATGCATCTTATATTTTGATAAATAGGGTTCAAAATAGTGGTAATTGGTTATTTGATTAATTTTAGTGCATCAAAAAATCAATTAAACCATGAAATCAAACCTTAAAATTTCTTTGGCCGGCTTGCTTTGCTTTAGCCTGCTTTTAAATTCCTGTAAAAATCCCCAAACTCCTGAATCTGAGGCTCAGCCTGAAGAAACGGTAGAAGCAACTCCTACGCAGTATGTCCGTAAAAATGCTTCAGATCCCGCTGCTGCTGCTGACCTTCAGGCTATGGCCACCGCTTTTGATAAATTGCGCGACTTGCCGTGTTCCAATCCCGTAAGCTGGTATTATCAGGGAGCTATACACTGGATTCCTAATTCTATCCCCAATGGCAATCCGCTTTGTCCGGAATACCAGGATTCTTCGCAGGTAATGCCCGCGTGGATGAACTGTACACATGCACCCGGATCAAAGTTGCATTTCCTCATCTGGCACCGTTTGTATATCTATTACCTGGAAAGGATCATTCGCCAGTACTCCGGAAAAACCGATTTTGCCCTTCCCTACTGGGATTATACCAACACCAATTATCGTGTTATGCCGGATGCTTTTCAGAAAGAAGGCAGCAGCCTCTTTGCTTTAGCAAGATTGGATAGTTTAAATGAAGGGTACCCAATCGGTGCTTTTATGGATCAGAACCTGGATGTTACGGATCTTTTTGAAAATCGCGTATTCAGTGTGTTCAACTCTTCTATTAACGATGCACCTCATGGTGCCATGCATGATTATATTGGCGGTGCATACGCTCAAATAACCGTTTGGAATGAGATCTATCAGGAAGACGGTGATGGCTTAATGGCTCAAGTTTCTTCTGCAGCTTTTGATCCAATCTTCTGGCTGCATCATTCCAACATTGATTATTTATGGCAAAAGTGGGAGAACTCACCAAATGGAGCCCGTCCCAGCCTTAAAGCTTTGGAAGATGCACCCTGGGGTTATACCTTTTTCGATGCTGATGGATCAAAGGTAGAACTTACGGTTGCCGAAGCTTATGACATGGCTTTTAACAAAATGGATTACACCTATCAGGCTTTTGAAGGAAATAAACTCCTAACAAGTAATAACCTGGAGCTTCAGGAAGAACAGCAACCAGAGGTTGTTGCATCCTCCAAACCCAAAAAAAAGATAAAAGAAAGTGCCAGCCAGTTTGATATTGACCTTTCTTCAGACAAAGAAAAGCCACTACTGAAATCAGATAAGAGTGAGCATGTAATGCTTTTAACGGTTAAAGTATCTTTTCTGAAACAGCCTGATCACTTTTATGAAGTATATATACGCGAGCAAGGTGCTGATGATAAATTGGTCAGTAAGGAGAATCTGGCCGGTATAATGACCTTCTTTGGTGCTGAACACCATGCAACGGCCCACAATGATCACGGTCATAAACACATGGCAGGTGACCGTATTTCAAGCTCTTTTACTTTTGATATAACCGATGAACTTGATCTTTCAAAATTTAACGGAAAGCTCGATGTGGACATTCGTAAGAAAGGGAACCCTACTGATGATGAAATTGTAATTGAGGAAATTACACTTGAAAAGATTGCCATCAATAAGTAGACAGCTTTAACTTATTTGATACTAAAGGGCTTCCACTTTTAAAAGTTGGGGCCCTTTTTCTTTTCAGCCTAATATCAATTTTAGTTTTAAAACCCCGCTTACACTAAGGCTGTCCGTAACTTCTCCATTTAATACCATCTGGTAGAGTTCTTCAAAAGGAATTTTACGAATCTGTAGTTTCTCGGTTTCATCAGGATCGGAATCATGAAAACTAAGTCCGTGAGCCACGTATATCAATGCACGTTCATCCGTAGCAGAATTGCTCAGATCCATTTCCTGAATAAGTTCCAGTTTTTCTGCCATTAAACCGGCTTCTTCCAGCAGTTCACGTCTGGCCGAATCTTCCGGACTATCTTGTAAGGGACCACCGCCTTCAATAATCTCCCAGGTGTACTTACCATTAAATGGAAATCTCTCTTGCCCCACTATCCAGGTATTATTTTCTTCATCAAGCGGAATAACTCCAATAGCCAGGTTTTTAAAGTGAACCACTCCATAAATTCCCTTACCTCCGTTGGGATTTATCACATTACTCTCGGTAACCTCTATCCATGGATTACTATACTTTACAGTTCTATCCAACTCTTTCCATGAACCTATATTCTTGCTAACATCAGGCATAAAAAAATCGCTTTGCGCAAAGAAACACAAAGCGATATCAAAAAACTGTTCTTAACGAAAGTTTAACGGGTTTCTCCGTTGTTCTCCTCTCCTTCATTAGCCATAATACGTTCCAGCCTGCGGCCGTACTTTATCTTTTCCCCGTTGTACTTTATCTCCTCTCCATTTTCATATTCAATAGTAATGATCCTGTCGCCCTGCTCATCAAAATAATCCCACACACCTTCTTTCTTTCCTCCGGCATATTTACCTCTTCGCTCTACGTTTCCATTCTGATAATAATAGGTATGAAAACCACTGGCCAAACCATTCTCATAAACTCCTTCAAAACGTATAGTTTCTTCTTTACCATTGTAATAGTATACCCATTTTCCGTTTCGCAAACCGTCAAAATAGTTACCTATTTCTTTATGATCATTAACCTGTACTAGCCATTGGCCATCCTTAAGACCTTCAATGTAGTTTCCTTTGGCTATTACAGCACCACTATCACTGTATTCGATGGAAAGTCCATCTTCTTCTCCTCTGAAAAACTCTTCCTCCCGCCAGGCTTGCCCGTTGGGATGATACCATACCCATGCACCATTGGGTAAGCCTTGCTGATAACTTCCGGTTTGCTCTATTTCTCCATCAGCATAATAATAGGTCCATTCCTCTATTTTCAGATCATCCAGGTAACTTCCTTTTGCTTTTAAAGTTCCATCCGGATAGTATTCCTTCCACGGACCCTGCTTACGTCCCTGTTCATCAACAATACCTTCAAAAAGAACGATACCATTCTCATATATCTTAGATGATATAACATTTCCATCGGCATCATACCTGCGATGCACACCTTCTGCCTTACCATTACGGTAAGCTCCTTTAAAAGCCAGTTTGCCGGTATTGGGGTCTATCTCTCTTTTTATCTCCACCTTGGCCACCTCCTGGGCATTTTCCTGCAATACGCCCATTATCCATTTTTCCACCCTTTGCAAATCACCCGTGGATAAATAATATTTCCAATATCCATTCTTAAGGTTATTCACATAAGGCCCTTCTACCTTTACATTGCGGTTAGGATAAAAAGTAACCCACATGCCCTGCTTCTGCAATTGCTGATCCATGCGGTTAATATTCTGCTGCTTAGTAAGTACTCCGGATTTGTAGGTTAGTAGAGTTATAATACGACCATCCATTGCATACTCATAACCGGTGCCCTGGGTTTGATTATTTTTATAAGGTATTTCCCGGTGCAACTCTCCACTGCCCTGATAATACTCCTTTGCAAATCCTTCCAGTTGGTCATTTACAAAGGGTTCTTCTTTAATGATCTGTCCGTCCAGAAAAGTTTTACGCAATCCGTCCTTCTTATCATCTTTATAATTGATCTCCAGTTTCTTTTCACCGTCTTCATTGTAAAACAACCAAGGCCCTTGTAACAGGTGTTCTTTCCGGTTACCTTCGGCTTTTAAATTACCGTTGCGATAATAGCTCTTCCAATATCCTTCCGGTTGGCCATTTTTAAGATTTCCTTCACTTGATTTAGCACCGCCTTCATAGTAGTACACGGTATATTTCAGACTGTCTTCCCCCGTTTGAGCAACCAAAACTAAAGAGCTCAAAACAAAAGGGAGAAACAGAAGGGTTCTTAATAACATATAATTTTTCTCTTTTTTAAAATCTTAAAATATAGTAATAGTAATGTACCGTTAATTACTTGGATAAAATTTTATCCGAAAGGTTGCTTATACCAACTTTGAATGCTTTTCAACAGCCTGTAAGGCATAAACGCAGAGGTAAGGGTTTCAATTACAAACACAAACGAATTTAGTTAACAATTGTTAGGAACCGGTATGAAGAATGTATTTTTGAAAAGAATTTTACCACTTCTGGTTAATATCGTAAAGGCGCATGGTGAATAACCATTATAAAACTATTGACAGCCTATAGTGGCTAATTGGAAAAAGGGAGCATATGAACAAATGTTTTCATAATGTCAAGTATTCTTTTTTAAAACTAATGAACACCGGACAGTAAGGGTGTTAAAATGTTTTGTTAGCAGTAAAACACTGATTTAAAGTAAGGTTCATAAATTATTAACATATATCAACAAGCATGAAAATTGCCATTGGAGCTGACCACGCAGGATTTGAATTAAAGGAAACTTTAAAGGAACACCTGGAAAGTAAGGGAGTGGAAGTAAAGGACTTTGGAACACATTCTTCAGAAAGTGTTGACTATCCGGATTATGGCCACCCGGTTGCGAATGACGTGACCAGTGGTATGGCTCAGCTGGGTATAGTAATTTGTGGAAGTGGTAACGGTATAAACATAACTGTAAATAAATACCGCGATATACGTTCTGCCCTCTGCTGGAACGAGGAATTAGCCCAACTGGCCCGCCAGCACAACAATGCTAATATATTAGCTTTACCAGCCCGTTTTATTTCAGAGAAAGAAGCTATAACTATTACGGATGCTTTTTTAAAGGAAGAATTTGAAGGTGGGCGTCATGAAAGACGTGTAAATAAGATCAGCGAGGGTTGTTAACAATACTCTTCAGCTGCTTGGTCAACTGATCCAGATCTTCTTCATTTTTCCATTCACCTTTTCCCGGCAGGCTTATTAACTCTACTTTACGGGATGGCTCTTTGGGTAAAACCCGTTCCAAAAGCTCTACACTGGAAGTATTAATCAGCGGATACTGTTTAAACAGTATATAATAACCAGGGTATGTGCTGTAAAGCATTTTTTGGTAAGCAGGATCTTCATAAAAAGATAGCCAATACTCACCGGATCGTTCACCCAGGAGCACTGGCTTATATCGGTCATTCTGAAAGGTATGGGTTTTTAGAGCCAGTTCTGTAGAATCTATAGCATCGTATGCTTTTACAAAAGGTTCTGCATCAGCACTGGTATCTTGCAAAGCCAACAACATTTCCTGCATCGGACTGTGAGGACCGCTGTTTATAGCTATGAACAGATCCGGTTTTAATTGCCCGGCCAGGTCAGTGAGAATATAACCACCTTCTTCAAATCCAATTAGAATAAAATCGTCCGGATGGGCCGGAATTAAAGAATCCTGGCGAGCTCTGTAAAAAGCATCTGCTAAACCGTAAGTCCATTTTCTTTTATCCAGGTTAGGTATTTCTTTTACGGTAGGAGAAATCACGATACTGTAACCTTCCCGTATTAAAAAACGAGTGATCGGATTTTTCTGATAATCAAACTTGTCAAAGGGATGAGGTACGATAAGAGCTACTTTTTTTGCGCTTTTAACAGAGTGTATGAGTAGGCTAAACTTCATCTTTTGCTCGGTAACCGGGTAGGTAGCACTTTCGTAATTAAGTGGCCTGGTTCCACAGGCCTGTACAAGCAGCATAATGAATACGCAGTATAGTGTGAACAGATTTTTACTCATAAGCTTCATTTAATCAATGATATAAATCAAAAATGGGATAAACGCTCAAATGTTTCCATATTTGCATACGTTTTGATCAGTGCGGTAGACCTCATCATATTTATTGTATATCTCGTGGGCATGTTAGGAGTAGGCTTCTACTTTATGCGTACGAACAAAGATATTGATGATTACTATGTGGGAGGCAGGTCTATGAGCAGCATGCACATAGGACTTAGTGTAGTGGCCACTGACGTAGGTGGCGGTTTTTCCATCGGTCTTGGCGGTTTGGGCTTTGCCATTGGGTTGGCTGGTAGCTGGATGTTATTTACGGGTTTAATAGGTGCCTGGTTAAGTGCTATTTTCCTCATTCCAAGAGTTTTTAAGCTCATTAATAAACACCGCCTCTTTACTTTCCCTGAGATTTTTCTTCATCTTTTTAATAAGCGTGTGGCGCTGGTGGCGGGTATTGTTTCCGGCATAGGTTATATTGGTTTTACCAGTGCCCAGATATTGGCCGGTGCTAAACTGGCCTCAGCCACATTCCCCTCCCTTGATTTGAATCAGGCAGTTCTTATAATGGGTGTTACTGCGGTAATATATACCGTGTTTGGTGGACTAAAAGCGGTGATCTATACAGATACAGTTCAATGGCTATTGCTTATGGGTGGTTTGATCTTTATAGGTATTCCGCTGGGTTACCAGGCTGTAGGCGGATGGGAAGGAATAACTTCCACACTGGATCCTTCCTTTTTAGATATAACCCGGGTAAGCTGGCAACAACTGCTGAACTGGGCTATTACCATAATTCCAATCTGGTTTATTGGTATGACGCTTTATCAAAGGATATATGCCAGCCGTGATGAAAAAACGGCTAAAAAAGCCTGGTTTATAGCCGGCATTTTTGAGTGGCCCATTATGGCTTTTATGGGTGTATTACTGGGCTTATTTGCCCGGGTAGCTGTTCAGCAAGGTTTATTTGAAGGTTTAGGTTATGGAGCTATTGCAGATATGGATAGCGAAATGGGTTTACCGGTTATGTTGCGCACGGTTTTACCGGTTGGTTTAATGGGCCTTATGATGTCGGCCTATTTTTCAGCTATTATGAGTACCGCTGACAGCTGCCTGATGGCGGCCAGCGGAAACCTGGTAACCGATATTCTATCGCGGATCCTTCCTGTTAAAGAAGAGAAACTTCTGAGGTATTCTCAGTGGGCTACACTGGCCCTGGGAGCCGTGGCTTTGATACTGGCTACATTAATGACCAATGTGCTTGATCTTATGCTGCTTTCCTATTCCTTTATGGTGTCAGGTTTATTAGTACCGCTTCTGGCCGCACTATTCTTTAAAGTCAAAGATCCCCGCGCTGCTTTATGGGCTATGGTTACCGGAGGAACAACTACCCTCTTATTGGAGGTGTGTAAAAAACAAGAATGGCTGAGCATGCCTCTGGGCCTGGACCCCAACATTTTTGGCATTTCATTGTCATTACTAGTATATATTATGTTTTCCAAAACTATTAAAGTTGAAAACCATGGAGTTCAAAATTATTGATGCAAAAACCGGTGAAGATGAAATCTTTACGAATGATGAGGTAGCCAGTTTTTTATACGACCACCTGGAGCAATACGGAGATGCTAAAGAAGATATCCTGAAGTGTATAGATTATGTGTATATGAAGGGAGGCTTTATAACGGTAGGCCATGAAGGTGGAGTTATAAAAGGAGCCGTGATCATTAATGAAACCGGAATGAGTGGTTATATTCCTGAAAATATTCTGGTATACATAGCCGTAGACCGTTCAACCCGGGGAAAGGGCTATGGTAAAAAGCTGATGACTAAAGTAATTGACCGGGCAGAAGGAGACATTGCACTGCATGTAGAGCCGGATAACCCGGCTAAATTTCTGTATGAAAATATAGGTTTTAGTAATAAGTACCTTGAAATGCGCTACAAAAAGAACCCTGTATGAACCTCGATGAGCTAAAGGATTTTCGGAGGGAGCTTCATGCCAATCCTGAACTTTCCACACAGGAAAAAGAAACTCGAAAACGGGTGAAAAAGGCTTTAAAAAACCTGGGCTGTGAAAATATAAGAGAAGTGGGAGGTACAGGCCTGGCCGTGTTTTTTAAAGGACAGGAGCCCGGAAATAATATACTCCTGCGCTCGGACATGGATGCACTCCCCATTGAAGAGATCAATACCTTTGATCACCGTTCTAAAAACCCGGGTATTTCTCATAAGTGTGGCCATGATGGACATACTACTATTATGCTTGGAGTAGCTGCTGCATTGATAAAGGAGCCTCCCCAAAGGGGAGAAGTATGTTTGATTTTTCAACCTGCCGAAGAAAATGGCAAAGGAGCCTTTGCGATACTGAATGACCCGGCTTTTGATTTTAAAGCAGACAAAGCACTGGCCCTGCATAATCTACCCGGTTATGCTATGCACAAAGTAGTTTGCCGTAAAGGTGCTTTTAGTGCGGCCGCCAAAAGCGTGATCCTGAAACTCTGCGGCAAAACATCACATGCAGCTGAGCCCGAAAAGGGAATTAACCCGGGTCTGGCTATTGCCAGAATTCTGGATTTGAGTGAAGAGCTTTCCATAAAGGATATAGAAAACCCTGAGTTCCGCCTGATAACCATGGTGCACGTAAACATGGGCGAAAAGGCTTATGGGGTGTCAGCTGGTTACGGAGAGGTACACCTCACTCTCCGCACCTTTAACAATGAAATAATGAAAGGCCTGGAAACAGACCTTATGGAGAGAGTTAAGGAAATCACCCATGAGTCCGGTTTAAAATTAGAGGAAGAATGGTTGGAAATTTTCTTCGCCAATATGAATACCGAAGAGGCCTTTAACATGGTTAAACAAAGTGCAGAAGACCTTAAACTGGAGTTTGAAGAACGACCCACCCCCTTTAAATGGGGAGAAGATTTTGGTTTGTATACGGAAGAGTTCCCGGGTGCCATGTTTGGTATTGGCTCCGGAAAAGATACTCCGGCCCTGCATAACCCTGATTATGATTATCCCGATGAGATCACCGAAACGGGCATTAAAATGTTTACCACCCTTCTTCACAAAACCTTATAATGGAGCACACCAGCTATATTGAATTAAGCCGGTCGGCCTTGCAAAACAACCTTGATTACCTGCGTCAAACGGTAGGTGAAGCCTGCACTATTTCTCACGTGGTAAAAGGAAATGCGTACGGACATGGTATTGACACCTATGTGCCGCTGGCTTATGAACTTGGAGCGCGGCACTTTTCCACCTTTGATGCCCAGGAAGCCCTGGAGGTACATGAAGTAACTAATGGCAATACAGAGATCATGATCATGGGTATGATTTCCAATGATCAGTTAGAGTGGGCCGTTGAAAACAACATACACTTTTTTGTGTTTGAGATGGACCGCTTGTTAAACGCTGTAAAAGCCGCGCAGAAACTAAATAAAAAAGCGCGTGTACATATTGAGCTGGAAACAGGAATGAACCGTACTGGTTTTGAAAAAAACAAATGGGAAAACCTCAGGAGCTTTATTAAAGAACACCTGAAGTACTTGGAATTAAGTGGTTTTTGTACCCATTATGCAGGTGCGGAGAACATTGCCAATTTCATACGTGTAAGAGGTCAGTATAAAAGCTTTAAGGAGGGGCTCCGGTTTATGAAAAAGGGCAACCTGGAAGCTAACAGACTTCACAGCGCCTGCAGCGCGGCTACCATTAGGTTTCCCAAAAGCAGAATGGATATGGTACGGATCGGCATATTACAATATGGCTTCTGGCCCTCCATGGAAACCTATATCACAACTGTGCAGCCAGACCTGAAGCACGATGATCCGCTCAAAAGGGTAATCAGCTGGAAGAGCAGTATTATGAGCGTAAAGGATGTGAAGCAAGGCGATTACATTGGCTATGGAACCAGTTACCTGGCCACCTCAGATTTAAGAGTAGCCGCTGTACCGGTGGGCTATAGTCATGGCTTTAGTCGTTCCCTGAGTAATCAGGGGCGCGTGCTGGTAAGAGGTACCCGTGTATCCGTTATTGGCATTGTAAATATGAACGTAATGATGCTGGATGTTACGGAGTTGGATCCTATAGAAAAAGGAGATGAGGTGGTACTGATAGGAAACCAGGATGATATGACTATTTCGGTAGCTTCGTTCAGTGATTACAGCGATCAGTTGAACTATGAGTTGCTTACGCGGTTGCCTCATGATATTCCCCGCTTTATTGTACCTTAAGGAATCACATGGCTTATTTAACACTTGACCGGAAAAAACTAAAAGAAAACTATTCGCACCTGAGCACTCTGTTTTCAGGGCGAAATATTGAATGGGCTATTGTTACCAAAATGCTTTGTGGAACAGAAGCTTATATCAAGGAGATCATAAACCTGGGTATTCGCGAAGTATGTGATGCCCGCATCAGCAATTTAAAGATTGTAAAAGATATAAACCCGGAAATACAAACGGTATACATCAAACCACCGGCCCGGAGAGCGGTAAAGGACATTGTGAAATATGCCGATGCCAGTTTTAATACGGAACTGAAAACCATTCAGCTTCTCTCTCAGGAAGCTGTGAAGCAGGATAAGCTCCACAAGATCATTATAATGATTGAACTGGGTGATCTGCGTGAAGGCGTTATGGGCAACGAGCTGGTAGAGTTTTACGGATCTATCTTTGAGCTGCCCAACATAAAGGTTACCGGTATTGGCAGCAACCTGAACTGTCTGCATGGTGTTATGCCCAGTCAGGATAAGCTCATCCAATTGTCATTATATAAGCAATTGATTGAAGCTAAATTTGACCGACAGATCCCTTGGGTAACCGGAGGCACTTCAGTGGTAATTCCACTCATATACAACCACCAGCTACCTGCCGGGATCAACCATTTCAGGGTTGGAGAAACCCTTTATTTCGGAGCTGATCTGTTAAACGGGAATGTGATTGAAGGCATGCACCATGATGTATTAAAGCTATACGCTGAGATTATAGAGATTACTAAAAAGCCAAAGGTTCCGATTGGCAGCCTGGAGGCTAATCCTTCCGGTGAATTGTATGAGATCAAAGAGGAAGATTATGGTAAAACATCTTACCGTGCTATTTTAGATCTGGGTTTACTGGATATATCAACGGACTACCTCATCCCTGAGGATAAAGACTTTCAATTTGTAGGTGCCAGCAGCGATATGCTGGTTATTGACATTAACGACAATGAGCACGGATACAAAGTGGGAGACCTGGTTCCTTTTGATCTCAAGTACATGGGAGCTCTTAGTCTTTTAAACTCGGCTTACATCGGCAAAAAAGTGATTTAGGTCTTATCACTTTCCAGATTAAGTTAAAACGCATATCAATCTATTTGTAAGAGTACACCGTAAGTACTAGTAAATAAACCAAAAAATTTTTGTTATGAAAAAATTATATGCTTTGGCTGTTGCGTTTTTAGCAGCCACCACTTTATCAACAGCCGCTCACCTGAGTGGTAATTTGCTTTTTACAGCAAAAATGACCGGAGGCCAAGAGGTGCCGGCAGTTTCCACCAATGCACTAGGTGTAGCCACCTTTTTTCTTAATGAAGATATGGACTCCTTGTGCATTAATGCTACTGCTGCTAATCTTTCGGGCCCTATAACCGGGATTCATATTCATACGGGAGCCCGTGGAGTTAATGGTGCTGTACTTATTGATTTAACTCCGGAAGTGAGGGGAAACAGAATTATTTCCACCCTTACCGGGTCGAATCTTACTTCAACCCTTATTAAGGCAATGATTGAAGGAAGCCTGTATCTGAATGTACATACAGCCGCTAATTCGAATGGGGAAATCCGGGGACAGATAGAACTGGAAACCGATTTTTCCTACCATGCCAGTTTGGACGGAGGACAGGAAGTTCCGGCAGTAAGCACCAGTGCTCAGGGCTTGGCCACTTTTGCTCTTTCCAAAACCACGCAACAAATGGATGTTGAAGTAGTGGTAGATGATCTGTCCGGACCTATTACCGGGGCTCATCTGCATAAGGCAGCCATGGGTTCAAACGGCCCGGTAATTCAAGACCTCACCCCTTTTGTAAATAATAATCGTATTTCAGGTTCTTTTGACCCTACTGCTATTTTAGGCGCTTTAGACAGTGGTAACATTTATTTGAATGTTCACACCATGGCTAACCCTAACGGTGAGATAAGAGGACAATTAAAGATCAAGAGAGGAATCTTATATTTTGATGCAGTACTAGACACCGCACAAGAAGATATAGCAGTAACCGCAGCAGGGAACCCCACCGGGGTAGCATGGTTTAATATAAACGCAGGTTTGGATACCATTGAATATGATATTCTTGTTGAAGATGTGACAGCTACGGCTACCGGTGTTCACTTACATACTGGACCTGTCGGAGGTGCGGGTCCTGTACAAATAGATCTTTCGGCCAACATTAACGGCAACCGTATTAAAGGTTTTTATACAGGATCTAATCTTGATGCGGACTTTATACACGATATTCTTTCAGGAGGAGTATATGTAAATGTGCATACTACAGCTAATCCGAATGGAGAACTCAGGGGGCAAGCATACCGCTTGGCTCGGGAAGGATATTCTGCCCGTTTAGATGGTTTTCAAGAAGTTCCAGGCGTAAATACTATGGCATCGGGTAGCGGAATGGTGTCCATTGACAGGAACCAGAGTAATGCTCACTTTATGGTGGTGGTTTCCGGTTTGAGCGGAGTAGTAACCGGTGCTCACTTTCATGTAGCACAAGCAGGTGTCAGCGGGCCGGTGATCTACAATCTTACTCCTTATTTTAGTGGTGGTGGAGCTTCAGATGGAGCTTTTGGTTATTGGACCGGAAACGACCCCAACACCCCTTTTGTAATTCAAAACTCCGTGCAATTCAGAGGAGACAGTGTGTATTATAATATACACACAGCCGCTAACCCTAACGGAGAGATCCGCGGACAGGTATTACGTGGCTCAGAATGCTTCGTAAATAATATTAGCCGGGAGGAAGAGCTGAAACTGGAAAGTCTTAGTATATATCCCAACCCGCTTATCGGAAATGAACTTACCATAGGTCTCGAGTCTCAGGTAAAAGAGGTCTCCATTAGGATTCATGATATGAATGGGAGAGAAGTATACCGCAAACATGTTACCGGAACCAGAGAGTTTACTTTAAAACCAAGCCTTAGTAAAGGTGTATATCTGGTAAAAGTGCAGACCGAGAATGGGGTAAGAACGATGAAACTAATTCAACAATAATATATAACAATTACTAACTTCAGAAAGTAAAGAGGCCCTTTTAAAGGGCCTCTTTTTCGTGTGATATGAGCCGGTATTCCGGACGAATAAAACGCTCTATCTCCGGTAAATCGAAACGAATAGTGATTATACCTTCAGAGTAAGGCGCTATTTCGTATGTATTGTAGATAAACTCCAGGCCCTGTGCATTGTACTTAAAGTTATCAGGCAGCGCAAAAACATTGTTCTCAAACCAATACCCGGCATCGTTTAAACTTTCATTTTCAGAAACAGAATATAGCTCACGGAACTTTTCTTCAGCACGGTTTGTGAGTGCAGCTGTGGCTCCGTCCTTTAAAAAATCTTTCAACACCAGGCGATTACCGGTTTCAGTGGCAAACAAATAATAAAAGAAAAAGTAATTTCCGTGAGCACCTCCCGTAAAGCTATAGGAGTTGAGCACGGTACCAAACATACCATCCTGGTTCAGGCTTACCTCAAAGGATTGGCTTACCTCCCAGGGCATTTTATAATCCGGCATTTCCTTAAGCAGGCGTTCGTATTCCTCCACCAGGTTATCAGCTACGGCTTCAGCATCCTTAGCCGGCTCTTCGCTATTATCCGTTTCTGTAACAGCCGTTTCAAGCTGCAAGTTAATGCGCTCCAGTACAGTTTCAGAAGCATTTCCGGTTAATTTCAGGATTTGCAGATCTACTTGCAAACACAGTTCTTCCTTGTTTTCATAGCAGCTTAGCTCACGTGATATGGTATCTATCCGGTAAATAAGGCTATCTGCAGTCAGGCCATCATCAGTTATTCCAGAAGAACCATTGGGCTGGCAGGATGCCAAAAGAAGAAGGGAAAACAGACAGGGCACAGCTAACGAAAGAAAACGCATGGCAGAAAGGGTTTTTAAGCTCTTCAAATTAAGTTATTTTTGAGCTGAAAAGTTTTGATTTTATGAAGATTTACCCCCTCAATACCGGAAATTTTAAGTTGGATGGAGGAGCTATGTTTGGCGTAGTTCCCAAAAGTTTGTGGCAGCGTACCAATCCTGCGGATGAGAATAATATGTGTACCTGGAGTATGCGCAGTATGCTTATTGAAGATGGAAAACGCCTGATATTGATAGACACGGGCATTGGGAATAAACAAAGTGAGAAGTTCTTTAAGCACTATTTTCTCCACGGAGAAGATTCTTTAGACGGGAACCTGAAGAAACTGGGGTATAACCGAAAGGACATAACCGATGTTTTTTTGACACACCTGCATTTTGATCATGTGGGCGGAGCTATTGAATGGGACGATAAAAGTGAAGCATACCGGCCAGCTTTTCCAAATGCCCGTTTCTGGAGTAATCAACGGCACTGGAACTGGGCTACAAAGCCAAACCCCCGTGAAAAGGCGTCCTTTCTTTCAGAAAACATCCTGCCCCTTCAGGAGAGCGGTCAGCTCAATTTTGTGAAGGTGGATGATGTGGATGGTATATACACCACCGACTTGCTTTTTGATGTATTGTTGGTTAGTGGTCATACCGATGCGCAAATGTGCCCGGTATTAAAATACCAGGATAAAACCCTGGTGTTTATGGCTGACCTTTTACCCTCTACAGGACATATACCCCTGCCTTATGTTATGGGTTATGATACACGTCCGTTAATTACCCTGGGCGAAAAAGAGCGTTTTTTGAACGAGGCAGCAGACCATGGCTATTATTTATTCCTTGAGCATGACTCGGTAAATGAGCTATGCACCGTAGAGCACACGGAAAGGGGAGTAAGACTTAAAGAAACACATCGCTTTAGCGACATATTTAGCGCTTGATAAAACGAAACACAGGTTGAAATGAAAAAACTGATTCTGGCATTTTTGCCCTTTTCTCTTTGGGCACACCACCCGGCTACCTACTGGCAGCAGGAAGTAAAGTATACTATGGATATTGATTTTGATGTGTCCAAACACCAGTTTACCGGAAACCAGGAACTGGTTTATACCAATAACTCACCGGATACCCTGAAGGACGTTTTTTATCACTTGTATTTTAACGCTTTTCAACCGGGTAGTATGATGGATGAGCGCTCACGCGACTTGCCCGACCCGGATAAAAGAATAGGTGACCGTATAGCCAAACTGGATAAGGAGGAAATAGGGTACCATCAGGTAACTGTACTTACGCAGGACGATGTGCCCCTGGACTTTAAAGTTCAGCAAACAGTTTTACACGCCATATTGGCTAAACCATTAGCTCCCGGGGCAAGTACTAGTCTTAGAATGACCTTTAACAGTCAGGTTCCGGTGCAGATACGAAGAAGCGGCCGTAATAATGCTGAAGGAGTGGACTATACCATGACACAATGGTATCCTAAGCTAGCGGTTTACGATGAGAATGGCTGGCACCCGGACCCTTACGTGGCTCGTGAGTTTTATGGGAACTTCGGAGAGTTTAATGTGAAGATTGACATTGACTACAATTACAAGCTGGGGGGAACCGGAGAGTTGCAGGCCCCCGAAGCCATCTGGAGAAAAACAGGCGAGGAAAAAGGAGTGAGTTCCTATGAGTTGGTTCCCAATAAAAAGAGCAAAAGAACCTGGTCTTTCCATGCAGAAAATGTGCATGACTTTGCCTGGGCGGCTGACCCGGAGTATACCCGAACCTCAACGGCCGGACCGAATGGAATGGAAATCAACTTCTTTTACCTTCCCGGAGTATGGGAAGAAAACTGGGAAAAACTACCTGCTTATACCGTTTCTTTCTTTCGCCTGATGAATGAAAGTTTCGGCACCTATGCCTATCCCCAGTTCTCGGTTATACAGGGAGGTGATGGCGGGATGGAATACCCCATGTGTACCATGCTTAAAGGTACGGGTAAGATGGAGGGACTGGTAGGGGTGATGGTTCATGAGTCTGCACATAACTGGTACTACGGCATTTTAGGCACCAATGAAAACCAGTACCCCTGGATGGATGAAGGTTTTACTTCCTATGCAGAAGAGGAGGTGCTCAATGTATTGATGGAGCACAATGAACTAAACCCGCACAAAGGCGCTTATCGCAACTATAATTTCTTGGTGCAGCAGGACGAAGTAGAGCCCATGTCTACCCCTGCAGATTATTTTGACCGTAATCGCACCTATGGAATTTCATCGTATTCCCGCGGTCAGATTTTCCTGGTACAGCTCCGGTATATAGTGGGTACGGAGAATTTTGAAAAGGGTATGCTGAGGTATTATGAGGTTTGGCGTTTCAAACACCCAGACCCCAATGACTTTATCCGTGTGATGGAGGAGGTTTCCGGTATACAGCTGGACTGGTATTTGAACTTTTGGATGAACACCACCAAAACCATTGATTATAGCATTGAGAAAGTGGAAAAAGACGGTCGCCTTTATACCAGTATAAACCTGAAACGCATTGGCTCTATGCCTATGCCCCTGGTATTACAGGTAAAGCTCAAATCAGGTGGGGTTCGTAATTACCAGATTCCATTGTTATCCATGTATGGTAGTCGGCCGGATATGACCACTTTAAAAGCCTGGCCATGGACCAACCCAACCCATCAGGTTCAGCTGAATATACCCTTACAGGATATCGAAGCGGTTAGTCTTGATCCCGATGAATTTATGGCGGACTTGGAAAGAGAAAATAATTACCTCAAAATAAAAGACTAAATAATACCGGCTCTTCATTCCCGCTCAGAAACCTTTGGGGCTATTGTAAAATACGATTAGGAGTAAAGCGCTTTAGCAGGGTTGTTAATTCCTGATTAATGGCTCTCAGGTGATTTAGCTCTTTGAAAAGCTCCTGAATGATGCTGTCCTTTTGTAAAGGACGTGTTACACTTTTCTTTTGAAAGAGATCTAGATATTCAATTTTGAGCAGAGGTAAAAGCAGGCGCAATTCTTCAAATGTTATGGAAACGGACCCCTTTTCTATTCTGCTTATACGCGCTTGAGAAGTATCCAGGGCAAAAGCAATAAATTCTTGAGAGTATCCTAAAAGTAAGCGCCTGTTGCGCAAAAGGGCTTGTAAAGAAGCGTTTTCAATCATGTTAAGAAAGTTAGGTTATAGGTATGAGGCGAATAAACTATTCGCTCATGAATTGGAATTAAAGTTAACAAAGATTTCATTTGAAGTACCAAAACTTAATAACTCTTATCATGAAAAAGACTTTCCTACTGCTTTTAACTATCGGAATATTTTCCAGCGTAAAGGCACAACTATATACCCCTGGGGGTAGTGTGTCCAACTCCTCCAACAACAATATAGGTATACGCGTGAGCAACCCAAGCGCAGTGCTTCATATTCAGGCAACGGCAAGTCATGGAGGGTTGCGGATAGATGGTGCAAGCGGCACAGGACCAGCAGTGGAAGGTGAAGATCCGGACCCCGTTTACTCCCCTTACCTTATTGACGCACATTATAGTTCAGCCTCAGTCTTTTTTGTGAAATACAATGGAGCAACCTACATAGGGTCAGGAATTAATAGTTGGTCCAATGCTAATAATTACTTAAACACTAAAGGGAACATAGGGATTTTTAGTATGAATGATGAGTTTTTAAAACTGGACTACATCAATACCCTGAGAGGAGCGTCCGTAATTTGGTCCACGCGAACCAACTCGTATGAAAAAAACCTAAACTTTCGTTATGGGTCAAATACAGCAACCCCGATTATGACTCTTTCTCCGGATGGCGTGGTTGGTATTAATGCCACAAGTTTTAATGGAGATTACAAATTATATGTGGGCGGTAAGATATTAAGTGAAGAGCTTACGGTAAAACTGCAGCAAGATTGGCCAGATTTTGTTTTTGAGGAAGATTATTGCCGAATGTCCCTTGAAGAAATAGAGTCATTCATTGATCAAAACGGGCATTTGCCGAATGTTCCCTCCGCCAGCGAAGTTGCCGAAAAAGGGGTTTCTGTGGGCGAGATGCAAGCTATTCTATTACAAAAAATAGAAGAGCTTACCCTGGAGCTTATTAGTCTTAAAAAGGAACTCAATCAACAGGAAGCTAAATAATCAAGAGCTTCATAATTGAGGATAAACCCTCTCTTTTATTGATTGCCCAAGGTGTTTGTGCCAAGGGGTCTTTTACCATAAGAATCTATAAGCCTTTTGAAATGAAGAATACGCTCCTATTATTAACAACAGTTATTACGCTTCTATTTGCAAACCTCTCTCAGGGTCAGGATTATGTAGAAGTCAGAAATCATCTGGGTCCGGCAAACTCTAATACCGTTGAAGCCGGTAAAAGAGTCACATTCTGGCCTGGCTCGTCTCTTAAAGTAAATTCAGGCATTACCTCTCATGCCCGTATTAATCCGTCTCTAATAGGCTCCCACCCACCGGTTTCCGGAGTAAGCTATGATCAAAACCCAAGTTATGGCCTCACCGCTATCAGCACCAGCTACCCGGTAGGTTCTCCGCCAGGACAACCTGGAGTAAACGGGAATGGTGCATCTACTTTCACAATGCCAGTTGATCTGCCCAATGGTTTGAATGGTTTGAAGCCATCTTTGAGCGTTGCTTATAATTCCATGTCGCCCAACGGTTTATTAGGTTATGGTTTTAGTATTTCAGGTATACAGGCTATTACACGAGGAGAAAAGAATATTTTATATGATAAAACAACCAAAGGTGTCAAATACAATGGGCAAGATGCCTTCTACTACAATGGGCACAGATTAATTCCTGCCAACGGGCAGAATGGTGAGAATGGAACTATTTACACCACATTTAATGAGGCTTTTCTAAAAATAACCTCTAATCAAAAAAATGCGTTTGGCCCCGGAGAGTTTACGGTGCAAAGCAAGGATGGTAAAACCCTGCGCTTTGGTGGATCAGATCAGAACTACCGGGTAAGCCTTACTACACAAGATGAAATAGCACAATGGCTTTTACGGGAAATTGAAGATATCCATGGAAACATTATCCGTTATGAGTATTTGTTTGACAATGGCACTCCCTATCTTAAAAAGATACTTTACAATGGCAATACCAACGGGCTAAGCCCGTACACTGAAGTTATTCTTGAATATCAGCAAAAAACAGATGTGGGCCAGTCTTTTGTGCAGGGTATAGAGTTTAAAGACGAACTGCTATTAAAAAGAATGTCTGTATATCATCATCAGGGCTTATATAGGTACTATGATTTTAAATATGTGTACCGCATAAGGAGCTGTCTCAAAGAAATTATAATGTACAATGGCTTGGGAGAGCGATTTAACTCATTACAATTTGAGTTTGATAATGATAACCGGGCTTTTGCCACGCCTCGGTATGCCCCGAACCTGGATGGTAAATTAATGCCGGCTGATATTGATGGAGATGGGGTTAGCGACTTTTATAGTGTAAAAAGAAGAGTAACCTCAGGTACCTGTTGGGTAGGGTTAAGCAAGAAAGTAACGCACCATTATTATTACACTATAAACGCCTATATAAACCAGGGTTATGGAAACTTTACGAAAATAGGGGTAAGTAGTGAATTTGAATCCAGTGAAAAGTATGCAGAGTGTTTGAGAAAGCCCATTTTCAATAAAACTTCCGGAGATTTTAACGGAGATGGATTTGACGATCTGGCTATTGTACGCCAGGGCTCCGGAAATGGCAATTACTTAGTTCAGTTCTTTGAGTACAATTCAAATACCTCGAGCTTTAACAGTGCAATTAATAAAACAATATACCTTACCAGTACTCTCTCAGACTCTGATATTCAATTAACGGCCGCAGACTTTAACAATGACGGTATTGATGACCTGCTTTGTTCCCGGGAAATAGTATTGACCTCTCAAAGTCCGCAGCATGACCAGGTTAATAATGTAATAATCAGCAACTGGAAGCACAACGGGTATCAGGTATTACAGTGGTGGCCTAATCAAACCAATGCCTCCAGCTTTCAGCCTTACCAGAATGATGCTAATGCAGATTCCATTTATGTAACCGATGTAAATGGAAATGGCATACCGGATATATCCATGATCTCTCATTCAGGTATTCATGTATATGAGCTGGAAATGGATTTCAACAATAATGGCGAATGTAAATGGATTCCCTTGTGGAATAAGAATGCCATAAACCATACACACAAGGTGTTTCCGGGAAGGTTTAATGAGGATAATAAAACCGATTTTTTAACCTGGAGTGCGGGAAGCGGATGGGAGCTTCGTTACTCTACAGGAGATCCTTCCAATCCTTTTGTGAAGGCATCGTATAACCTTCCCTTTTGGTACTCACCGGATAATGGTTATGGGTCTGATAAAGACTTTTATAGAACGGGTGATTTTGATGGAGACGGCCTAACGGATGTGATGGAAGCGCGTTACGATGACACAGAGGATCTCACTAAATTTTATGTGTTCTACCGAATTCTTGATAAGACCAGTAATTTCGGGTTTTTAGGCAAACGGTACGAGACCAGTCAGGATTTACACTGGGCTTTTTCGAGCTACCAGGTTGGAGACTTTAACGGAGATGGTGCGGCTGATGTGTCCTTTGACCAGAGTGTTTCCTACAATGATTCTTACCTGATCAGTTTTGGAAGAACAGACAACAGCTTTTTGCGAAAGGTAAGGGATGGCTTAGGGAACACCACAACTTTTGATTATGATTTCTTTAGTGATAATACCAGTAACAATGCGTTTTATAGCCAAAGAACAACCACAGCTGCGTACCCCTATTGCGTCAAAGTATTACCTATAAAGCTGGTCAGTGCCATGACGGATCAAAGTTCATCTACCTCGTATAGTGAGAAGAAGCAGTATAATTATAAGAACCTCGTATTTCATGGTACAGGGCTGGGACCTTTGGGCTTTTTGTATAAAGAAGAAAAAGATATGCAGTCCAGTATGACTGCAGCAAGTTATTCTAAACTGGGCACTGATATTATGCTTCCTGATTATTCGGTGGTAGTACACCCCAGTGCGATGCTTAAAAAGAACATTTATCAAAACACAGTTCAGGCTTTGAACCACACCGGAACTACACCGGCTACCACAACCAGAATTATAAAACCTTCGTTAACCGAGGAAATTGATTTTGAAAAAGACGTTGTGATTCAAAGGCAGGTTGTACAATATGACGCCAATCACAATGCTACAATAACAGAGGTAAGGTCCTATAATGATTTAGCCAAAACAGACCTGGCACATAAACAGCGAAAGGTTACAAGCTTTGTGTCCAATCCCAGAGCCTGGTATCCTTCATATCCTGAACTGATAACAGTTACCGAACATCGTGCGGGAGAGACAGACTACAGCAGCACCAAAAAGATGATTTATGATGTGAATCATGGAGGGATAAAGAAAAGTATTGCATTTTTTGGTGAGTCAAAGGCTATTGAGAGTGCTTATACCTATGATACCTACGGGAACATTTTAAGTGAAAACGTAACATCAGAAGGATCTACAAAATCTACAACGTATGAGTATGTTTCAGGAAGCCCGCTTGTAAAAAAACAAACCAACCCCAAGGGGCATAGTATTAATTTCACCTATGATGCCCTCCTGGACAAGCCTAAAGAGCAGATTTCAAAAACCGGAAATAAAACACGTTTTACACATGACCGGTGGGGGAGCCTTATAGCAGAAGAAGGCTCAACGGGCATTATAAAGACCACCAAGGCAGAATGGTCTGCCGGAGTTGGCCCTGCCGGCACTTTATACCGCATTGCTGTGGATTATTCAGAGGGTCTGCCCGATGGTGTGGTCTACTACAATTCAGAAGGACAAGCCCTGCGCAAGGAAAGTATATCGCTGAATAACCAAAAAGTTCTGATTGATTATCAATACACAGCCAAAGGGCAATTGAAAAAGGAATCTTTTCCATATTTTCAGGGAGGAGCCGTAAAATGGAAAGAATATACGTATGATAATTATGGCCGGGCTAAAGAGACTATTTTACCCAATGGAAACAGTGTTACTACTTCCTATTCTGGCCTCGAAACAACGGTTACAGTAGATCAAACCGGGCAATTTAAAACCCAAACCTTTGATGCCTCAGGACTCATAAAGCAGGTGAGTGATAATGGCCATATAATATCCTTTGATCATTTCAGCCATGGCGGAAGTAAAAGAACCAGGGGAGGGGCTAATGAAGTAAGCTCAACCTATGATACTTACCTGAATCATAAAACCATGAGTCACAGAGATGCCGGCAACTTAAGCTATGGCTATAATGGCTTTGGTGAAATGACTTCCCAAACGGATAATGGAAAAACATCCACCAGAACCTATGATGTTTTAGGCCGCATTCTAACCGATAACGTGGTTGCTTCCGGAGATAACAGAACTTATGAATACAAATACGACCAGGGAACGGGAGCTACCGGGCAGATGACTCAACAAAAAACCACCTACAGTGGGGATGACGTCTATTACGACTATTCATACGATGCCAACGGAAGAATGGTAGCCTATAAAGAGCATATTGAGGGAGCCGATTATCAATATAATTATACCCATACGGCCTCCGGAGAAATAGAAACTATACAATACCCTTCAGGGTTTTCGGTTAAAAATGAATATGATGATAACGGCTACCTCATTCGTGTACGAAGGGCAGATAATAATCAAATGATATGGGAGGCTATAGAAACCGATGCATATGGCCGAATAAGACGGTATAAGAACGGGAACGATCTTATTACGGAAAAAGAATATGATGCGGATAACTTTCCCAGTTCTATTACCACTGGAAATGTACAGGACTTTGAGTTCATTTTTGAGCCCGAAACAGGTAACCTGATTAGCAGACATGATCATATTAATGGGTTGTTTGAAGAGTTTGGGTATGACGACCTCGATCAACTGACCAGTATTGCACAAAACGGTGGTGCAGCCAAACAAACCATATACAGTACCCAAATAGCGGGACGGATAGACTCTAAAGATGGTATAGGAAATTATAAATATGTGGGTAACGGAGGTAACCGGTTAAACACAATTCAACCGCCATTTAATGGAAGTGACCCTATTTCAGAAGTGCCATTATTTACTCAAACGGCTTCTTATACAGCTTTCAATAAGGTAAAAACCCTTTCCGAAAATCATTTTAGCGCCAATTTTACATATGGCCCTGATAAAGCCCGGAAAAAGATGGATGTTAAAGAACAGGGCGAACCATTTTATTCACGTGTGTATGTAGGTGGGGTCTATGAAATTGAAGAGCATAGAGAAAGAGGCTTGCGCCACATGCATTACATAGTTACCGGAGACGGAATAAGCGCTGTATTCATAAGCAATGAAGATGGAGAGGGAAACCTGTATTACTTACACCGGGATTACCTGGGTAGCATTACACACATTACGGATGAGGATGGAAACCTGGTAGAAGAATATAGTTATGATGCCTGGGGCCGCAGACGAAATCCACGAGACTGGACCTATGAAGATATTGAAACCGAACGTTTAATAGATCGCGGTTATACCGGCCATGAACACCTTTTTGATGGTTTTAATATCATCAATATGAGTGGGCGTATTTATGACCCTATTGTGGGCATGATGATGAGTCCGGACAATCATATTCAAGACAACAGCAATGCTATCAATTACAACAGCTACGCTTATGCATTTAATAACCCGTTAAAATATACGGACCCTAGTGGTGAAGTAATTGTTTTACCTGCGGTTCTCACTATGGCTATTTACGGAGCGGTAGCAGGGGCCACCTCGTATGCCATAACCACATTATCAACAGGAAAGGACTGGAACTGGGGTGATTTTGGAATGGCTACGCTGGGCGGGGCCGTTATGGGGGCCGCTTTAAGCTTTATAGCCCCTACATCAGCCACGGTTTTTCTTGATGGACAAGGAATTATGAACGCACTGGGTCAGGGCTTTATAGGCAGTTTTCCGGTACCTTCTGCTAACATTCCAATGGGAGATTGGACCTTGAGCATTTCCCCTGCCCTTGCAATGGGTACTCATGCTTCCGGAATAGGCGTAAATACTTCTGTGGCCTATAGTGACGATAATGGCTTTGCATTTGGAGTGGGTTATGGGTTTACATATTACGGCAAAGCGCAGGGCAGTAATAAAAGTACATTTGAAAGCCGTTTTGGTGGCCAGGTTGGAATTTTTGGACGTGATCTGGGACTGGGTCTGTCCACAAATTATTTCTATCACGGAAAAGGAAGTGAGTTTAATCAACAGGTGGGAGGACTTAAGTTGACTTCAGGTGACTTTTCAGCATCGTATGAAAATGATGGATATCCTTTTGACTTAACCAAGGTAATGGCAGGCCAGGATAATGACCGGCACAGGACCGCAGCAGCGTCTGTGCGCTATAAGGAATTCGGTATAGGGTTTAACCTTTATACCGGAGATGCTACCGGGCAAAATGAAGAAGAAGCATCTTATCATGCATATAAGGTGTGGAGCGACCCCTCAGGGCAGGGAGCGGATAAATACAGGATGGGTGCTGTTTACAGCATGGTAGGTAATGCTCGCCTGGGCGTAGACTCTGAAATGCACAGGCATGCTATACAAAATAAATTTGCCCATGGTGATACTTATTTGCCCGGAACCGATGTCATCCTGAAGAAAGGACAGACCGGGTTCAAGATATTACCGGTTCAGAACCAAACCTATTTCCAATATCTCTATAATCCTTTTACCCTATGGTAAAAAGAGTGCTTTTAGTGGTTATGGTATGGAGTTTTATTTCGGGTTGTGAAACCGTCTCTCACCTATACAGTGACCTCTATTATACAGAGGAGGGTGGCTGGCGCTCACACCGGAAGTATAAAAAATATGAAACACTGAAAGACTCTTTACCTAATGGTATCAAACCCTACCGGGCGTACGAATTAAAAAGAGAAATAAACCCCCAGGATGATGTAAGCTACGATCATGAAGAGAGCAGGTATTATTTGGTTTTTTTGAAAAACAGCAGAGCGATACAGTTCAATGTAGAGTCTGACTCAGCTATATCAGCTGATGACTTTAAGGTAAACAAGGGCCATATGGCTTATTTTGAAGTGTCTGAAGAGTCTGCCATTTTATATAGTTACAGCTCTATGAACCGCGGGGTATTTGTAAAAACCAGAATTGAAAAAATTAATGACAGTACCTTGAGGCAGACCATAGAAAGACCTAAAAATTATTTTCGTTACCAAGACTATGTTATTTCAGAAAAAGTGCCTGAGGAATGGCTTAAGCCAATAGAGGCAAATTGGTGAGATTAAATAAAAACCTATAGAATATAATTCAAAAGCTATGAAAAATACGCTACTGTTAATCTGCTTGTTAGGTGGTGCCTGGGTGTGTGCACAACCGGCCTTTAAATTCTCGTATGATGCATCCGGAAACAGGATAAAAAGGGAGTTGATAGACCTAAGCGACCCCTATGAGGAGCCCGGGCCAGAGGAGCCTGAACCGGATTTTATGGTGTTGGAAAACCCGGATAACTTTGAGCCCGATGCGATAAGAACGGAGCAATACGACTCAAAAGGAAAGAGCCTTCTTTCAGAGCAGGAAGTAAATGCTCAGCAGGTTACAGTTTACCCTAACCCAACAGCTGATAGGGTTACCATAGCGATACCCGCAGAAAAATTACAGGCCAGGGGAAGCTGGAGCATCTTCAGTGCTTCGGGTAAATTAATAAAGAGTTCAAAGGTGATTGAGGAACAAGTTAATATCAGCTTAAAGAATGAAGCTCCGGGATATTATATATTAAAGTTGATAAACGGAACCGAAACCAGGGAGTGGACTATACTTAAAGATTAAAGAAACACATTTCGAAGCGCTATAAACAGCCCAAAACCAATAAGTATAAGCCCCATTATCTTTTCCACCATTTGGATTTTACGGCCCTTAAAGCGCTCTTTAAAGCGGTTGGCAAAGTATATCTTTAAAAGGTCTATCACCAGGTATGTACCTAATGTGAAAGCATAAAAAAGGAGCATTTTATCGTGATCATGATCCAGCAGAGAGCCTATAGCCATGGTGGTGGCTATCCAGTAAAAAAGCACACCCACATTCAAAAAGTTGAGTAAAAAGCCCTTTAGGAATAGAAACCGCTTTTTGGGTACAACTACGGCTTGCTTAAACTGCATACCCTGATGCGACTTACGGATGTAATACACACCAAAAATGATAACGGCCAATCCGCTGGCAATCCCCACCCAAATATTATGACGTAAGGATCGTATCAACGACTGGCTGCCAAAAAAAGCCACCAAAATGAAAATTACATCGGCTACAATAGCTCCCAAATCTAAAACAAAGGCACCCGTTTTACTACGGGTAATACTGGTTTGAATAACTACAAAAAAGACGGGGCCGGCAGCAAAGCTCAATGTAATTCCTAAAGGTATGGCGTAGAGTAATATCTCGAGCATAAGTGCCTTTTCGCGGCTAAGCCTCGGAGTCTGGCTTAGCAGATTGTAGCTCTTGTATTTTGTTTTGTAGGTTGGTTATCTGGCCTTGCGATTTGCTGAGCTCCTGTTGCAATTGGGCCAGGTTATTCTGCAGGGAGTTTATGCGGCCATCCTTTTCAAGGATCAGAGCCTCTTTTTTACTGAGCTCTTCTTTCAGCGATTTAATATGAACATTGAGCTTGCGTATCTCCCGGTTCAGGCTATTGGTGGTCATCATCGAATATAAAATATAGATGAGGAACCCTACCGAGAAGATGAGGTTGGTAATGAAAATGGACTGTGGGGTGGTGTTTTGTATAAACATCATGAAAAGGGCTATCCCAATGATCACAATGCCCAAAAAAAGTACAATGGTTTCAAGGTTACTTCTTTTCATGTTGTTTCGGGTTGATAGTTCTGTTAGGTTAAAATTAAGGTTTTTCAAACAGGAACAAAATCCAGTTGCTTTTTATCCAGGTCCGCACTTTTAACACGTATCATAATCTGATCTCCCAGCTGAAATATTTTACCGTTTCGCTCACCCTCTATACAGAAGTTTCGCTCATCAAATACATAATAGTCGTCTTTAAAATCACGGATACGGATCATGCCTTCACAGCGGCTTTCGATGAGCTCTACAAACACACCCCATTCGGTTACCCCTGAAATTACGCCCATAAATTCTTCCCCAACCTGATCTTCCATAAACTTCACCTGCATATACTTTGTGGAGTCGCGCTCAGCTTCCGTAGCCAGTCGCTCCCGGTCTGAAGCGTGCTCACACAGGTCTTCGTAAGGCCCCGCAGAAGGTGGTTTACCTCCGTCCAGATAATGTTGCAGTAAACGGTGAACCATCATATCCGGATACCTGCGGATAGGGGAGGTAAAATGAGAATAATAGTCAAAAGCCAGTCCGTAGTGGCCAATATTATCGGTGCTATATACCGCTTTAGCCATGGTGCGGATGGTAAGCTTCTCTATCATGTTGGCTTCACCCTTACCTTTCACTTCATTCAGCATCTTATTAAGGCTTTGCGAAATGCTGCTACGGTTTTTAGTGCTCACCGAATATCCAAACTGGCGCACAAAATTATTCAGGTCAAAGAGTTTGTCCGGGTCCGGGTTATCATGAATACGGTATACAAAGGTTTGCCCGGAGGGCTTACCGTCTTTTGCCCTGCCAATGAATTCCGCCACGCTACGGTTGGCCAGCAGCATAAATTCTTCAATAAGGTGGTTGGCGTCCTTACTCTCCTTAAAATAGACCCCTATAGGCTCGGCTTTTTCATTGAGGTGGAACTTCACCTCAATACTGTCAAAAGCAATGGCTCCGCTGCGCATCCGGCCTTTGCGAAGTTTCTTAGCCATACCGTCCAGCAAGAGTATTTCATCCTGAAGGTCACCCTTACCGGTCTCAATTACCTCCTGGGCTTCCTCATAGGTAAACCTGCGATCGGAATTGATTACCGTGCGCCCAAACCAACGTTTATGCACCTGGGCTTCTTCGTCCATTTCAAAAACAGCGGAAAAGGTATATTTCTCTTCATTAGGACGTAGCGAACAAACTTTATTGGAAAGCTTTTCAGGAAGCATAGGCACCACTCTGTCCACCAGGTAAACAGAGGTCCCGCGTTTTACCGCTTCTTCTTCAAGCTGACTTTTATCATCAATGTAGTGCGTCACATCCGCAATATGAACACCGACCTCCCAATGCCCGTTTTCCAGTTTGCGTAAGGACAGGGCATCATCAAAATCCTTAGCATCTACCGGGTCAATGGTAAAGGTCAGTACATCACGAAAATCCCTGCGCCTGGCTATTTCTTTCGGATCAAGTGTATCCGGTATACGTTCGGCCTCGGCTTCTACCTCATGGGGAAAAAAGCGTGGTAAGTCATATTCGGCTAAAATGGAGTGGATCTCTACTTCGTGGTCGCCAGGGTTCCCCAGTACTTCCGTTATTTCACCAAACGGGCTGCTGGCCTTTTCGGGCCAGTCGGTAATACGTGCTATAGCCTTTTGACCTTCTTTGGCACCATTGAGCGACTCTTTAGGGATGTAAATATCCACCAGCATTTTTCTGCTATCCGGTATCAGGAAGCCATAATTCTTAGATAACTGGATAACACCCACAAACTCTTCACGTGAGCGTTCCAGTATTTCCACAACCTCCCCTTCAGGCTTTTTATTCTTTCGCTGGGCAAACAGCAGCACCTTTACCTGGTCACCATGCAGGGCCTGGTTTAAGTTTTTAGGTGTAATGTACACATCGGTTTCACGGTCCTCACTTATTACATAGGCAGAACCCTTGGCAGTCATATCTACCCGTCCGGTAATAAAGTTTTCCGTGTGTTTAAAGCGGTACTTCCCGCGTGAAGGCTCCTCAATGGTTCCGTCTTTAGCTAATTTTTCCAGGACTTCTAAAACGGCCTGTCGCTCATAACTGTCGCGGATGTTGATCTTAGCAGAAACCTGCTTGTAATTAAAGCTCTTTAAGGGCTCTTCTTTCAATGCATTTCGAATAGCTGATTCAATCTTGATCAGCCTCCGGTTCTTTCTTTTTTCTTTTTTCGGTTTACTCATATTGGGTGCTAAAGGTAATAGAATGTTAAGGGTAGCTGGTTATGAAGAAATTAATTTTAACTGTCTCCTTCTCTAAGGACGAGATAGGGTAAAAGGTTTAGCTTTTATAGTTGCCGCAATTAATAGCGAAAACGCACCGGAAACTCACCAGACCCAGCGTGCGCTAATTAATTATGAAGAAAAAGGGTTTTCTATGTCAGGTCAGGTGGGTTGTGGGAGTACTATAAAAAAGGTTTTCCAACTAAACCTCCAAAATTTAAAATCAGATATTATGAAACGATCGGTACAACTACTTTTTATGCTTTTAACAGCCAATTTTGCCTTGGCTCAAACCTGGCTGCCTGTGGGCGGAGGTATTCACCCCCAGCAAAACCAGATTACCAATGTGCAAACCATCCATTATAACGGGGATCTCTATGTAGCGGAAGCAGATGGTGGCAGCCCCAGTGCTTTGAAAATGTATAAATGGGATGGAAGCAGCTGGACAACTTTACCCTCGGTTTCTCTTTCCGGATGGACTTACATAACGGACCTTATAGGCTACCAGGGTAGCGTATATGTAATTGTGAACGGTGGAATACAAAAATTTGACGGAACCACCTGGTCTGCCGTTAGCTTACCCCCTGCCACAGGCTGGCTTGGAGAAATGGCTATTATAAATAATAAGCTTGTAGTGAGTGGCCAGTTTAGCAACACCAGCCCGGGTAACTATATTGCGGCAGAGTATGACGGAGCCAGCTGGACCATATTGCCAGATGTGGGTTACAGTGGCAACTTATACGGAGGCAACCAGGTTTTAGAGTTTAACGGAAACATTCAGGTTTTGGTTAACAGTGACTCATCACTCACCGTGCCTACCAACCTGTGGACTTATGACGGAACGAGCTGGGATTTTGCAGCTCATAATTTTGACAATAGTACCATAACCAACCAAGAGTTCAGAACCATTATTACGGATGGACAAAAACTGTTTGGTTTTGGCTATAATTCCGGAAACTCTGTATTTGTTGTAGAAAACGACTCTATAAAACTGGTGAACACCATTGCGGGAGCAGTAAGTGTATCAGATTATCAAATGTATAATGGTGATTTTTACCTGGCCGGTGAGTTTGGTCCCGGATCCAGCAATACCCGAAAGTCTCTTGCTCTTTTTGACGGGCAGAACATCGTTCCCCTGCAAAATGCTCCCAACTACTACCTGCGTAGTATTACCACTGACGGCAGCACCCTGTATGGCGCAGGTAATTTCACCTCGATTAATGGTGTGACCTATAATGGTGTTGTTTCTACCCTGGGTGATGTTTCTATACTGCAGGGAAATGTATTTCTGGATCAGAATTCAGATTGCCAGTTATCTTCAGGCGAAATAGGTTTACACTCCGCTTTTGTTGAGATTAATCCCGGAAATATAATTTCGTCTACTGATAAGTACGGAAATTATGCATTAGGTCTTAACCCGGGCACTTACACCGTGGGAAATGTGAACTATACTCACATCAGTCATCAACACATTGCCAGCTCTTCCTGTAGTTCAACACCGGTGGTACTAGTAAGTAATCAAACCGCTCAGCAGGATATTGCTTCAGAAATCACGATTACTACGCCTGACCTTTTATCTGAAATCAATGCCTGGTGGAGAGCACGTTTTGGCTTTGACGAAAATTACCATTTAGATGTAATTAATGCAGGCCCTACCAACGAAACAGGTATTTCAGTTGATGTAAGCGTTCCGGCTGGTTTGCAAATTATGAACGCCTCCCCGGCTTATGCCTCTCAAAGTGGAAGCGTGTATACCTGGAGCATCAGCTCTTTAAACAGCCTGGAGACATGGACCGCAAACTTTGAAGTTACCATTGACACGTCTGTAGTTAGCATGGGAGACTCACTTTTATTCAGTTCTTCTGTAACCACCGCCAGCGGAGAAATCAATACCGCCAACAACCTGTCTGATCTTTGGCAAGAAGTGGTGGGCGCATACGATCCCAATGATAAACAAGCTGAATTTACCGAGGTAGAGCCAGGCACATCTCGTTTGGAATACCAGATCCGTTTTCAGAACACGGGTAATGATGTAGCCCATAAAGTTGTGGTAGTAGATACCGTAGAAGCATACCTATATCCTGATCAGCTTGAAATGATATCGGCCAGCCACGAGTATGATCTGCAGATTCAAAACAACGTACTCACCTGGACTTTTAATAATATACTTCTGCCGGATAGCGCCACGGATATGGCCGGTAGTCAGGGGTACATCCGTTTTTCTATGGGTGTAGATCCCAGCCTTCCCGAAGGAGCTATTATTGATAATGATGCAGAGATCTATTTTGACTTTCAGCAACCTGTGCATACCAATCATGCTCTCACTACAATTGTAAAGAACATTTCTGTAATTGAATTATCCCAGGGACAAAGGTTTATTGAAGTATACCCTAACCCAGCGCGTGATATAATCCATATACGGAACATAGCAGCCAACAGCCAGGAATTAATGTTGTTAAACACTATGGGTCAGCCGGTAAAACGATTTGAAGTTGAAACCGGAACAGAGGTATCCTATGACCTGAGCGGACTGCCAGCCGGAATGTACCTGTTGAGCTCTGAAAATGAAACATACCGGATTATACTTAGCAATTAAGAAAGTAAGCTTTTTCATAGACGCCTGAGCGGTTGTAGCATCCCCCTGCACTCCCTTCACTAAAGTGTTGGCTGCAACAGTTCCTCCAACCCCCTGCATGCAGGGGGTTTTTTGATTTAGAACATTTAGAATCTTTTGATATTGATGGAGCCGGCAATATTTGATGACCCTCATCTTCCGTGAAAGGGTGTCTACTAATAAATAGAGTGAACCCTTGACTAACTATTACAAAGGGTTCTAACTAAAAAGTGTTTTTTTAACCGTAAATAATAAAAACCTAAACGTATGAGCTGGAGGATAATCGTACTTATATTATTTGCCTGTGGTGGTAGTGTATTGAATCATCAAGCACAAGCCCAAACCTGGGCTCCTGTAGGTGGTGGAATTCCTGAGCCAGTTCGCAGAGTTTCAGGAACTATGCATACTACAAGTGCCAATGGTAAAATATATGTGGCTTATTGTAACACCATCGGACCAGTGATACCATTTCTTCTAAGAGAAACAAAGGTAATGGTATGGAATGGTTTAAGCTGGTCTACGTTACCAGTGCCACCCACAACCGACTGGGCACATGGTATTGCGGTTATGAATGGCAATATTTATTTGCTTTCGTGGGGTTTTCAGCGGGAAGTGATGGTTTTTGATGGAAATTCGTGGAATACTATATTTTCAATAGATACCAGTCCGCAGTCTAATGATGCAGGATCCATGAGTCATATAGAAGTTGTGGATGGAGAGCTTTTCATTTTAGGAAAGTTTCACGTGGATATCGGAGGAACAATTTATAGGGATGTAGTTAGCTATGATGGGTCAGCGCTCAAGCAGTGGCCTGTAAGCCCGCCAGATATGAAGGACGTTGCTGATATTCAAAAGATAAATAATGATCTCTTTATAATCGGCCAGCCCTCGGATAGCAGCAGCCACCCGATTGGCCTGGCGAAGTTAAATGGCAATCAGTGGGATATGGTAGTTAACCATGTGAACGGTGCTGTAAATGCAGTAATTGATGGCCGTACCGGGATTTTTACCTTTCAGGGTAATACGTATGTGCATGCCGGTGTTAGCTTTCCAAAGGTTTATCGTTTTAGTGGAGACACTATTCACTTTGAAGATATCCTGAGACATCCCATAAGGGATGTAGCCGAATTCAACAATAAGCTGTATATAGTAGGAGATTCAATAGGAAGAAACAACGGGGCTTCGGAGTACATCAGTGAGTTTGATGGGTCCAAGGCTACTCAAATTGCGAATGCCCCAATCCGTCTGGTGGGGGTTGAGGTTTTGGGATCAGACATGTATGTTTTTTCCCAATCAATGATGGTGTTCAATGGACTAAACTATAATCAGGCGTTCAAAACATCATCCGGTTTTTCAACAATAAGCGGGAAAGTGTTTTTAGATCCCAATAGCAATTGTGTGTTGGACTCAGGAGAAACCTTGCTACCTAATATAAAGGTAGGCTTGGTTAACCAGGCCACCTCAGTTACTAATGGGGTTGGGGAGTACAGTATTGGTGTACAGCCCGGAACCTATAGTTTTAAAACAGTTGGACCGGCCTCAGCAATTGGAAAAAACCTCACCTTAAATTGTAGCACACCGTTAAGCGTTACACTTTCTGCAGGACAGGGTGTAATACAGGATTTAGGATTAAGCCATAATACGCCTATTGACGGATTAACCATTATGGATTGTAGAACAGGTTTTGTAGCCAACCACGGCTTTTTAACCACTTATATTGCAAAAGTGGGAAACCCTGGCAATACGGCCATCCCTTCTTTGGATGTGAGTGTAGAAGTCCCTCCCACAGTAACCGTAACAAATACTGCTCAAACGCCTGTTTCGGTTAATGGTAACACATATACCTTCAGCCTTTCAAACCTTCAGCCTTTGGAAACACGGGAGTTTAAAATATATGCTAAGATTGATGTTGCCAGTAACTCTATTGGTGATACTTTGGTTTGGACATCTACTTTAGGTCCTTTGCCAGGAGATTCGGATTTGTCTGACAATACAGATACCTTACAACAAACTATTGTGGCAGCAGTTGACCCTAATGATAAGCAGGCCAGTGCTTATACCATCGGTTCTATGACCAGGAATCTTGATTATATGATCCGTTTTCAAAACACAGGAACAGCTCCTGCACACAAGGTGGTTATAGTCGATTCTCTGGACGCAAGCTTACAACATGAAGACATTTTAATTGAATCTGCTAGCCACCCCTTTACATTTAGGCTGGACGAAAATATATTAATATGGACTTTTGATAATATTATGCTTCCGGATAGTGGCACAGATTACGAAGGCAGCCAGGGGTATTTACGCTTTACACTTGGTGTGAATGATGCTTTGGACGCAGGAGATACTATTGACAATGATGCAGAAATTTACTTTGATTATCAGCCGGCTGTACACACCAACCACGCCCGTACTTCAATAGTGAGCAATATTTCTATTATGGATTATGGCCTTGCTGAGCAATCGCTTCAGGTTTTTCCTAACCCCACGGCAGGCCGAATTAACATTAAAAACCCCTCAGGCCTGAAGACCACACTTTTGTTATGTAGTAATACCGGTAAGGTATTGAGAAAAATAAGCCTCATGGGGGAAATAATAAGTACTCAGGAGCTGGGTAACTTACCTGGGGGTGTCTATTTTCTAAAAGCAGAGGGGGCTACCTATCGAATAGTTTTATCAGAGAACTGATTTACCCGTTCCCTCAACCTATTACCCCCCCTGCATGCAGGGGGTTTTTATTTTCTGATAATCAGTAATTTGAAATGGCTTGTAAAAAAATTTCAGGCTCAGGCAACGTATCTTTGCTTAACCAGTGTCATTAAAGTGATGGCAATCTAAAAAATGGGAAAACTGCTACAACTACCAACTAATCAACAAAAACTGATCAGGCAATGCCTGAAAGGCGATAGCCGCGCACAGCGAGAGCTTTACAACCGGTTTTGTGGACAAATGCTGGGGGTATGCAGACGGTACGTAAAAACCATTGAAGATGCCGAAGAAGTTCTTTCCAACGCTTTTATTAAGGTGTTTTCCAAACTGGATCAGTTTAAAGCAGAAGGTAACCTGGGGGGGTGGATCCGCAGGATAATGATCAACGAGTCACTGAACTACATTCGCTACCAAAAAAACCTGTTTGTTGAGGTTGAGGAAGAAAACCATCAGGCTCTTTCTCATCAAAACCTTAGCGACCATTGGGAAGCGGATCACCTGATGCAGATGATCAGTGAACTACCGCTGGGCTACAGAACGGTATTTAACCTGTATGCAGTAGAGGGTTACACACACCGGGAAATCGGAGAAATGCTGAGTATTTCAGAAAACACTTCAAAATCGCAGTTAAGTAAAGCCAGGAAAGTACTGAGACACCAATTAGAGAAGAACGAACTTTTATATAAAGAGCAATGAAAGAAGAGAACCCGATTGATGAGCTTTTTAAAAAGCAGCTGGAGAACCGGGAGTTAAAACCCTCAGATGCGGTATGGGCTAAAATTGAATCTGGTATAGACCAGGGTTCCACTGGCAAACGCAAAGGGTATTATTGGATGCGGGCTGCCGTGGTTACGCTTTTTATGGGTCTTTCTACCTGGGTTTACTTCACGCAAAACCAAACGGCTTTGCTTCATGTGGAACCCGGAACAGTAATCCGGCAGGATCAGGAGCCTGAAAAACAGGGAGCGCAAAAAACGGATACAGAAAAAAAAGCATCCGGGGAGAAAAAAAGTCAAAAAAAGAGCGAGCCTGTTAAACGTGAAATAGTGCCCCTCATGCGCCATTCTAATGTAAAGGATTATCGTTTTGTACAGGAAGAACCAGAGGTAGCGGATGAAGAACAATTAGCGTCTAATGATGATTTTGAACCCGAAAGTGTAGAGCTGGAAGTAGCTTCAGAAGTAAAAAAACCGGTGCTTAAATTAAAATATGTAGTACCCGTTACACAAAAAAGCTTTTACGCAAACGAAGAGCCTGAGGATGAAACAACGGGCAAGCCCAAGCTGAAAGAAAAAGTATTTGCCTATGCCAACAACCAATTCAATAACTTATTGAATGGAGAGCCGGTTGAGCTGCCTAAATCAGGCACCAGGGGGAAACCTCAACTACAGATAAATTTAGGCAAACTGTTTAATAACTAAACCCAATTCACATGAAAAAAGCTTTAGTAATCTGCGCACTAGCGCTTACGGGGGCGGTATATGCCCAAAATGAAAATAAAGAAGACTCCGAAAGGATGCAGGAATTAAACCGGCAACTGAGTAAGATGGAAGCGGAAGTAGAAAACTTTTCAGCTGATATGAAGAAAAAGCTGGAAGCTTTCAGCCAGGATGAGTCCATGACGGATGAAGAGCGTGAAGCCCGGCAGGAAGCTTTTGAAAAGCGGTCAGAGGCTTTTGAAGCCCAGATGGAAGCTTTTGCAGAACGTATGGAAGCCTGGGCTGAGGAAAACGGGCCTCGTATGGAAGCCTGGGCCGAAGAGAACGGGGAGCGCATGGAGGAGTGGGCGGAAGAATTTTCTGGACAAATGCAGGCCTGGAGCCAGGAGTTTCAAAAGAACATGGGAAACATTCCAGCTCCACCAACGCCCCCTGCACCTCCCGCTCCACCTGCAGCAGAGCCCGATGAAAACTAAAACTAACGTATAAACAACATAAGATGAAAAATATAATTGCAACAACAGCCTCCTTTGTACTCATGTGCACTCTGGCTTTGGCCCAACCGGCTAAAGACTCGGTTGAGGTGGCCATTGAAGGAAATCAGATAACCCTCAGAGGACAGGACCTTCAGTCTCTTTCGGAGATGGATCTGAACCGCGTGATCCGTGAAGTAGTAGAAAAAACAACCAAACTGCAAAAACAACAACAGGAGTTGATTGCCCGTGTAGAGGAGCAAAGAAGGAGGGGTGAAATTACCGAAGAGCAGGCAGAAGAAATGAAGGAGACCATTTACGAGCGCACCGAAGATAGCATGGAAGTGATAAGTGAGCTTATGGAAACCTGGGGTGAAGCTTACGGTGAGCGCTGGGAAGCCTGGGCTGAGGAGTACGAAAGAAAGATGGAAGTTTGGGAAGCCCAAATGGAAGCACAGGCCGAAGCACAGGAAGGAGCAATAAGCACTATACCTCCGGTCCCCCCTTTACCACCCCTTCCGGAAGCTCCCGCCACAGAACAGGGTAAAGACAAGAAAGGCAAGCAAAGTCAGAGAATTATAATTTCGGATGATGGTATTATTATCCAGGATGGTGAAGACGATGACGAGCCTTTTGCGCTTCGCTTTAAAGAAGATGAAGAGGTTGACACTGACCCCGATCGTGAACATGAAAAGATTGATCGCACGGAAACCTATTTTGACATTAACTTCGGTTTCAATCAGCTATTGGAAGATGGTCAGTTTTTTGTTTATGACGAACCAGGCGAGCAGAATTTTTGGAAGTCTACCGTTTTTGAGCTGGGCATCGGAGGGAAAACCCGAATTGGCAACCCTTACAGTAAATTCTACTTCAAATGGGGAGCCAACATTAGCTGGCATAACTTCCGTCTGTATGGAGATAATATTCTGGTAAAAGGAGCAACCCGTTCTTCTTTTATTGAAGACACCAATAGTTATACAGAATCCAAATTTGAGATCACCTACCTGAATGTTCCCTTGATGCTGCAGTTGGACCTTAGCGATGTGGGAGATATGGATGAGGCTTTTACCTTTGGCTTAGGGGGATATGTAGGATTCCGCATTCACAGTGAAAGAGAGTTGGAGTTTAATGACTTTGAAGGGGAAGAAGTAGAGGAAGAGCGTGAAAACGACTTCTTTACCAACCCGGTTCGCTATGGCCTTATCGCTCAGATAGGCTGGGAGAACCTGAAGCTCACGGCAAAATACGATCTGAACAGCTTTTTCCAGAGCGGAAAAGGACCTTTGAACTTTGAAAATTTACCAGCCAACTACCAAATGGCTTCTGTAACCATTGGGCTTAGTTTGCCTTGATATATCACGTAAATTAGTTTCTATATATAACCCGGGCTTATGAGTCCGGGTTTTTTATTTTTGAGAAAGCTCAAATCAATGCAGATCAGGATTCAGACTTTTGCGGAAATGTCAAGCACGCAGCTCTATGAGCTGCTGGCCTTGCGCACAGCCATTTTTGTGGTAGAACAAAAGTGTGCCTATCAGGAGGTTGATCATCACGACCAGGAGTGTGTACATATACTTGGTTACAGGCAAACAGAACTGGTAGCTTATGCAAGAATAGCAGCGCCTCAAACTATTTATGAAGAGCCCTCAATAGGGCGGGTTTGTGTGCATTCGGATTACCGTGGCAGGCAATGGGGCCGAAAAATATTTGAAGCCGCCTTAAATGAGGCTGGCAACAGGTACCCTGCGCAAAACCTGAAAATACAGGCTCAGGTGTACCTGGAAGACTTTTACAGCTCATTGGGGTTTCAAACCATTTCCAAGCCTTACCTGGATTTTGGAATATGGCATGTGGATATGGTCAGGAATCACTCATCATAACTCACCACTACTTTTTCTGAAGTAGGGTGGCTTTGGCAGGTGAGCACATAACCCTCTTCTACCTCATCATCTTCAAGGGCGTAGTTCATTTCCATTTCTACAGAACCCTCCAGTACTTTGGCGCGGCAGGTACAGCAAACAGCTCCCTTACAGGCGTATGGCACATCAGCACCTGCATCCAGCGCTGCATCCAATATAGCGTTGCCATCCGAAGAAATATCAAAATGGGTTTCTTCCCCATCAAGGATCACCGTAACCTTACTTTTAACGGTGTCTTGTTTTTTAGTGGCGCTTACCTTGGTTTTATGAGCAATATTCTGAGAAGGAGATGTAAAAAGCTCATAGTGAATCTTTTCTTTGGGCACATTCAACTTGGCCAAACTGTCGCTTACACAATTGATCATGGCCTCGGGGCCACATAAAAAGTAAGCATCCGTTTCTGAAACATCAAAGAACTGTTTGGAGAAGGAAATACATTTGTTTTCATCAATACGTCCTTTAAGGTAATCAGTGCCCTGATCTTCACGGCTCAGAACATGGTGTACCTCCAGACGGTTCATATATTCATTCTTCAAGCCATCTATCTTATCACGGAAAATTACCGTATTACTGGTTTTATTCCCATAAAAAAGAGTAAAAGTACTTTGAGGTTCCATTTCCAAAACAGACTTCATAATACTGAATACCGGGGTAATTCCGGAACCTGCGGCAAAGGCTACATAATTATGTTTATGCTCTGGATTCACTTCTGCATTAAACTTGCCTTCGGGTGTCATAACCTGCATTTCCTTACCCACAGTTAATTGTGTATTGGCCCAGGATGAAAAACGTCCACCTTCCACTTTTTTGATAGCCACCCTCAACTCACCGTCTAGAGGGCTTGAGCATAGCGAGTAAGAGCGTCTCACTTTTTCGCCATCAATTTCAACCTCAAGGGTAAGGTATTGACCAGGAACAAAGCGATAGTTTTCTTCCAGTTCTTCTGGAATTTCAAAAGCCACGGAAACGCAGTCTTCGGTTTCACGTGTAATGTCCTGTACCCGAAGGGTGTGGAAGCGTGGTCGTGATGAAGACCTCGTATCACCTAAAAGTGATTTTTTGGTTCCAAGAGCTTTCTTAAAAAATTTCAGCATAGTATCCGTTTTTCCGAAAGCAGCAAAGATAAGAGGCATAAGCCAGAAAATGATGCTAACGTTTAAATAAGCGTACCCTGCTGCAATTGCCCGGGGTAACCTTAGTATGGTTTTTGAATAGTATCTTTGTAAAACTTCAAACTTCTTAGATTATGACGACAGAAATGAATCTGGATCAAAAGTTCCAGGATTATGTAGATGCTGAGAATAAAGTTGAGCCTAAAGACTGGATGCCGGATAAGTATCGCAAAACGCTAATCCGACAGATTAGTCAACACGCGCACAGCGAGGTGGTGGGAATGCTACCCGAAGCCAACTGGATTACCAGGGCTCCGTCACTCCGAAGAAAAGTGGCTTTGCTGGCCAAGGTTCAGGATGAAGCCGGCCACGGCTTATACCTTTATTCGGCAGCTGAAACAATGGGAGCTGACCGGATGGATATGGTGGAAGACCTCCTGAGCGGAAAAGCCAAATACTCATCTATTTTTAATTACCCAACCCCTACCTGGGCCGATATTGGTGCCATAGGCTGGCTGGTGGATGGCGCTGCAATTGCCAATCAGGTCATGTTGTGCCGCACTTCGTACGGACCGTATTCCCGGGCCATGGTGCGGATTTGTAAAGAAGAAAGTTTTCACCAGAGGCAGGGGTATGAAATAATGATGACACTGGCCCAGGGTTCACCCGTTCAAAAGGAAATGGCCCAGGCAGCATTAAACCGTTGGTGGTGGCCTTCATTGATGATGTTTGGCCCAACGGATGACGAATCTCCCAACTCTGCGCAGAGCATGAAATGGAAAATTAAGAGAAAATCCAATGATCAGTTGCGCCAGGAGTTTATAGATAAAACGGTACCACAGGCTGAGTTTTTAGGACTTACCATTCCCGATCCGGATTTGAAGTGGGATGAAGAAAAAGGACATTACACCTTTGGTGAAATTAATTGGGATGAATTCTATGACGTGATCAAAGGAAATGGCAAGTGCAATAAGCAGCGACTGGAGGCTCGTAATAAAGCCCATGACGAAGGAGAATGGATACGTGAAGCTGCCAACGCCTATGCTAAAAAGCAGGAAGAACGAAAGAAACAAGCCGCAGCATAAACCGAACTAAAGTATTTCAATGAATAAGGATAATTGGAAGATCTGGGAAGTGTTCATTCGCTCCCGCAACGGATTAAGTCATAAACACGTTGGAAGCCTGCATGCCCCCGATGCTGATATGGCTATGAAAAATGCCCGTGATGTATATACACGCAGGAGTGAAGGCATTAGTATATGGGTAGTACCCTCAGATGCGATTACCGCTTCCAGCCCCGATGAAAAAGAACCGCTCTTTACCCCCGCTGATGATAAAGTATATCGCCACCCTACGTTTTACGACATTCCGGATGAGGTAGGCCACATGTAGGGAAGACAGCTAGCAGAAAATTAGTTCGAAACAAAATCACAGGTTTGCAAAAAGAATTACTGGAATACACACTTCGTCTTGGCGATAATGCATTAATACTGGGCCAGCGCTTAGCCGAATGGTGTGGCCATGGCCCCGTTTTGGAACAGGACATTGCCCTTTCCAATATTGCTCTTGACCAGCTGGGTCAGGCCCGCATGCTGATGCAATATGCGGCCCGTTTGAAAGGAGAAGAGGTAACCGAAGACCGGATAGCCTTTTTCCGTGATGTGTATGAATATCATAACCTTTTAATGGTAGAACTTCCCAATGACCATTGGGGTCACACCATCGTCCGTCAGTTTCTTTTTGACACCTTTAATTATTTTCAATACAGCCAGTTACTGAAAAGTAAAGACGACCACATTAAGTCTGTTGCGCACAAAGCTATTAAAGAGATAACCTACCACGCACAATGGAGTGCCGAGTGGGTGATACGCCTGGGAGATGGCACCGAAGAGAGCCATCAAAAAGTGCAGCAGTCATTAAATGAGCTTTGGGAATGGACCGGTGAAATGTTTACCATGGACAAGGTGGAGCAGACGATGCTGGATCAGGGTATTGGTGTAAACCTGGAAGAAGTTAAAGCGCATTGGCACCAAAAAGTTTCTGAAATCCTGGAAATAGCTACTCTCAAAAAGCCCGAAGACGGCTGGATGCAAAAAGGAGGTAAGCAAGGCGAGCACACCGAGTATATGGGCTATGTGCTGGCAGAGATGCAACATCTTCCCCGTATGCACCCTGATGTGCAATGGTAGGTAAGTTTCCCCCTGGTTTTTTTTAGTACCTTTTGAAGGTCTGAGACCAACCCTTTTCAAGGTTCTGGTCTAAGAGTAAATACCGGAAGATGCGTTGTAAGGGTTTCTTTTTGCCTTTTTTTCTCTGCTTGCCATTCCTTTTTATAATAAGTGGCTGCTCCGCCTATTACAGTTACCCCAAGGCATTGCGGGAGGCTGAAGATGTGAAAAAATTAAACCTGAGCCGGCAACGCATAGGTGTTTTACCTCGCCATATCGCCCGCTTGAGCAACCTGGAAGAGCTTCGACTTTTTAAGTCAAACCTACATAAGCTTACACCGGAAATAGCGTACCTGGAAAAGCTTGAAGTATTGGTGATCAGCAACAATAAACTGACCGAACTGCCCACGGAAATAGGTAAGCTTAAAAACCTGAAGGAGCTTTCTGTACATCATAACCAGCTGCGATCTCTGCCGGCAGAAATCGGTCAACTGGAGAACCTGGAAAGGTTGGTCTTAAATAACAATAAGCTGGATTCATTACCCGCAGAGATCGGCAATCTCAAAAAACTCAAATTTCTATACCTCTCACAGAACAATCTTCACAAACTACCAGAGAGCTTAGGACAACTGGAAAACCTACAGGTGCTTAATCTGGAGCGTAATGACTTCAAGGAGATTCCAGAGAGCATCCTGAGCCTTCCCAATCTACAGGATCTTAATGTGGCTTATGCGGGTGGAGGCATTTCCATACCTGAAGTACTGTGCCGAAACCCGATGTTGGAGTACCTGACTATAGATCGCTTTGCATTTATCCCCACGTGTTTTGCCGTTCCCGCTAACCGTCAGCTCCAGATAATAATAAAGTAAATGAACAGATTGAGTGTACATTTGTAAATATTGAAATGGTAAGCGAAAATCAAATATGGCAATGGCTCGAGGAAGTTACAGACCCTGAGATCCCGGTTCTTACGGTGGTAGACCTCGGAGTAGTGCGTCATGTAGACCTCAGCCATGACCATCCTATAATTCAAATTACACCTACCTACAGTGGTTGCCCGGCCATGAATGAAATTGAACAAAACATTAAAGCCCGGCTTAAAGATGAAGGCCTTGACACGGTTGAAGTTCAAACCGTGCTTTCACCTCCCTGGACTACAGACTGGATGACAGAGAAGGGTAAACAGAAACTCAGGGAATATGGTATTGCACCCCCTGAAGGAAGCTCTGCAGATAAGTCTGTACTTTTTGGAAAAGCTAAGGAAGTACAGTGCCCCAACTGCGGTTCTAAAAACACTAAAATGGTAAGTCAGTTTGGTTCCACAGCCTGCAAAGCTCTTTATAAATGCAGTGAATGCCTGGAGCCTTTCGATTATTTTAAATGTATTTAATGACCGGTTATCGGTTTTATATCCCCTATAATCATCAGGCTTCTTAAATTTGGACCATAGGAATCGATTTAAGGACCTGTGAAGGAAAACCAAGAAGAGAAAAGACTTAAAGCATTAGCAGGCTTTGATATTTTGGATACGGGTGGTGAAGCCCAGTTTGATGCACTTACCCAATTAGCCGGTTATATATGTGATACTCCTGTTTCTTTGATTACTATTTTAAGTAAAGACCGGCAGTGGTTTAAATCAAAAACAGGTACTGACATTAGTGAAACACCCCGTGATATATCTTTTTGCCATTATGCCATTCAGGAAGAGCAAGCGGTATACGAAGTAGAAAACACGCTTCAGGACGAGACCTTTAAGGATAACCCATTGGTGCTCAATGATCCTAACATTCGTTTTTATGCAGGAGCCTCTCTGGAAGACGATGAAGGGAACCGCCTGGGAACCCTTTGTGTGCTGGATGTAAAGCCCAGAAAACTTTCAGCCTCTCAAAAGAAAGCTTTGGAGACCCTGGCCGGCCAGGTTATGGCCCAGATCAAGCTACGGAAATATCAGCTCAGTCTGGAAGGTGAAGTAAGCCGGAAAACCAGGGAGTTGAATGAGCATATAGTAAAGCTCAAAAAAGCTAAAGACAGGTTTAGTGAGCAGAATCTCTTTTTCCGTAAGGTTATTGACACTACACCCGGTTTTATTTTTGTAAAAGACTACGAGGGTGTTTTCAAATTGGCCAATCATGCGTTGGCTGAACTGTACCATTCTTCTGTAGAAGAGGTTGAGGGAAAAACAGATTATGATTTTAACGCCAATAAAGCACATGTTGACGTTTTTGTTGAAAAAGACCGGGAGGTTATAAGAAGTGGTATACCTACTCCTGACTTTGAAGAACAAGTAACTATTGCCGGGAAAGCCAAGTGGTTCAAGACGCGAAAGGTACCAATGCAAATCGGAGCTAAAAGTCATGTTCTGGGGGTTTCCACAGATATTACAGAACTTAAGGAGTTGGAGAATGACCTGAAGACCCGGAATTTTGAATTGGAGGAATTTCTGTACAACGCGTCTCATGATCTCAGAGGCCCCGTGTCTTCTCTTTTAGGTGTGGCCGACCTCATAAAAAGAGAAGAAAGCATGGAGAACATGCGTATGTTCGGGAATATGGTTTTTGAGCTGAGCACTAATCTGGATTCTACCTTGCATAGGTTGCTGGAAGTGCGCAGGGTAATAAATAAAGGTTTAAACTATACAGAATTAACCCTTTCCGAAGTATTACCAATCTGGATCAATAAAAATTATGGAGCGGAGGATATTTCATTTGAGCTTGATTTTTCCAAAGCGGATAAACTGGTAGTGGATCATGAGTTATTTCTCATGGTGGTGGAAAAAGTGCTTAGTAATGCAGCCCAATACCACCGGGGTGAAGCCTTTCCAAGAAAAGTTAAGGTACATAGTAACCTGAGCACTTCCCATTTTCATATATGGGTGGAAGATAACGGACTAGGTATTAAAGAAGACCTGCTGCCAAAAGTAACACAGATGTTTTTTAAGGGAACAGCCGACTCTAAAGGAAGTGGTCTGGGCTTGTACGTAAGCTCTAAAGTGATGGAGCAATTACGGGGAAAAATATCGATACACAGCGTGCCATCTTCGGGAACTACCGTAGAACTTAGTTTTCCACTAAACCGGGTTGTGGGGCAAGCTTAATTCCGGTTGATCATACAATACATTGGAAAATCCCGGGTAGAAGAAACCGCTTCGCCCTGAAGGTTAAAAGCGTCAGGCACAGCAGCCACTTGGGTAATTTAGCATAAAGAAATAACCCAGGTGATTTTGGAAATCTTATAGCCGTTCATTAATTCGTACCGATCAACATGCTTACTTTTGAAGCAAAACCCAATTTTCATGTCAGACTTTATTAAAACCGAACGCATAGGGATGGTTTTGAAACTTACCCTGAATCGTCCTGAAAAATATAACAGCTTTGTACGCGAAATGGCTTTAGCCTTGCAACAACAACTGCAACAAGCAGAAGATGATACGGAGATACGCTGTGTATATATTACCGGAAGCGGAAGAGCTTTTTGTGCCGGACAAGACTTGCAGGAAGCGATTGATCCTGAAGGCCCCGAGCTCACCAAAATAGTGAGTGAGCATTACAATCCGATCATAAGGCAATTGCGTGAACTTGAGAAACCGGTAGTAGCCGCAGTAAATGGTGTAGCGGCAGGGGCAGGGGCCAATATTGCGCTGGCCGCAGATGTGGTAGTGGCCACCCATTCATCATCCTTTATACAAGCTTTTTCCAAGATAGGGCTTATTCCTGATAGCGGAGGCACTTACACTCTGCCAAGGCTCATAGGGTATCAAAAGGCTTCAGCACTTATGATGCTGGGAGATAATATTTCTGCAGAGGAAGCAGAACGCATAGGAATGATCTATAAGGTTTTTGACGATGAAAGTTTTGCCGAAGAGAGCATGAAGCTGGCGCAAAAGCTAAGCACTATGCCTACCAAAGCCCTGGCCTATACCAAGCAGTTGCTTAATAAAAGCGCACTAAACACTTTGGATAAACAGCTGACGGAAGAAGATCACTTTCAAAGTATGGCCGGCAAATCCTATGACTATGAGGAGGGTGTGAAGGCATTTTTAGCTAAAAGAAAACCAGAGTTTAAAGGAAAGTAGCATGAAAGTATCCATTATAGGTTCCGGCTCCATGGGGTCAGGAATAGCGCAGATAGCCGCCCAGAACGGGAATGAAACCGTGTTGGTAGATACTTCTGCCCAAGCAGTGGAAAAAGCAAAAGAAGGGCATCAAAAAATACTCGCCCGCCTGGTGGAAAAGGGACGACTGGAAAAAGGAGAGGATCAACAGATCCTAAACCGGATCACCTATACTACGCAAATGGAATCTATTAGCGGTAGCGACCTGGTAATAGAAGCCATTATAGAAGATATTGGTATTAAGAAAAAAGTGTTTGCTCAAATAGAAACGCTTTGTGATGAACACACCATTCTGGCCTCCAATACATCTTCACTCTCCATTGCGTCTATAGGGTCCGCTCTTCAAAAGGCGGAACGGGTCATTGGCATCCATTTCTTTAACCCTGCACCCCTGATGCCGTTGGTGGAAATTATTCCAGCCGTGCAAACCCACTCAGAAGTGGCAGTTAAAGCCAGAGAGATTATAGACTCCTGGGGAAAGCAAACGGTGCTGGCTAAAGACACACCCGGCTTTATTGTAAACCGGGTAGCCCGGCCTTTTTACGGAGAAGCCGTGCGTATATACGAAGAAGGTTTTGCAGATATTGCAACTATTGACTGGGCCATGACGGAGTTAGGCGGTTTCAGAATGGGCCCCTTTACGCTTATGGACTTTATAGGTCATGATGTGAATTATGCCGTATCATCCAGCGTATTTGAAGCTTTTTATTACGATCCGCGCTACCGTCCCAATTTTACACAGAAAAGATTAGTGGAAGCCGGATGGCTGGGCCGTAAGAGCGGACGTGGTTTTTATGATTACCAGGAAGGTGCTGAGCAGGCTCAACCCTTAAAGGATCAGAAACTCGGTGAAAATATAGTATGGCGCATTTTGATTATGTTGATCAATGAAGCCGCTGATGCTTTATACCTGAATATTGCCTCGCGTGAGGATATTGACCTGGCCATGACCAAAGGTGTGAATTATCCTAAAGGACTTTTAAAATGGGCTGATGAAAAAGGCATTGAGCATTGTGTGAATACCCTGGACCGACTCCATAGTGAGTACCTGGAAGACCGCTATCGCTGTAGTCCTTTGTTGCGGAAAATGGCTCGCGAAAAAACAAGCTTTTACCAGTAATAGGCCATATTCTTATGCAAGCCTTAAAAGTCGTATTCCTTGTTTCACTTTATGTGATTGGTATAAAGGCGGGTGCGCAGGGTATTTCAGGAAAACCGGATGGGTATCTCCGCAGCCTGGAAGCTAAGAACAAGGCCATGGGCAGCGTTTGCGTTCGTAAAAAAGGGTCTGTACTATATCAAAAAGCGTTTGGGTATTCCTCGCTTAATCCTAAGATAAAGCCGGATACGCTTACACGCTATCGGGTGGGCTCAGTTTCAAAAACCTTTACAGCTGTTATTATTCTGCAACTGGCCGAAGAAAAAAAACTGAAACTATCAGATAGCCTCTCACGCTTTTTCCCCGGATGGCCCAATGCCGGCAGGATAACCATTGAGCATTTGCTGCGGCATCAGAGTGGCATCCATAATTTTGCTAAAGACGGGTCTGAAAAATATCGCCATGCGGACCCCCAAAACCGGGAAGACATACTAGCTATCTTCAGTCAGGCGGAAACGGACTTTAAACCAGGGAGCCGTACAGAGTATAACAATGCCAATTATGTGGTTTTGAGTTTAATTGCCGAGAACCTGGATAGCCTTGATTTTTCCTCAATTGTAGATAAACGGATTATAGAACCTTTAAACCTGGAAAACGCCTATGTGGGAGGAGCGATAAACATTGAAAAGGGAGAAGCCTTCTCGTATTACTATAAAAGAGGCTGGAAAAAGAATACACAAGTGTATGCCAATACCCTGATGGGAGCCGGGGCGATGGTTTCTTCGCCATCAGATCTGTGCCGGTTTATGGAAGCGTTGTTTGGGCTAAAATTCTTTTCCCAACATTACCTCGATCAAATGCTCTCATTGCAAGGAAACATGGGTCTGGGTATTTTCCGTTATCCCTTTGGGTCAGCCTTATGTTATGGTCATTCGGGCTCCATCAATGCTTTCCAAAGTATTTCCGTTTATTTTCCTGAAGAAGACCTGTCTTTCGCGCTGTGTCTGAACGGCCTGAATATGGATATGAATGAGATTCTCATCGAAGTGTTGCAGGCTTTCATAAAGTCTTAATGATTTTCCGTATCAGGAAAGCTTGTTAACAGAAGATAGCCAAGCCCGGATAGCAAAATACCACAACAGCAATAAATTAAGTTGCGAAAAGTTTTTTACCGGAAAAACCCTTGTGTACGTGAACTTAAAAAATTCTTTCAGTTGAGAAACCGTATAAATTTTTTCGAGGGCTGGTCCCTGCTTGAAAACCAACTTTAACGGGAAGAAGTGTATTTTTAAAAATTCAAATACTACTCGTTACTTTAGGCCTGCTTAAACTCAAATTGCCATGTACACGCTATTACTCAGTCAACAATGGAAGAAAACGGTACGCTCCAGATATTTCAGCCAGGGCTGGGGTGTAAAAATCCTGGTGGGTTTTCTGATCCTTTACTTTGGCCTTTCTTTCCTTTTCCTGGGCTTTGCTCTTCCGGAGATCATTATGGAGCTTAAGCCCGGAGCGGAATCTGTAACCAAAGTATTTTCCGAATATCTGCTGTATTACCTTCTGGCGGATGTAGCTATCCGCTTTTTTGTGCAAGACCTGAATATGCTGAGCGTAAGACATTACCTGCTACAACCTGTGCGTAAAAGTACAGTGATACATTTTTTGCTGGGCACCAGCATTTTTAATTTCTTTAACCTCTTACCTCTGTTTTTTGTAATACCCTTTACCTTCAGAGGTGCACTGCCGGAGCTAGGTGTAGCGGGCGCTGCCTTTTGGCTTATAGCTATGTTAGGACTGGTAAAGCTCAATCATTACCTGGCTATTTACCTCAAAAGAGTAATTGCTCTTAAACAAATTATATTTATAGCTTTTGCGGTATTTGTAGCCTTAATTTTTGTGGGGGATATACTGGGTTGGTTTAGTCTTTCCAGTTGGTCTTTTGCTATATTCAGGCCTATGGGAGCAGGCTGGTTCATAGCTGTGCCCGGTATTTTAGTGGCACTGGTATATCTGTTGAACTTTCGTTTTCTTAAGGCACAAAGTTATATTGACAAATGGACTGCTCACTCTAAAGAGGCCAGCACTCAGGAGTTCAACTTCCTTGAGTCTAAAGGAGCTGTGGGCACTATGATCAGCAATGAATTAAAACTGATCATCCGTAATAAAAGAACGAAGAGTATACTTTTTATAACCCTATTATTCAGTTTGTATGGGTTGATCTTTTATGGAGAACCACAATACGAGGACAGTTTTCTCATATTCATTTTTGTAGGGATCTTTATGACCGGTATCTTCATGATCAATTACGGTCAGTTTATGGTGGGGTGGGAGAGCGCCTATTTTGACGGAATACTTACCCGGGCCTATCCTATGGAAGCATTTTTCCGGGCCAAATTCTGGCTTTTGGCAAGTAGTGCTGTAATCACCTATATTCTATCCACCGGCTATGTGTATTTTGGAATGAAGGCATTATATATTAATACGGCCTGTTTTCTGTATAATATAGGTGTAAACACCTTTGTGCTACTGTATGCATCCACGTACCAACGCAAGCGTATTGACCTCACCCGCGGTTCGGCCTTTAATTACCAGGGCACCAGTGCTGTACAATTCCTGATTATTTTACCACTAATGGTAATGCCGGTTTTGATATGGGCCTCCTTTAACGCATTCGGAAAGCCCTATTGGGGTGTAATGGCATTGGCTGCAGCGGGCCTTGTAAGCCTGCTGTTTCACAAGCAATGGTTTGCCGTAATTATTGAAAATTTTAAAGAAAAGAAATATCGCAATGCCAAAGGTTTTCGTGAGGCATAATTCAAATACAATCATCAAACATCTGTTTTCAGCCCTTGACCAAAGCAGGGCGCAGCAATTTGATGGAATTGATGATAAAACGGGTTGTGCCATAGGTACACGACACGTTTATAAATTTAATCTTAATTAAAAAGCTATTCCATGTCAGGCATTATCAGCATACAAAATATCACCAAAAAATATGGATCTGAAACGGTGTTGGATATTCCCAATCTTGAGTTAAATACCGGCCAGTCCTTTGGCCTGGTAGGTAATAATGGTGCCGGAAAAACCACCCTATATCGCTGTATACTTGATTTAATTGAACCGGACTCGGGAGAAATAATAATTAAGGGTGTACAGGTGCACAAAAGTGAAGAGTGGAAAAACTTTACCGGAAGCTTCCTGGATGAAGGGTTTTTGATTGATTACCTCACACCGGATGAATATTTCAATTTCATAGGTAAACTGCATGGCCTTGAACAGTCTGAAGTTTCAAAGGAATTACAGAAGTATGACGACTTTTTTAAGGGTGAGATCCGGGGTCGCAAAAAGTACATACGAGACCTTTCCAAAGGGAATCAAAAAAAAGTAGGCATTGTGGGAGCCTTATTAGGTAATCCGGGTGTACTGGTGCTGGATGAACCCTTTGCTAACCTGGACCCGTCCACACAATACCAGTTGCGGGACCAGCTTAAAAAGCTGGACCAAGAAACGGATATTACCATGCTTATTTCCAGCCATGACCTGGGGCACGTCACCGAATTTTGCCAAAGAATAGTTATTCTCGATCATGGAAAAGTGGTAAAAGATATACATACCACATCCGAAACGCTGCGTGAGCTGGAAGATTTTTTTGTGCAAAAAGTAAGACCTTCAGAAAATGCTGAAGTAAGCTCCTGATTGGGCTGACTCTTCGGAATACCTACCTTTGCGGAATGACACGACCCAAGAAGGATTTTGTAGCAGAAACCATAGCGGACTATGAAGCTATGAGTGCAAAAGAGCAAGGGCAAATGGTAGTTCAGATACTGGATGACCAGCCGGTATTAATGGGCTTTATCACCAACCTGGCTGATGACTTTAGCGATAGTGAACATGCTGCCCTGGTAGACTCTGCCGTAATTTTGATCAATTCCTTTATAGCGGCAGGCATTCCCATTCAAATGGTGCCACATCAAATAGTGGAAGAGGTGATCAATGAAAAAGTGGACCGTTACGATCAGAAGGAGCAGGAAGATACATTGACAACTGAGGCGGTAATTGATTTTGTGGATAGCCCCCTGGTATTTGAAGACCTGCGCAATCGTGCCCTTTTTAAATCGGACTTGCCAGAAGAGGACGAAGAAGCCCGGCAGAGTTTCGATATTGTATTGGATACTGTAATATCTATCATTGAACGGTCTGCTGCAGCTACCATGGAAGAGAAACCTGAGCAAGGATAAACCGATGAAGCAGCCCCGTGAAATTATAGATCAGATGTATAATAATGATGCCTTTAGCATTTGGCTGGGCATTAAACGCCTGGAAGAAAAAGCCGGTTATTGCCGCTTGAGTATGCAGGTGCGTGAAGAAATGACCAATGGTTTTGGAATAGCACACGGGGGTATAACTTACTCTTTGGCCGATAGCGCATTGGCGTTTGCCAGTAACAGTTATGGTGTACAGGCTGTGAGTATAGAAACCTCTATATCACACACCCGCCCTGTAAAAGTGGGTGATGTGTTAACAGCTGAGGCGGTAGAGCTGAACAAAAGCACCCGGCTGGCTATTTATGAAGTTCGCATAACCAACCAGCAAAACACAGTAGTGGGCCTTTTTAAAGGGACCGTATTTCGCACTGAAAAAGAATGGTAGCACAATCGTTTTGATCACACGATGAGAAAGCAAAAGTTTGGGAAAAACAGATCAAATAAAACAGCAAGATGAAAGAAGCATATATTATTGATGGAGTTCGCACCCCCGTGGGTAATTTTGGGGGAACTCTGGCCCCGGTAAGAACGGATGATCTGGCGGCACACGTCATAAGGGAACTGGTGGTGCGACACCCAAAACTGGATCAGGAACAAATTGCCGATGTTATTATGGGTTGTGCCAACCAGGCCGGGGAGGATAATCGCAATGTATCCAGAATGGCCTTATTACTGGCCGGTCTTCCTTTTTCGGTGCCCGGAGAAACCGTAAATCGTTTGTGTGCCTCAGGAATGAGTGCCGCAGCGCACGCTTTCAGGGCGGTGCGTAATGGGGATGGCGATGTGTTTATTGCCGGAGGCGTGGAAAACATGACCCGTGGACCGTATGTGATGAGCAAGCCCTCCAGGGCTTATGGAACCGATTCTAAAATGTACGATTCCAGTTTTGGCTGGCGTTTTATCAACCCTAAAATGTTTGAACTTTATGGAACAGATGCCATGGGTGAAACCGCTGAAAATCTGGCAGAGCTATTTGATATCAGCCGGGAAGACCAGGACCGTTTTGCATATCAGAGTCAGATGAAGGCCGCCAGGGCAAGGGAAAAAGGTCGCCTGGCTAAAGAAATTGCACCTGTTACTATCCCTCAGCGTAAAAAAGACCCTGTTCTTTTTGCGAATGATGAATTTATAAAGCCCCAAACGGAATTAGATATTTTGGCCCGGTTACGCCCCGCTTTTAAAAAAGACGGTAGCGTAACTGCGGGTAATGCTTCTGGTTTAAATGATGGAGCCGGTGCCTTGCTAATAGCCTCAGAAGAAGGGGCCGGCAAGAACAACTTAAAGCCGTTGGCCCGCATAGTATCCATGGGCGTAGCCGGTGTAGAGCCACGTATTATGGGAATAGGCCCGGTATATGCCAGTGAAAAGGCTTTACAGAAAGCAGGGCTTACCATGGGTGAGATGGATATCATTGAACTGAATGAAGCTTTTGCTTCCCAGGTTTTAGCTTGCGTTCGTAAAATGGGTCTGGCTGATGATGACCCCCGTATCAACCCCAATGGAGGGGCCATTGCCATTGGTCACCCACTGGGCATGAGTGGTGCCCGCTTGCTTCAAACGGCAGCCATTGAGTTGCATGAACAAAATAAGCGTTATGCTTTGTGTACCATGTGTATAGGAGTAGGGCAGGGGTATGCTGTTGTTTTGGAAAAAGTGTAATTTCAGGCTATGGCTAAACCCAAAAGCGTAGATGAATATTTAAAAAACCTGGAAGGGCATTTTGCTCACCCGATTTTAGTGAAAGTGCGGGACATAGTGCACCAAACAGCACCTCAGGTAACTGAAAAAATAAAATGGGGTTCTCCTTCATTTGAGTATAAAGGTTTAATGATGAGCATGGTTGCATTTAAGAAAAATGCAGCAGTATGGTTTCATAAAGGTTCACTTTTTGACGATCCTGAAAAGCTTTTGGAAGCTACCTCAGAGGGCACCAAAGCCATGCGGAAATACCTTATCCCCTCACTGGAAGCAGTGGATGAAGGCGGGCTGAAAGGTCTGATTCGGGAGGCTGTAGCCAAAAATGAAAGTGGAGAGCAGGTAAAGGGTTTCAATCAAAGAGATAAAACCTTTGACAGTTCTGAGCTTTTGGATCGTGCCCTGGTTGAAAACGCAAAGGCTCTTAAAACCTATAATAACCTGACCGATTATAAAAAAAGAGAGTATACGGAGTTTATAGAAACGGCTAAGCAGGAAACTACTCGTAAACGCAGGATAAAAAAAGCATTAGATATGTTAGAGCAGGGTTTGGGTTTAAATGATAAATACCGCAAATGATCTACGAATTTAAAGGCTTTAAGCCGGTTATACACCCAAGCGCTTTCATTCATAAAACAGCCTCTATAATTGGCAATGTACACATCGGTAAAAATGTATATGTGGGCCCGGGCGCTGCAATTCGTGGAGATTGGGGTGAAATAATAATTGAAGACGGTTGTAATGTTCAGGAAAACTGTGTGATCCATATGTTTCCCGGAGTTTCCATACGCCTTGAAGCCGCTGCTCATATAGGTCATGGGGCTATTGTTCATGGGGCTAATATTGGCCGCAATTGTCTGGTGGGAATGAATGCCGTATTGATGGATAATGTTCAGTTAGGAGAAGAGAGCATTGTAGGCGCTCTTAGTTTTATAAAGGCAGAAACAGTTATTCCCCCCCGCAGCCTGGTAGTGGGAAACCCCGGAAAGATTATTAAGCAGGTAAGTGAGGAGATGATAGCCTGGAAAACGAAAGGTACCGAATTATACCAAAAACTTCCGGGTGAATGCTATAACACTTTAAAAGAGTGTAAACCATTGCGAAAGCCCGAAAAAAATCGCCCCGCTCAGGAAGTTTTATTCCAAACCTGGCAGGAATTAAAGTAAAAAATCGCCTGAATGGAGCGTTTTCAAGTCTTGAAAATCTGTAATTTCTTGCTATAAGCCGTTAAATTTATCATAAAGGTAACGCTGGGTTTAAATACTACAAAACATTGATTGTTAAAGAATAAGATGCTAACTTTTTAAAAAAGGCGGTTTTAAGCCGGATCAGAAAAAGCTAAGTAAGCGCACCTAATTGTGCTTATCCCTTTAATATCCGTACATTACGCATCCCTATTTTTAAAGTTTTACTAAACCCCTAAATCTGAAGTTATGCGTAGATATTTACTATGCTGGCTTGCCTGTACATTGTGTTTTTTTGCAAACACCGCCTATTCGCAAGTCCTCATCAATGAAGATTTTTCGTCTGCCACAGGAACCACCCCACCAGTTGGTTGGACGAATAATGATCTTAGTTCAAGTTCAATTGTCTGGAACTTTGATAACAATGGCTCACGTACATTAAGTGCGCCCATTTCATCACCTGCTGCTATTTTTGACAGTGATGAAGATGGTTTTTCCGGTTCGTCAGAAGATGCAACTCTTGAATCCCCTGCTTTCGATGCCTCTGCAGGGAATATCATTCTATCCTTTGATCATTATTTTTTCCAGAGTTTTACCAACGCTACCATAACGGTAGAGGTTTCCAATGGAACTGTTTGGGATACGGTCTTATTATACACCTCTTCTACCTCAGATCCTCAGAAAGAGCTTATCGATATTACGGCTGAAGCTGGTGCTTCTACCAATGCGAAAGTTCGCTTTCACTGGACTGGAACCTGGGATTATTACTGGATATTAGATAATGTAAAAGTTGAAGCTGTAAACTGCCTAATGCCCTCTGCACTTGGTGCTGCCAATATAACTTCCACTTCAGCCGACTTATACTGGACCACCGGAGGCGCTGCCAACTGGAACATAGAGTACGGCACAAGTGGTTTTACACCCGGTTCAGGCACTATGCTCAACTCGATGAACGATACGGTAAACATATCTTCACTGAGCCCCAACACCACATATGATTTTTATGTACGCGATAGCTGCGGAATGGGAGACGTAAGCGCATGGGTTGGCCCTTACAGTTTTGCTACCCAATGTTCAGGCATTACCACACTTCCTTATAATGAAACCTTCAACAGCACCTCAGCCACCACCGGTTGCTGGAGTGTAATTGATGCAAACACCGATGGAGACAGCTGGAGTATCAATACCAGTTCCTCCTACGTACAGGAAGGAGACCAGTCTTATCGCGTATACACCGACTTTAACGGAGGCAGTAATGACGACTACCTGGTTTCACCCGCTATTACCCTTACCGGGAATGAGCAATTGAAATACTGGTACCGCGCCCGCAGTTCCAGTGAACCCAATGACTATGAGATACTGATCTCTACCACGGGCAATACTCCTGCAGATTTCACTACCCAGCTATTGCGCGATACAGCCACTTCTACCACTTACGCAGAGCGGACTATTGACCTTTCAGCATACAGCGGAGTAGTATACCTTTCTTTTCACATTCCACAGGGAGGTTTGGATGGCTACTACCTTTATGTAGATAACCTTACTATCGAAGCTATTCCTTCCTGCCCCGACCCCACTGCACTTGGTGCTACTAATATAACTTCCGCCTCAGCCGACTTATACTGGACAACCGGAGGCGCTGCCAACTGGAACATAGAGTACGGCACAAGTGGTTTTACACCCGGTTCAGGCACTATGCTCAACTCAATGAACGATACGGTAAACATATCTTCACTGAGCCCCAACACCACATATGATTTTTATGTACGCGATAGCTGCGGGATGGGAGACGTAAGTGCATGGGTTGGTCCCTACAGTTTTGCTACCCAATGTTCAGGCATTACCACACTTCCTTATAATGAAACCTTCAACAGCACCTCAGCCACCACCGGTTGCTGGAGTGTAATTGATGCAAACACCGATGGAGACAGCTGGAGTATCAATACCAGTTCCTCCTACGTACAGGAAGGAGACCAGTCTTATCGCGTATACACCGACTTTAACGGAGGCAGTAATGACGACTACCTGGTTTCACCCGCTATTACCCTTACCGGGAATGAGCAATTGAAATACTGGTACCGTGCCCGCAGTTCAAGCGAACCCAATGACTATGAGATACTGATCTCTACCACGGGCAATACTCCTGCAGATTTCACTACCCAGCTATTGCGCGATACAGCCACCTCTACCACTTACGCAGAGCGGACTATTGATCTTTCAGCATACAGCGGAGTAGTATACCTTTCTTTTCACATTCCACAGGGAGGTTTGGATGGCTACTACCTATATGTAGATAACCTTACTATCGAAGCTATTCCTTCCTGCCCCGACCCCACTGCACTTGGTGCTACCAATATAGCTTCCACTTCAGCTACTCTGTTTTGGGACGGTATGGCAGCCAGCAGTTGGAATGTAGAGTATGGCCCGTCAGGATATACCCAGGGAACCGGAACCGCCTTTGTAGCTTCAAATGATACAACATTGATAAATGGGCTTAGTGCTCAAACCTCTTATGACTTTTATGTGCAGGCGGATTGCGGTGGAACCACCTCTGCCTTTGCCGGCCCCTTTACCTTTACCACGGCTTGTGCACCCCTACTTCCTCCGCAAATGGAAGATTTTGTAAGCGGTTTTCCTCCTGCCTGTTGGAACGAGGCAGATGCAGGAACCCCTGCTAACGGGCCTTCTGGCTTAGGAAGCAGCTCATGGACGGAAGATGGTTTTGCCAATAGCGGTTCAACTGAAGCAGTAAAGATCAATATGTTCTCCAACGTCACACAGGACTGGATCCTTACACCGTATTATGACCTGGCTACCGGAGGCCCTTACCAGGCCGAATTTGACTTTGGTGTTTTTACATGGAATACTTCTACACCGGCAAACCTGGGTTCTGATGATGAAGTTCAGATATTGGTAACCAATGATAATGGTGCCAGCTGGACGGCCCTGGCTACTTATGATAACACCTTTGTTACCGCCAGTGGTGGCAGTCATATTATCGTGGATCTTTCAGCTTATAGCGGAGATACTATACAGATAGGTATTTGGGCCAACGAAGGTTCTGTCGATGATTCAGAGGATAATGATATTATGGTGGACAATTTTGAAGTGCTTGCCACTCCTGCATGCCCGGATCCTTTTGCCCTGGGCGCAACAGCCATTACCTCTTCTTCTGCAGACTTATTCTGGACGCAGATAGGAACCGGTGTATCATGGACTGCAGAATTTGGTCCTGTAGGTTTTGCACAGGGTACCGGAACGAGCCAGGCTGCTACCAATGATACGGTAAATATCAGTGGTCTTAGCCCGCAAACCACCTACGACTTTTATGTACAGGCCGATTGTGGCGCTGGAGGAACTTCTGTATGGGTTGGACCTTTTACATTCACTACCGCTTGTGCCTCTCTAAGTTCTTTCCCATGGGTAGAAGATTTCGAAGTGTCTCAAGGTTCCATACCTGCTTGCTGGGAAAATGAAACCGGAGATGATGAAGACTGGATTTTCCGAAGCGGAAGTATAGGTCACGGAGCTACCATTGACCATACGCTGGGTACATCTTCCGGTTACTATGCCGGGGTAGATGATTCACAGGGTAATGCCAATGATACATTAAACAATCTTCTTACTCCATTATTTGATCTTACCAGTTTAACAGTGCCCGAACTGAGCTTCTGGTATTTCATAGGAAATGATGCCTCACTCACATCCAGAATTGTAATTGATGTGTATGATGGCACTACCTGGAATATGGACGTGGCTACCATTGTTTATAATCAAACCGCGTGGGTAAGAGCCTTTGTAGACTTAACTACTTATAAATCTGCCAATACACGTATACGTTTCAGAGGTATTGAAACAACTGATTTTAATAGTGATATCAGTATTGATGATGTGATGATACAGGAAGCTCCGGCTTGCCCGGATCCTTTTGCTTTGAGTGCAACAGCTATCAGCGCTACCTCTGCTTCTGTATACTGGAGCCAAACCGGTGGTGTTTCTGCCTGGAACATAGAGTATGGCCCCACCGGCTTCAGCCAGGGTACCGGAACGGTTATGGCAGTTACCAATGATACAGTTGGTGTGGGAAGCCTTATTCCACAAAGTGATTACGATGTATATGTACAGGCTGATTGTGGTGGTAATGGCATGTCTGCCTGGATAGGACCACTTACTTTTACTACAGCATGTGCTCCTTTATTGCCTCCACAACTGGAAGATTTTGCAAACGGTTTCTTACCTACAGTATGTTGGGATGAAGCTGATGCAGGAACTCCTGCTACCGGACCTTCCAGTATAGGCTCTGGTTCGTGGACAGAAGATGGTTTTGCCAACAGCGGTTCAACCGGAGCAGTAAAAACCAATATGTTTACCAATAGTAAACAAGACTGGATTTTAACCCCTTCTTATGACTTAGCGACAGGTGGACCCTACCAGGCTGAATTCGACTTTGGTGTTTTCACATGGAATACTTCTACCCCCGCTACCTTAGGTTCAGATGATGAAGTACAGGTGCTGGTAAGTAATGATAATGGTGCCACCTGGACCACTTTAGCTACTTATGACAACACCTTTGTTACCGCCAGTGGTGGTAGTCATATTATTATTGACCTTTCTGCCTATAGTGGAGATACCGTTCAAATGGGTATCTGGGCCAATGAAGGTTCTGTAGATGACTCGCAGGATAATGATATCATGCTGGATAACTTTGAAGTACGGGCCACCCCGGCTTGCCCTGATCCGTTTGGGATCGCGGCCACTGCTATCACAGCTAGCTCTGCCTCCGTATATTGGAGTCAGACCGGTGGTATAGCTGCCTGGAATGTAGAGTACGGTCCGGTTGGTTTTAGCCAGGGTACCGGAACAGTTTTAGCCGCTACCAATGACACGGTTGGAATAGGAAGCCTTACCCCGCAAAGCAGTTATGATGTATATGTACAGGCCGACTGCGGTAGTAACGGAGTCTCTGTATGGGTAGGGCCATTTACATTCACTACTGCATGTGCTCCTTTATTGCCTCCACAACTGGAAGATTTTACAACTGGTTTCTTACCCACAGTATGTTGGGATGAAGCTGACGGAGGTACGCCTGCCACCGGCCCTAATAGTTTTGGTGCAGGGTCTTGGGAAGAAGACGGGTTTGCCAACAGCGGTTCAACCGGAGCGGTAAAGATCAATATGTTCACCAATAACAAGCAGGATTGGATACTTACTCCATCCTATGATCTTGCGTCAGGGGGACCTTATCAGGCTGAATTTGACTTTGGTGTTTTTACCTGGAATACAGCGACTCCCGCTACTTTAGGGTCAGATGATGAAGTTCAGGTGCTGGTAAGTAATGATAATGGTGCCACCTGGACTGCTTTAGCTACCTATGATAACACCTTTGTTACCGCCACAGGTGGTAGTCATGTTATCATTGACCTTACAGCTTATAGTGGAGATACCGTTCAAATGGGTATCTGGGCCAATGAAGGTTCTGTGGATGACGCACAGGATAATGATATTATGCTGGACAACTTTGAGGTACGGGTAATTCCAGCCTGTCCTGATCCGTTTACACTGGGCGCGACTAATATCGGAACCTCTTCGGCCAGCTTCTACTGGAGTCAAACAGGATCGGTAAATGGTTGGAATATTGAATACGGTCCCGTTGGTTTTGGCCAGGGCACCGGTACGGTGATGGCCGTTACCAATGATACTGTTCCCGTATCAGGTTTTATGTCTAACACGACATACCAATTTTATGTGCAGTCAGATTGTGGATCAGGGGTAACTTCCGGATGGGTAGGACCTTTTACCTTTACTACAGCCTGTGGACCATTTTTACCTCCACAACTGGAAGATTTCTCAGCTGGCTTTCTGCCAGGCGTTTGTTGGGATGAAGCTGATGCAGGAACTCCGGCTACCGGACCTTCCAGCTTTGGCTCCAGTTCATGGACGGAAGATGGTTTTGCCAATAACGGTTCAACCGGAGCGGTAAAGATCAATATGTTCACCAACAATAAGCAAGACTGGATTTTGACTCCGTCTTATGATCTTGCGTCAGGAGGGCCTTACCAGGCTGAGTTTGACTTTGGTATCTTCACCTGGAATAACTCTACTCCGGCTACCTTAGGTTCGGATGACGAGGTTCAGGTGCTTATGAGTACTGACGATGGTATAACCTGGAACAATCTGTCTACGTTTAACAATACTTATGTAACCGCCACCGGTGGTAATCATGAGATATTTGATCTCACCGCGTATAGCGGAGATACAGTTAGATTCGCTATCTGGGCCAATGAAGGAACGGTTGACGACTCCGAAGACAACGACATAATGATAGACAACTTCCAGGTGAGAGCAATTCCTGCCTGTAAAGAACCTATCGCGTTGGGAGCTACCAACATTGGAGTAGTTACTGCCGATCTTTTCTGGACAGAGAACGGAACTGCCACCAGTTGGAATCTGGAATATGATGTAAGCGGTTACCCACAAGGTAGTGCGGCTAATAACTTCGTAGCCTCCAATGATACCTTCAGTATTAGTAACCTGACGGCCAACACTACATACGACTTTTATGTACAGGCCGACTGTGGAGGAGTGAATGGAGTATCTGCCTGGTCAGGACCGTTTACGTTCACTACCAGCTGTGCTCCTCTTTTACCTCCACAACTGGAGGACTTTGTGACAGGTTTCCTTCCTTCAGCATGTTGGGATGAGGCCGATGCGGGAACTCCGGCTACTGGCCCCTCCAGCTTAGGTTCCAGTTCATGGACGGAAGATGGTTTTGCCAATAACGGAGCTACAGAAGCCGTGAAGATCAATTTATTCTCGAATAATAAGAGCGACTGGATTCTTACCCCATCCTATGATCTTGCGGCAGGAGGACCTTATCAGGTAGAGTACGATTTTGGTGTTTTCACCTGGAACAGTGCCACACCTGCTAACCTGGGCTCAGATGATGAGGTACAGGTATTGATCAGTAACAATAATGGAACCACCTGGACAGCATTGGCTACTTACACCAGTACTTATCTGAGTGCTACAGGGGGTGATCATGTGATCATTGATCTCTCTACCTATAGTGGCGACACTGTAAGGTTTGGGATCTGGGCTTCTGAAGGTACAGTAGATGATTCTGAGGATAATGATATTATGCTGGATAATTTTGAAGTTCGTGCTACACCAGCTTGTCCTGAACCATTTGCTTTAGGAGCATATAATATTACACCTACCTCTGCTGATGTTTTTTGGACCGAATTCAATAACGCTACCAGTTGGACAGTTGAATATGGTACTCCTGGCTTTACCCCTGGTATGGGTAATGGTATCACGGTGGCTGCCACTAATGATACTGTAACATTAAGCCCGCTTAATCCGGTAACCAGTTATGACTTTTATGTGCAGGCGGACTGTGGCGCCAGTGGAACATCTCTGTGGTCAGGACCATATACCTTTACGAGTGGTTGTGCACCTGTAAACAGCTTCCCGTGGACAGAGGATTTTGAAGTATCCCAAACGGTTATTCCTGCATGTTGGGAAAACGAAACAAATGATGATGAGGACTGGATCTTCCGCAGCGGAACTATTGGACACGGAGCCACTACAGATCATACCTTGGGCACAGCAGCCGGTCATTATGCTGGTATGGATGATTCACAGGCTAATACCAATGATACTATCAATAACTTGCTTACCCCTGAGTTTGATCTTACCGGTCTGATTGGTCCTGAGCTGAGCTTCTGGCATTTCATTGGTAATGATAATGTACTGACCTCACGTATATTTATTGATGTATACGATGGTGCTAACTGGAATATGGCTGTAGATACAATAGTGTACACCCAGGCCGCATGGTTGAAAGATTCACTGGATCTTACACCCTACATTTCCGGAAGCACACGCATCCGTTTCAGAGGCATTGAAACCACTGATTTTAACAGTGATATCAGTATTGATGATGTGATGATTGAAGATGTATTGGCCGGATGTCCTGTGGCGGGTGCAGACTCTACAGGCATTATAGTGTGTGATTCGCTATCTTCAATTGACATGAACACTTACCTGGGCAGCACCGCAAGTGCCGGAGGAACATGGGTTGATCCTATCTCTTCAGGCGCACTTACCGGAAATATATTTGATGCAACCCAGGTAACCAGCGCGGTAACCTATACATTCTACTATGTGGTTACAGCTCCCGGCTGTCCTACGGACTCGGCCATGTTTGAAGTGTTTGTTGATACATGTAGCATTGGTATTGAAGAGTTCCGTGTATTGGACATGGCCGTTTATCCTAATCCGACCAGCGGTATAGTCTACATTGAAAATACCGGAGCAGGAACACAGGACATAACTGTAGAGGTATATTCACTTAATGGACAGTTGCTTAGAAAGGAACAGTTCCAGGGTAGTGAAAGGGCTGAGGTAGACCTTGGTAACTATGCTAAAGGCCTGTATAACCTTAAAATCACCTCCGATAACGGTACAGTAACCCATAGGGTGATACGAGAATAGTAAAGTCTAAATTAAAATGAAAAAGCCCCCTCATTTGAGGGGGCTTTTTTTGTTTCAGAGCAAGGTGGATCATGAACCTGATCCGGCAAATTTACCCACCCTTTTAATCGGGTTTCTTCTGGTGAAAAACAAGCTTTTTCTCCCCGCTTTTTGGAGCTTTTAAGAAAAAAATTGTCGATTTCTTCAAAATATGAAAGGCATTGACCACAAATTGAAGATTTGACAACGAAGAGGGTTTTTTGCAAAATTCCGGTACGGAAATAATCGTTTAAAAGGGACAGGAACCAGGTTAATTTTTGGTTAAAATCCAGACAGAGCAAGGAATTTAAAGCAATTGGATGAACTATCCGGTTCCTTTCTCAGGCTAATCGTTTACTCATAAAAGCTGTCTTTTGAGAAGTAGACTTCCGATTTTGAAAAAACCCAAAATAAAAAATTTAAGAATCTGGCAAAGAGGGTGTTATAAGGGGTGGGGGTTAAAATATCAACAGCGTAACTTGTTGTCTGTTAATAATTCACATAAATTGAACGTCCTTTTATTTAACGAGTAATTAATAAACTAATTCAGGCTATGAAGAAAAAGCTACTTCTACAGATGTTAGGAGCTGTCCTTCTCTCTTTTCTGACCATCAGTTCGATGGGTCAGATGTATCTGAGCACCCTAAGCACAGATGCCGGATCTCCGGGAGGGTTGAACACAGAAGCAAACGCAACAACAACGGGATGGACCGAAATTTTAGGGTCCAGTATTGCCACTAATCAGTGGACCTCCCCTCAGGCTATTCCCTTTACATTTAATGTGTACGGTTCGCCCGTAACTCATTTTGTGGCTAGCGGAAACGGTTTGGTAACCTTTGATACCACCGTGGCAGCCGGGATACCTCCCAATGCTAATATGGCTCTCCCGGATGCAGGCTTGCCGGATAATACGGTAGCGTGTTTTTGGGATGAGTTTACAGGTTCTGCTCCAACGGGAAGTAATGACCGTGTATACATGAAAGTATTCGGCACGGCACCTAATCGTCAGCTTTGGATCAAGTGGTTCTCTTATGAGTGGGGTCCCTCTGCAGATTTCAATTATGTGGCCGTTGTCCTGGAGGAAACTTCCGATAAGATATATATCGCAGATCTCTACAGTTCCTCAAACCTTACTTCTGCTACCACTACTGTGGGTGTGCAGGTTAATGGGACTACTGCTTTTACGGATGGGAACAGCATCGGGATGGCAGGAAATGGTTCAGGAAATACAGATGATGATTATTATGAGTACACCTTCTTTATGGCAGGTGCCTGTTTACCACCCTCCAATGGCAGCGTAGCTAATATCACCAGCTCTTCAGCTGACATCAGCTGGACAAGTGGTGGCGCCACCGCGTGGCAACTGGAATACGGTACAACCGGGTTTTCCAATGGTTCGGGAACTCTGGCAGGCACTACTTCAAACCCTAATACCCTTACCGGCTTAAGCCCCAATACCACCTATGACGTATATATTCGTGATAGCTGTGGAGCAGCTAACGTAAGTTCATGGGCAGGCCCTGTAACTTTCACTACCCTGTGCGCTTCGCAATTGAGTGGTACATATACCATTAATTCCGGAGCCGCAACCGGAGGCACCAACTTCAATAGCTTTGCAGATGTCATGAGCGAACTGAATGATTGTGGTGTTTCAGGACCGGTGACTTTTAACGTGATGGCCGGCACCTACAATGAAAATCTTACCCTTATCGACATTGTTGGAAGCAGTATGAGCAACCCTATCGTATTTGATGGTGGTAGTGCTGCTAATGTTACTCTTACGTATTCTTCTTCTGATGACACGGCAACGGTTTACCTGAACGGAGCGGATTATGTAACTATTCAGAATATGACTATTGAAAACACCAGTAGTTCTGACGGATGGGGTATAATGCTGCAAAACGCATCAAATCACGTAACCATTAATCAATGTAACATTGTGATGCCGGTAACCACTACTACCGATATAATCGGAATTGTGGCTTCGGCAGCGCTTAGCTTTGAAACTTCCACGGGAGACAATGCTAATAATTTGACTATTTCCAATTGTTCTTTTCATGGTGGAGAAACCGGTATACACCTTACCGGAGGTTCTTCCAGTGCAGCTGCTAATACCGGCAATAGCATTATGAACAACATCTTCCGCATGCAGGATGATCACGCAATCGAGGTGGATGGACAAGTAAACCTGATGATTTCGGGTAATGATATTGATAGCCTCAACTCTACTTTCGCTACCGCCATGTACCTGCAGGATATAGATGATTACCAGGTTCTGAACAACCGTGTGATCACAACGGACTGGGGTATTTATATCATTGACGGGAATGATGGTACAGGAACCACAAACCGTTCCCTGGTGGCCAATAACATGGTGGTTTCTTCCGCAGACTACGCCATGTACCTTAATGATTTTGAGGAAACAGACGTATATCACAACAGTTTGTTAGGAGAGCCTGCGTTAAGGATGAACGACCAGGTGAACACCAACATCAGAAATAATATTATGGTTTCCTCGGGAGATTTTGCTCTGGAATCTGATGATAATCTGACAGCCAGTGATGTTGTGGATTATAATATTTATAACAGCGGAGGTTCTGATGCTTTTGATATAGGAACAAGCGTATATACTGACCTTAGCGCCTGGCAAACAGGAGACGCTGCACTTAATGTTAATTCACAAGAAGGCGACCCTGTATTTATAGGCCCCGAAGATCTTCACCTGGCAGGTACACTGGCAGACAATACCGGTACTCCTGTTGGTGTAACCGATGACATTGATGGAGATTTGCGTTCCGCTACTACTCCAGATATTGGTGCAGATGAATATATGGCACCAAGCTGTGCGCCCTCATCAGGTTTAGCCGCAACCAATATTAGCAGTTCGGGAGCCCAGTTAAGCTGGGTAGCCGGAGGAGGAACTTCTTTTAACATAGAGTATGGTCCCGCTGGTTTTTCTATTGGCAACGGTACTGTGGTAAGTGGTGTTTCCAACCCTCATACTTTAACAGGTCTGAGCGCACTAACAGCTTATGAGTTTTATGTTCAGGATGATTGTGGTACCGGAGGCACCTCGCCCTGGTCTGGCCCGGTAAGTTTTACTACACTTTGTAGTTCTGTGGCCGTTTTCCCATGGGTGGAGGACTTTGAAACTTCTCAATCAAGCATTCCGGCATGTTGGGAGAATGAAACTGGTGATGATGAAGACTGGATTTTCCGCAGTGGAAGTATTGGACATGGAGCAACAACTGATAATACCACGGGAACTTCTTCCGGTTATTATGCAGGTGTGGATGACTCACAATCCAGCGCCAATGATACGGTAAACAACCTTTTATCGCCTTCTTTTGATCTTTCAGGTTTAGTAACACCACGTTTGGGCTTCTTTTACTTTATCGGAAATGACAATACCTTAACATCTACTCTATACATAGATGTATACGATGGAACTACCTGGAACATGGGAGTGGATGTGATCAACTTTTCTCAAGCCGCCTGGCTGGAGCACTTTGTAGATCTTACTCCCTATAAAGCTACTAACAGCCGTATCCGTTTCAGAGCTCATGAAACCACAGATTTTAACAGTGATATTTCAATTGATGATATTACTGTAGAAGAAACACCAAGCTGTATTGCACCTTCTGCCTTGGGTGTAGCAAGCGTAACCGATGTTACCGCTGATATATACTGGACTGTTGGAAGCGCGTCCAACTGGGATGTGTCTTACGGTGTAACCGGAACGGCTGCAAGTGCAGGAACTATTATTAATGCGTTAAATGACTCCATTACACTTAGTGGTTTGAGTCCTGCTACAGTATATGATTTCTATGTACGTGATAGTTGCGGACCGGGAGATGTTAGTGTATGGGTGGGTCCTTTCACCTTCAATACAGCACCCTGTCCTGTGGCTGATCAATGTGCCTATTCTGTTGATCTCTTTGATTCCTTCGGTGACGGATGGAACGGAGCAGAAATCAGCTTGGTACAGAGTGGTGTAAGCCTGGGTACGTTTGGTGCTGGCTTTACTACCGGCTCTACCTTTGGTCCGGTAAGTGTTGATCTGTGTGATAGCATTACCGTATATGCCATTGCCGTTTCACCCGGAGGCTTCCCCACAGAAGTATCTTTCGATATTACGGATCCGTTTGGCACCCAGGCAGCCTCTGTAGCCTCTGGCAGCAGTTTCTCTGCAGGGGATACCCTGGCCACATTCCTGGCTGTATGTACTGCACCTGCCTGTGCAGACCCGGTAAGTCTTGGTGTAACCAACATTGAGGATATTTCAGCGGATGTCTATTGGACAGAGTTTGGTACAGCTACTGCCTGGGAAGTAGAATACGGTTCTACCGGATTCACTCAGGGTATGGGAAATACCATTAATGCCTCAAATGATACTACCGGAATTAGCACATTAACAGCTGCTACATCCTATGACTTTTATGTTCGTGCAGATTGCGGTGGAGGTTTATTCTCAGCGTGGGTAGGTCCTTTCACCTTTACCACAGCACCTTGTGCTGCAGCTGATCAATGTGCCTATTCTGTTGATCTCTTTGATTCCTTCGGTGATGGATGGAACGGAGCAGAAATCAGTCTGGTACAGAGTGGTGTAAGTCTGGGCACGTTTGGCTCTGGTTTTACTACCGGCTCTACCTTTGGTCCGGTAAGTGTTGATCTGTGTGATAGCATTACCGTATACGCCATTGCCGTTTCACCCGGAGGCTTCCCCACAGAAGTGTCTTTCGATATTACGGATCCGTTTGGCACCCAGGCAGCCTCTGTAGCCTCTGGCAGCAGTTTCTCTGCGGGTGATACCCTGGCCACATTCCTGGCGGTATGTACTGCACCTGCCTGTGCAGACCCGATAAGTCTTGGTGTAACCAGTATTGAGGATGTGTCTACCGACCTTTATTGGACAGAGGTTCTGAGTTCTACAACAAGCTGGGAGGTTGAATTTGGCCCTACCGGCTTTGTTCAGGGTACAGGTACAGTGGTTGCAGCTACTAACGATACCGTTACGGCCGGAGCACTTACCGCCTCTACCAGTTATGACTTTTATGTTCGTGCAGATTGCGGTGGAGGTCTATTCTCAGCGTGGGTAGGTCCTTTTACCTGGACTACTGCGCCATGTGCTTCTGCTGATCAATGTGCTTATTCTATTGATTTGTTTGACACATTCGGTGACGGATGGAACGGAGCAGAAGTAAGTCTGGTTCAAGCTGGTTCAAGTGTAGGCACCTTTGGTGCTAACTTTACCACAGGAACTACCTTTGGCCCGGTAAGCATAGATCTTTGTGATAGTATCATGACGTATGCTATCGCAGTTTCACCCGGAGGTTTCCCCACAGAGGTTTTCTTCGATATTAACAATCCATTCGGTGTTCAGGTGGCTTCTTTTGCCAGTGGCAGCAGTTTTGCCGCAGGTGATACCCTGGCCACATTCCTGGCGGTATGTACTCCTCCATCTTGTGCAGATCCTACTGCTTTAGGTGCAATTAACGTTGCTGCCAACACGGCAGATCTCTTCTGGAATGATTTCGGAACAGCAGTAGACTGGAGTGTAGAGTATGGTCCTGCAGGATTTGTTCAGGGAACCGGAACGGGTACGCTGTCTGCAAATGATACACTGGGAATTTCCGGGCTTATGCCTAACACCATGTATGATTTCTACGTAAGAGCTAACTGTGGCGGACCAACTTCTGCCTGGGTAGGTCCCTTTACTTTTGTTACACAATGTGCCAGTTTTACGGCACCCTATACATATGACTTTGAGGTAGCCACTGTAGGTCATTGGGATGGCGTAGACAATTGCTGGACTATCGTGTCCAACAATCCCGGCACCACTTCCAGCGGAGGTTATTCCTGGGAGTTCCGTAATACGGCCCAAACCACCTCTGGTACCGGCACCGGTCCCGACCGTGATAATACCCTGGCCCCGGCTACAGGCGGTATTTTTGCCACCGCTGACGTATCCGGATCCACTACCGGCACCGATTCCACCATGCTGATCTCTCCGCTTATTGACGTAAGCGGTCTGACTACTCCTGAGTTACGCTTTTACTACCACAAATGGGGATCAAATATGCCGGATCTTCATGTAGACCTGTGGGATGGCAGCTGGACAAATAACTATATTGTGATACCCGGTGTAACCAATACCTCACCAGCAGATCCTTATATATTAGGTAAAGCGGTGTTAAGTGGTCTTACCGGTTCTGATATTCAGATTCGTTTCAGGATTATTAGTCAGGGATGTTGCCAGGGAGATATAGGTCTGGATGACTTCTCTATTCTTGAAGCTCCATTATGTCCTGATCCCACCTTCCTTGCGTTGAACAGTGTAACTAGCAATTCTGCTGTAGTAAGCTTTTCAGCTTCCGGCAGCACCTTTAATTATGAAGTAGGCCCCACCGGCTTTACACAAGGTACCGGTACGATAGGCAGCGGAGGTAATCCACTATCCATAAGTGGTCTTAACCCCAATACCACCTATGACGTATATGTACAATCCGATTGTTCCGGCAGTGGTAACGGCACCTCCGTATGGGTAGGTCCTCTTACCTTCACCACCGCCTGCGTACCCGTTACAGCCCCCTGGTCCGAAAGTTTTGACGGCACCACCTGGGTCTCCACCACCAATTTTAACGGAGCAGGCGACACCATTGACAATTGCTGGAACCGCAATCCCGCCCCCAACTTATACAGCTGGACCGTACGCGGCCCCGGCACCGTAAGTTTCACCACCGGGCCAGCCGGAGATAACAGCGGCACCGGTAAGTATATGATGCTGGAAGGCAGCAACGGTTCAGCCGGTAATACCGCAGAACTGTACACACCATTAATAGACGTCAGCAGTTTAGCCCGTCCCGAACTTCGCTTTTACTTCCACACCAACGTAAATCCCGGAGACAGTATAATTGTAGATGTACAGGACAGCAGCGGCACGTGGAATAATCATGTTGTAGCCTTAGGCCAGTTCCAGACGGCCCAAAGCGATCCCTATGAATACGCCAAAGTAGATTTAGGCCCCTACGGAGATACCGTTCAGGTACGCTTCCGTTCCGTAAAATCCACCGCCTTTAACGGAGATATGGCCATAGACGATGTGTCTGTCAACAACGCACCCCTATGTCCCGAACCCACCTTTGTAAACAGTGGCATTATCACAAATACCACCGCAGAGATCATGTTCACCTCCACCGGCAGCACCTTTAATTTCGAGTGGGGCCCCACCGGCTTTGTTCAGGGCACCGGCAGCACCGGCACAGGCGGTAACCCCTATACGATTACCGGATTGAACCCCGCCACCACCTACGATGTGTATATTCAGAACGATTGTTCAGGAGCCGGTAACGGCACCTCCATTTGGGTAGGCCCTTATACGTTCAGTACTAAAGTATGTGATACCTCCGCAGCCTGTGATTATACCGTAGACCTTTTCGATAGTTTCGGGGACGGCTGGAACGGAGCCATCATTACCTTCCGCCAGAACGGTATAGACGTAGGCACGCTGGGACAGTCATTTACCACCGGAACACAACTACTGTCATTAACAATGTCATTATGCGACAGTATGCCCACCGAAGTAGTATTGACCAGCCCTGGCTCTTTCTCAAATGAAATAGGGTTTGATATTACTACTCCTTACGGAGCTCCGGCAGCCTCTTTCCAATCTTCCGCTAATATCGCGGCAGGTACGGTATTGGCAACCTTTACTACTCAGTGTACACCTCCTGCTTGTCCGGATCCTTTCAATGTAAATATCACAGGAGTAACTTCCAGTGCTGTATTCTTTGGTTTTAGCACAGGAGGAACAGGTGGTCCCTTTAATTTTGAAGTAGGGCCTACCGGCTTTACCCAGGGTACCGGTACTGTTTCCAGCGGAGGTAATCCTGGTACGGTAAGTGGCTTAATGCCCAATACTACTTATGACCTTTACATTCAGAATGATTGTTCGGGTGCGGGTAATGGTACTTCCGCGTGGGTAGGTCCCTTTACTTTTACCACTTTGTGTGCTCCTTTTGTAGCTCCCTATTTTGAAGACTTTGAGACGTCATTTAATGTAGGATTCTTTGATGGTATTGAGAATTGTGTGACCATAGAGTCTGATAACCCGGGTGCTACCTCGAGTGGTGGCTACTCATGGGAAGTGCGTAATACGGCTCAAACCACCTCTGGTACCGGCACCGGTCCTGACCGTGATAATACCCTGGCCCCGGCCATTGGCGGTCATTTTGTAACTGCGGATGTATCCGGTTCTGCTGTAGGTGAGGAGACCCGCTTACTCACCCCTCTGGTAGATATCACTGGTTTAACCAGTCCCGAGCTGGAGTATTATTATCATATGCACGGTACCAATATGGCCGATCTTCACGTAGACATATGGGATGGTAGCGCGTGGATCAATGATGCCCATTTGATTACTGGTACCCAGAACAGTTCACAGGCCGATCCGTATAACGATACCACACTGGATCTGAGTACCTATAATATCGATACCATCCAGGTACGTTTCCGGGTAACCTCAGACGGCTGTTGTTCCGGTGATGTGGCGATTGATGATATCCGTATCTCTGATCCCCCCACCTGTCCTGCTCCTTCTAACCTGGGTGTGTTCAATGAAACTACCACCAGTGCAGATGTATACTGGACCAGTGGAGGAGCGAGCCATGCTATTGTAGAATATGGTCCGGCCGGTTTTGCTGTGGGAACAGGAACCAGGGTTACTACAACCAATGATACATTAAGCCTTACGGGTCTTACTGTAGCAACTTTGTATGAATTTTACGTACAAGACAGTTGTGGTGCTAACGGTTTGTCGTTCCAGAGAGGCCCCTTCGCTTTTTACACCTCCGCGTGCGACACAGCCGACCGCTGTAATTACATAGTGGACCTGTTTGACACCTTCGGGGACGGCTGGAACGGAGCCGAGATCACCTTCTACCAGAACGGTATACCCGTAGCCACCATTGGCAGCGGCTTTACCACCGGCACCAGTTTTGGCCCCGTATCCGTATCGCTATGTGACAGCTTACCCACCGTGGTACGCATCACCCAGCTCGGAGGTTTCCCCAACGAAGTAGGTTTTGACGTTCACGATCCATTTGGCACCACCCTGGTAGGTCAGCATACCGCCACTTTTGGTTTAGCCACCAACGACAGTCTGACCGGCTTTATGACTAACTGTACCCCGCCCAGTTGCCCCCCGCCCAGCAACTTTACCCTGCTGAGCACCCAGGCCACCACAGCGTCCATAAGCTGGACCCCAGGCGGAGTAGGCACCGATTACAACATAGAGTACGGCCCCGTAGGCTTTACCCCCGGCAACGGAACCCAGGTAAGCACCACCACCATACCCTATATGATTACCGGTTTGACCCCCGCCAGCTGTTATGACATATACGTACGCGACAGTTGCGGTTTAGGAGACGTAAGTAACTGGGTAGGTCCGATAACCATGTGTACCGAATGCCTGTCCTATATGGCCCCCTACAGTTACGACTTTGAAGGCGGCACCGTAGGTCACTTTGACGGAGTAGACAGTTGCTGGACCATTATATCCAACAACCCCGGCACCACCTCCAGTGGCGGTTACTCCTGGGAGTTCAGGAATACCCCCCAAACCACATCAGGAACCACTACCGGTCCCGACAAAGACAACACCCTGGCCCCCGCCATAGGCGGAGTGTTTGTAACCGCAGACGTCTCCGGTTCCGCAACCGGAGACTCCACGATGTTGTTGTCCCCACTGGTAGACCTGAGTGCCATCAGCAGTCCCCAGCTCGAATACCACTTCCATATGTTTGGGACCCAGATGGCCGACCTGCACGTAGACATCAATGCCGGCAGCGGATGGGACAGAGACGTGAACCTGCTTACCGGGCAGTTCAACACCAGTCAGTCCGACCCGTATAACGATACCCTGGTAGACCTTTCCGCCTACAGCGGACAGACCATACAAGTACGCTTCCGTGCCGTGTCCAATGGCTGTTGTGCCGGAGATATCGCCCTGGACGACATCTCGATCCTTGGCGCCCCATCCGCCTGTGCAGCACCCACCAACCTGGCCGCCACGAACATCAGCTGTACCGGAGCCGATCTGAGCTGGATGTCCGCCAGTACCACCATATTCAGTATAGTAGAATACGGTTTAGCCGGCTTTACCCCCGGCAGCGGTACCCTGCTGAACCCCGCCAGTAACCCGGTTACCCTAAGCGGTTTACAGCCCGGCACCAATTATGCCTACTACGTAGTAGACATTTGCAGTAGCGATACCAGCACCGTGGCAGGCCCCTTCGCCTTCACCACCGCCAGCGGTCCGTTGAATGCCGACTTTAGCGCCACCAGCGGCAGTGGTCCGTTAGAGATCGACTTTGACGCCTCCGCCTCCATAGGCGGAAGCACCTACAGCTGGACCTTTGGAGACGGGAACAACGGCAGTGGTATGACCACCAGTCATACCTACGCCAGCACAGGGACCTATTACGTAAGCCTTACGATCACCGGCCCCTGTGGAAGCGATACCTTCTCTGATTCAGTGAATGTGACCATAGGACTGGAGGAATATAACCAAGGCAACCTGGCTATATACCCTAATCCAACTTCAAGTATGTTGTATGTAGAGAACCTGGGAATAGGAACTCAACAAATGCATGTAGAAGTATATGCGCTGAATGGTAAGCTTCTTAAGAGTGAAGTATTCGCTGGCAATGACAAAGCAGAAATTGACTTGAGTCGTTTTGCCAAAGGAATCTATAACCTGAGAGTTACTACTGATGAAGGTGTGGTGATCCGAAGGATCTCCAGGCAGTAATCAAAGCAAATAATCAAACTAAGCCCCCTGTTTTACAGGGGGCTTTTTTATTTTAGAATTGCTTTTAAACCCGCATATTTCAAGTGCTGTAAGGCTTGTTTTTTACAGTAAATCAAAAGCTTATATTTGCTCATCTGATTTTCCGGACTGCTACCCCAAAACTCTCAAACCGACTACGTAATGAAAACAAAAAGTTTAGTAACCATAATGGCGGGAGCCGTTGTTTTATTCTCCTGTAAACAAGTGGAAGAAAAAGAAATTGCTACTATAGACTATCCGGATACGAGGAAAGACACCACTGTTATTGACAACTATTTCGGGCACGAAGTAAAGGACCCGTATCGCTGGCTGGAAAATGACACCTCGGCCGAAACAGAGGCCTGGGTGGAAGCCGAAAATGAAGTTACGTTCGGCTACCTTAAAGACATACCTTATCGTGATGCGATTAACAAACGCCTGACTGAATTATGGAATTATGAGCGTTATTCTGCTCCGTTCGTTCGGGGAGAATACACCTATTTCTTTAAAAATGATGGTTTACAGAATCAGTCCGTCATCTATCGCCAGAAAGGCAAGGATGATGCTCCTGAACTGTTTCTCGATCCTAACACTTTTTCAGAGGACGGAACCACTTCTCTTGCAGGAATGAGCTTTACCAAAGACGGAAGTCTTCTTGCTTACCAGGTATCAGAAGGTGGTTCGGACTGGCGGAAAGTTATTGTTATGAAGGCTGAAACCATGGAAATAATTGAAGACAGCCTGGTGGATGTAAAGTTTTCAGGCACTTCATGGAAAGGGAACGAAGGCTTTTACTACAGCAGTTATGATAAGCCTAAAGACGGCAGCCAGCTTTCTGGTCTTACACAGTTTCACAAACTCTATTTTCATAAACTGGGCACTCCGCAAAGTGAAGATCAACTTGTTTTCGGAGGTGAAAAAAAGCCCAGAAGATATGTTTCAGGGGGTGTAACCGAAGATCAGAATTTCCTGGTTATTTCGGCAGCCACCTCTACTACCGGAAACGAATTATATATCCAGGACCTTCGTAAACCAGATAGTCCTTTAATTACCCTGGTGGATAATTTTGACGATTCACATGGCATTCTTCACACTGAGGGTAACAAGCTGTTTATCGAAACCAAAAAGGATGCGCCTAATGGTAAAATTGTTACCGCCACGCTGCCGGATGCAACTCCGGATACCTGGGAAGATTTTATTCCTGAAACTGAAAATGTGCTGAATGCCGGCACGGCTGGTGGAAAATTCTTTACCAACTATATTCAGGATGCTACCTCACGTGTATATCAATATGATAAGAACGGGAATATGGAACGTGAGATAGAGTTACCCGGTGTAGGTTCAGCCGGAGGCTTTGGTGGACGGATGGAAGACACGGTGCTTTACTACAGCTTCACCAATTATGTGTACCCATCTACTACCTTTAAATACCATATTGAACAAGGCACTTCTGAAGTATATAAAAAGTCTGGAGTACAGTTTAATCCTGAAAATTATGAATCCAGTCAGGTGTTTTATACCTCCACGGATGGCACGAAGGTACCGATGATTATTACCCATAAAAAGGGTATAAAGTTAGACGGTACCAACCCTACTATGTTATATGGTTACGGAGGTTTTAACGTAAGTCTTACACCAAGTTTTAGTACCTCAAATATTATCCTTCTGGAAAACGGAGGAATATATGCAGTGGCTAACCTGCGTGGTGGCGGTGAGTACGGTGAGAAGTGGCACTCAGCCGGGACTAAGCTTAACAAACAGAACGTATTTGATGATTTTATTGCAGCAGCTGAATATCTTATTGAAAAGAAATACACCAGTTCTGAAAAGCTGGCCATTGCCGGAGGGTCTAACGGAGGGCTGCTGGTAGGAGCAACTATGACTCAGCGCCCGGACCTTATGCAGGTGGCTTTTCCAGCTGTGGGTGTGCTGGATATGTTACGCTACCATAAATTCACCTCTGGTGCCGGATGGGCGTATGATTATGGTACCGCAGAAGATGATGAGGAAATGTTCAATTATTTACGCGCTTACTCTCCCTATCACAATCTGGAAGCAGGCACTGCGTACCCGGCTACTATGGTAACCACCGGAGATCATGACGATCGTGTGGTACCCGCACACTCATTTAAGTTTGCAGCACGCTTACAAGAGACTCACGAAGGTGAGGCACCGGTTCTGATCCGTATTGAAACGAATGCGGGTCACGGGGCAGGAAAGCCCACCGATAAGATCATTCAGGAACAAGCCGATAAATGGGCCTTCATGCTTTGGAATATGGGCTATGAAAAGCTTCCTTCTGACAACGGAGAAAACAAGACAGAAGCTGGTGCTCATTAAAAGAGACATAAAGTGAAGTAAGAAAAAACCCCGGCTTTAACCGGGGGTTTTTCTTTTAATACTGGAACATTCAATTTGAAGAAGTGTTTCACATCTAAATCTTCTACGTATGTCAGTATTTTCAAGCTTGCGCAAGTTCGGTAAACTCGTGTCTCAAATTGATATCTCAGAAACCCTGGAGGCTCTCGGTAAACTGGACCGTACCGAAATGTACCAGATCATGAAGATCATCAAGTCTAAAAGTAAAACGTATCAACCCCCGGAAATTGAAGGAGATTACTACCAGCTGGCACGCTTTCTAAGCCCGGAGGAGCGTGAGGTACAGCTTAAGGTACGCGAATTCATGAACCGTGAAGTAAAACCCATTGCTAATAAATACTGGAATAAAGCAGAGTTTCCGATGCACCTTATTCCTAAAATGGCCGAACTCAATATTGCAGGCCTTACATATGAAGGTTATGAAAGCCCTATGGGTAGTTATTTGCTGGAAGGTTTCATTACGATGGAGATGGCACGGATAGACACCTCCATATCCACTTTTTTTGGTGTACAAAGTGGCTTGGCCATGGGGAGCATTTATTTTTGTGGTAGTGAAGAGCAAAAGTGGAAATGGCTACCTCCCATGCAGCGCATGGAGAAGATAGGAGCCTTTGGGCTTACGGAGCCCAATGTAGGCTCGGCAGTAGCCGGAGGGCTTGAAACCACCTGTCGCAGGGAAGGAGATACATGGGTGCTTAACGGACAAAAGAAGTGGATAGGTAACGCCACCTTTGCCGACCTGGTAATTATCTGGGCTCAGGATGAAGAAGATCATCAGGTAAAAGGCTTTATTGTAGAAAAAGGCACAACTGGCTTTAAAGCCGAAAAGCAAAAAGATAAAATGGCATTACGCACTGTACAAAATGCCTTGATTACGCTGAAGGACTGTGAAGTAGCCGAAGAAAACCGCTTGCAAGCCTGTAACAGCTTTAAGGACACATCCAAGGTATTGAAAGCCACCCGCGCAGGGGTAGCGTGGCAAGCCGTAGGCTGTGCCCGAGGAGCTTATGAATTAGCTTTGGACTACTCACATACCAGGAAACAGTTTGGCAAACCCATCGGGTCATTTCAGCTGGTGCAGGGTCTCCTGGTAGAAATGTTAACCGACCTTACTGCAATTCAGAGTATGGCTTTTCACCTTTCACGTCTTCAGGACGATGGCCGCATGACTGACCAACAGGCATCCCTGGCCAAGGTAGCCTGTAGTCGCCATACCCGTGAAATTGTAGGCAAAGCCCGTGAAATATTCGGAGGCAATGGAATTTTACTGGAAAACAACATTGCCCGTTTTGTAGCAGATGCCGAGGCCATATATACCTATGAAGGAACCAAAGAGGTAAACTCGCTGATCGTAGGGCGGGATATAACCGGCATAAGTGCCTTTATTTAGGCTATCGCTTCTAATTAAGCTTTCCAAAACAGCTTCTTACTTAGTCAACATTATTTGAGGTTTGCTCTTAGCTGCGTTATTATAGGGTCAGGCCCTTTCTTGTTAAAACACAAAACGCTCTATCATAATTGAGTAAAATTCTAAACTTTAGTAGAGTGAGGAATATTTCAAAACCTTGAAGAGTAGATGTTTGCGAGACTGTTGTGGCCTTGTTACTTTAAGCCTGAATCAAATGATGTTTAATTTTTAAACTTTTAAAAGTTATGTTAAATAAATTGAAAACGCTCTCAATTCTTTCAATTCTAATGTCTTTTCTTCTGTTTGCTTGTCAGAAGGAAGAGAATGACATGAAGGCCCCGGTCAATCAGAAATCCATGACAGACCTTTGGCCACAAGCTGCAAATCCATCTAACCCTACGGATGATAATTTATTAGGGGTATATCACAACCACGGTTTAATTCATTTTGCAGAACAACGTGCTGCTTATTCTACGGATGCTGAATGGTTCCGTGAGGTATATGCACATAATCTTGATTTTTTATGTAATCCGGATGACCCTAACTACTGCCCGGAAATGACAGAAGCAGAATTAAGCGACTTGGTGCAACAGGCAAGAACGGACTTTAATTCAGTAATTGCCGATAAGCCAGCTAATGTACAAGGTTACGTAGATGCAATTTTGACCACTTTTGATGATCATACGGCTGGATCGTACGATGGTTTTAAAAATGATATTATGGCCATTGAAGCGGCTGTAGTAGATGATCCGGATATGTCTCAATCAGACAGGAATATGTTGTTAAACGCTAGCCAGGTAGCCCGTTATAGTGGGTTTTACTGGAGTGAGCAAGTAAATAATGGTATGAGTAACTGGCAGGATACGGATGCTGATGTAGCTGCCGCAATAGATTGGGGCGATGTAGCTAAAGCTGATGTTAAAGGAGCTGTTGCAGGCTTTTTTGGCGGTCTTTTTGGTGGAAACCCATTAGGCGGTGCTGCCGGAGGTGCTTTAGGTGCTTCTGCTGCTGAACTGATTGACCAGGTTTGGTAATAATTAATTAACCCGGTTTAAAAGCCCCTCCATATGGAGGGGCTTTTTTTTGTTTGGAGAGCAGGGGGAGTACTGAGAAAAGTATATTTATTATCTTCAAGCCAGTATAAAAACAGTATGAAAAAACTCTTATGCGCTTTGCTGATCAGCTCAGCTTATTTGGTGTGCGGGCAGACCGTTGAAAAGGATAAAGAAGGCTTTGAAACTTTTCGGTATAAAGAAGGAGACACCACTTACGTCATGAAAAAGTATCACATTGTTTTTCTCAGGAAAGGCAGCAGCCGGAAGCAGGATGCTGAAGAAGCAGCGGAGATACAAAAGGAACACCTGGCGCATCTCAGCTGGCTGGAAGAAGAAGGTTATTTGGATATAGCCGGTCCGTTTGGCGATGATGGCGATATACGTGGTATTTTAATCATGCATGTACCAACCTTGGATAAAACAGAAGAACTGGTGCTCATGGACCCGGCCGTTAAAGCCGGAAGACTGGAAGTGGAAATACACCCGTGGTGGGCGGCAGAAGGAAGTAAACTCAGATAAACTTATGCTTAACTGGTGTTCAAAAAACCTGACCTTAATGGTCCTGGCCTGCTTAACCCTCGGTATGGCCCCCTTTGTTCCTGAACCCCATGTGTGGGGAAAGCTTAAATGGGTAGCCGGAGGTGCTCAGGGGATGAATCTTATGGATTGGTTTGACCTGCTGCTGCATGGAACCCCCTGGTTGCTACTGTTAATAGCCTTAGTAGGCAGACTTTTTCCGGGTTTGCAAAAAACCGCAAAGAATAACTGAAACCGCTTATAGGCTGTTGTGGATTAAAACCAGGAGTAAATACGTTTTTCGGACTAAGTGTTAAAAGTACACCGTTTTCAAAAAAAATACTACATTTGGTTTTATCTGACGATTAGATCATTCCTAACTATTTGAAAAATAGACTTATATGATTAGAAGAATTATTCTCTGTCTTCTGCTTCTGCCTGTTATGGGTTGGGCGCAGTCCCGGACGGTTTCAGGCGTTATTTCCGACTCGGAGGACGGTAGTCCGCTGCCGGGAGCCAATGTGCTGACTCTTCCTTCCGGTACCGGAACGATTACCGGAAGTGACGGGTCTTTTAGCGTGAACCTTAAGGCTGGAGACGATAGTCTCCTGGTATCCTTCATTGGCTACCAAAGCAAAACCGTAAAATTAAGTACGTTATCCAATTTAAGTAATGTGAAAATTGCGCTTGCACCAGAAGCAAAACTACTGGACGAAACAGTGGTAATTGGTTACGGAACGCAACGTAAAAGTGATCTTACCGGATCCATTGTTTCTGTAAAGGAAGAAGACCTGGTAAAAGTTCCTTCCGCATCGCCTTTACAAGCCTTACAGGGAAAGGCAGCCGGGGTAAATGTTACCAGCGCCAGCGGAGATCCCGGTAGCACTCCGGTAGTACGGATCAGAGGGGTTGGGACCATCACCCAGGATGCCGGTCCTATTTACGTGGTAGACGGAGTGATTCTGGATAATGTTAATTTTCTGAACTCCAATGATATTGCCTCTATGGAAGTGCTTAAAGACGCTTCAGCTACCGCCATTTATGGGTCACGGGGAGCCAATGGAGTTATCCTTATTACCACCAAAAAAGGAAAGAAAGGAAAGCCGGTTATTAACCTGAGCTATGAGTACGGGCAGCAATACATTCCCAACCATATTGATGTAATGAACGGTCGTGAGTTTGCGGAATATGTAAATGTGATTACCCCCAATACCTATAATAACCTGGACCGTGTGCCCAATACCGATTGGCAGGAGCTGGTGTTTAAGGATTTTGCACCTATGCAGTCTGCCAACTTATCCATTTCGGGGGCTGATGAAAAAACCAGCTATTACGTAGGCTTGGGTTGGTTTGACCGTGAAGGCGTGCTACCCAAATCAAGCTATGAGCGTTTTTCGGTAAAAGTGAATAATGAATACCGGATATCGGACCGTATACGCCTGGGGAACAATATTACAGTAGCCAAAGAAGATAAGGAAAATGCCCCGGGAGTAATTGCCAATCTAACCCGTGCCTGGCCTACCGAGGTACCATATAACCTTGACGGTAGTTTTGCAGAAGTACGTGGAGGAGGAAACGCATTAGCTGCTATTGAGTACACCAATTCATTTTCAGATGCACTAAGTGGTGTCGGCAACATTTACGGAGAGGTAGACCTGCTTAAAAACCTCACCTTTAAATCCAGTTTTGGTTTTAATTACCGTCAGAATGAGGCTACCAGCTTTACGCCCGTATATTATGTCGGGCCTTTACAAAACAGTGAACAGAGCCGGGTAACCCAAGGAAAAACCACTGAAACCGACTGGCTTTGGGAACAAACCCTGAATTACAAACGTGAAATAGACCAGCACCGTTTTGATGTATTGGCCGGTTTTACGTCCCAGGAAAATAAAGATGATTTTATAGGCGGTACCGTAGAAGACATTATTGACTATGACCCTTCACTATGGTATTTGCGAGCCGGAAATGTGAACGAAGTGGAATTGGGTCAGAGCACTGCTATAAACCGTATTGTTTCGTATCTCTTCCGCGTAAATTACTCCTATGACAGCCGTTACCTGTTTACCGCTACTTATCGGAGAGACGGCTCTACCAAATTTGGAAGTAACAACCGTTACGGGGATTTTCCCTCCTTTGCGGCCGGGTGGAATATCCATAATGAAGAGTTTATGAACAGTATTCGTTTACTGAACCGTCTTAAACTACGTGCCAGCTGGGGCTTAACCGGTAATGAAAAGATTTCATACTTAGAACAGTATTCTACCGTAAGCCAGATATATACAGCCGTTTTTGGCGATAATGAAGCTTTGGTGCCGGGGGCTACCTATGGCCGGTCCGGAAACCCTAACCTACAGTGGGAAGCCACAGAGCAAATAGATATAGGTTTGGAATTTGGTCTTTTGAACAACAGATTGAGTGGAGAAGTTGATTATTACAACCGCATTACCCGTGAGGCACTTATTCCAATAAACCCTCCCGGGCACCTGGGTAACGGAGCTTTTTTTACTTTAATTCGTAATGTGGGCGATGTGCAAAACCGGGGTGTGGAAGTCACATTAAACTGGAAGGATAATATCGGAGATATATCCTACGGTGTGGGAGGCAACATCACTACTGTATACAATGAAGTACTTCAAATCACTGAAACGGGGTCGGGTGCTAATAATATTGGAGGTGGTGACCTCGGTAACGGACAAAGAGTAACCCTTACCGAAAAAGGAACCCCGGTGGGAGCCTTTTACGGGTATAATGTTATCGGAATATTTCAAACCCAGGATGAGGTGGAGGCCAGTGCTTCCACTGGTTCACAATCACCAGGAGATCTTAAATTTGAAGATGTAAATGGTGATGGACTTATTGATGACAGAGACCGGGTATTGCTCGGCTCTTATATTCCTGATTATACCTATGGGTTTAATGTAGAGCTAGGGTATAAAGGCATTGGTTTAGCACTTGATTTTTACGGTACGCAGGGCAATGAAATTTATAACGGTAAGGATGCCGTTCGCCCAAACCTGTATAATTATGAAACCACCCGCAATGATTATTGGACCGGGCCCGGCTCTTCGGATACCGAACCAAAGCCAAGCCAGGCCGGGGATAATTTCAGTCCTTCCAGCTATTTTATTCAGGATGGTTCTTTTTTCAGATTGCGAAGCGCTACTCTGTCTTATGATGTGCCGCGCAAATGGATCACCGCTGCCCGCCTTTCCTCAGCCCGGGTATACCTGAGAGGCACCAATGTATTTACCCTAACCGATTATACCGGCTATTCACCTGAAATAGCTTCCAGTGCTGTGTTGAGTTCCGGAATTGATTTGGGAACATACCCCATTACAGCCATTTACTCTATTGGTGTAAACCTTACATTTTAAAGAAGAAAGCGATGATTACAAAGAACACTTTCCCTATCAGAAAATTTATCGTATTGGCTCTTCTTGTCGCAAGCTCGTACGCTTGTAAAAAAGACTTTTTAGAAATACCCCCCCAGGGGGAGCTTACCAGCACACAGTTTCCTACCTCACCTGAGCACGCTCTACTGGCCACTAATGGAGCCTATGGCGGTATGCGACAATGGGATTATAACTACGGAGGTTTCCCCATAGCTGATATTATATCTGATGACGCCTATAAAGGAAGCAACCCGGGTGACGGAGCCCGGATGAAGCTTATTGACACCTATTCATTTACAGCCACTCAAAGTGATATTGCGCGTTACTACCCGGCATTGTACCGCAGTATTTTACATGCCAACGTGGTCATTGAAAAGGTACCGGATATTGATATGGATGCAGACCTTAAAAACCGCTACATAGGCGAAGCCCGGTTTTTAAGAGCTTTTCATTATTTCAATTATGTAAGAGCATTTGGGGATGGCGTGCTGGTAACCACTACCAGTCCTGAACCCAACCTTCCTAAATCTCCTGCGGAAGAAATATATGCTCTCATTATTAGCGACCTTGAGTTTGCTATTTCGCAACTTCCTAAAAAGAGCGAGTACCCCGCTGCTGACAAAGGCCGTGCTACCCAGGGAGCTGCCCAGGCACTACTTTCAAGAGTTTATTTGTACCGCAATGACTTTATAAATGCACAGGATTTGGCGGAAGATGTGATCACTTCCTTAGAATATGACCTGGAACCCGATTATAAAGATGTGTTTACCATAGGATCCGAAAACGGTATAGAATCTGTATTTGAGCTGGGTTCTCTGCCTTTTACGGGGGGCTTTGATAACGGAGGTAATCAATATAACAATACCCAGGGTGTCCGTGGAGATCCAAATAACGGCTGGGGTTTTAGCCGCCCTTCGCTGGAGTTGATCAACTCCTTTGAACCGGGAGACCCCCGCCTGGATGCTACCGTAATATTTGTAGGCGAGATATTGGGGGGCACCGACACTATTTTTGGTGATGTAAGTAATACACCGGATAGCACCTTTGACGAAAACGGAAAGCTTATTGAGATTGAAACCTACAATCAAAAAGTGTACAGCACCGGCAATAATGAGTTTCAATGGGGTAACAACCTCCGGTACATACGTTTTGCCGAAGTGCTTCTTAACGCTGCCGAAGCAGCCAATAAAAACGGACAACCGGGAGTAGCCCTGGGGTATTTGAACCGGATACGCCAGAGAGTGGGGCTTAACGATACCAATGTAACCGATCAGGTGCTTTTAGACGAGATCATTTTTGAGGAAAGACGTCATGAGCTGGCCATGGAGCAACACCGCTTCTGGGACTTGATCCGTACCGGCCGGGCACCGGCCGTTCTGGGGCCGTTGGGCTTTGTTCAGGGTAAGCATGAGCTTTTCCCCATTCCCCAGGCGCAAGTAGATATTTCAGGAGGCATAATTACCCAAAACCCAATGTGGTAAATGGTGTATATGCATTATTTTTTATTGTGTATTAATAAGAAAGCGTTATTTTTACACTTACTAAGTATTAATTAAATCTTAAGAATATGAAAGTTTCGATTAAGAGCCTGGCCATGTTTGCTATGGTAGGTGTTATGGGTGTTACAGCCTGTAAAAAGGACGATGACGGGGGATCTTCCTCAAATCCCTCGGTAAGCTCGATTATGGCAAATGACAAAGACCTTTACGGTTCTTCATCTGCTGTGGATGTGGCTACAGATGCCACTATTGTGATTGAATTCAATGAAAATATTGACGAGTCTACTAAAGACGCGGTTAAATTAATTCAAGGTTCTTCTGAAGTGGCTTCTACGGTAACTGTTTCAGGAGCTACTGTAACTATAGTACCTAATGAAAAGATGTTTGGTGGCACCAGTTATAGTCTTGAAATTGACGGGCTAAAAGCAAGCAGTGGTTCTTCTGTAGGCAAGGTTTCCGTACTCTTTACCACTGCTGGTATCGGTTTGGATACGGCTCCTAAATCTTCTTCTCAAATGGTATACCTTCAATTAGACGGTAACTACCTGGATGTGGCAGGCAACGCTACCGAAGGAGACGTAGTAAAGAATACCTGGACTACTGACCGTTTTGGTAATGCTGATGGTGCCGCCATGTTGAATGGTGCTACTGCTATAGGAAATGGAGATATTATTGAGATGACCGGAACAGATTTTATATACGCCAACACGACTATCAGTGCATGGTTTAAGGCAGACTTTTCTTTAGCAAAAGGGTCTCCGCGTTTATTGGGTCTAGGTGCTGAAAAAGGTTATTTCTTTGAAATTAGCGATCAGCGTGCTTGGTGTAAGTTTGCTACCAACCATAGTGTAATCCCTGACCCTAACAACCACTATTTTGCCACTAACTGGGCAGATCCTAATGGTGACGGAAGCTCTACGGATGAAACTACTAATGAGTTTGAATACGAAGGAGACATCGCTTCTATCATTAAGGATAATGATTGGAACCAGGTAGTAATGTCTTTTGATGCATCTACAGCCAGAAAGAAAATCTTCGTGAATGGGGTGAAGTTAATGGACATCATCATTGATGATCCTGACAACACAGAGTGGAACCTGAGAGATATGGCGTTGGCTGATAAAGCAGATGGCACAGGTGATCCCCTCACCGGAATTGAAGGTAACCTGGCTTTAGGAAACTTCGCCAGCCCCGGTAATACCTACACTAGCTGGGCCGATTACGATAACACCGATAACACTTTTAATGGTGCTATTGATGATGTTCGTATCTGGAGCGTGGCTTTAACAGACAATGATATCATTGACCTGTACAATGCTGAAAAGCCATAATTGGAAATAAACAGATATTTGAAGCAGGGGACTTCCTTAGGAACCCCCTGCTTTTTTTTTAATACTAATTAAAGGGTAGTTTGAAATTACACGCGCTTCGTTTCCTGTTCCTTCCGCTTTTGCTGACTTTTGTGAGTCTGCAATGTAAGCCCGATGATCCGGTATCTGAACCAGATCCGATCCCCAATCCAACCGATACCACCAAAAAAGTTTTGAATATTATTTCGCTCACTACGGCTGAGGGAACTAACCTTTTAGGATCCGGCAGAATTCTGGATGTGGCACGGAACTTTGAAGTAACCGCCCGTTTTAATCACCCGGTAGATGTCTCTACCATTACTGAAAATAGTGTGCGTCTGGCACGCGCTGGTTTTTCCGGAAATCTGGACATCAGCTTTTCAGACAGCAATAAAACGTTAGTGCTCCGGTTGAATGAAACGCTGGATCATCTTCAGCGCTACACCCTCTATTTTACAAGCTCTGTAAAAGGAGAAGATGGAGGGCCCTTTGACGGCTTGCAAAAACAGTTTTATACCGAATTAGACCCCACGCCCAAGCAGCCGGTCATTTCTGATGAACAACTGCTTAGCAGGGTACAGGAGCAAACCTTTAAATATTTCTGGGATTTCGGGCATCCCGTAAGCGGCCTGGCCCGTGAACGCAATACCTCCGGAGAGGTAGTGACCATAGGAGGTTCAGGTTTTGGCGTAATGGCCATCCTGGTAGGTATTGAAAGGGGTTATATTACCCGTTCACAGGGTATTGACCGCCTCACCACCATTGTGGACTTTCTTACGGCTGCGGATCGTTTTCATGGAGCCTGGCCACACTGGATGAACGGCACCACCGGAAAAACCATTCCTTTCAGTGCGGATGATAACGGAGCCGACCTCGTGGAAACGGCATTTATGATTGAAGGCTTACTCACCGTGAGAGAATACCTTGATCCGGGCGTAAGTGCGGAAAACAACCTGATCGCCAAAATAGACAGCCTTTGGTACGATGTGGAATGGGACTGGTTTACCAAAGGAGGTGAAAATGTATTATACTGGCACTGGAGCCCGGACAAAGGCTGGGTTATGAACCATCAGATCAGGGGGTGGAATGAAGCGCTCATCGTGTATTTCCTGGCTGCAGCTTCGCCAACACACCCAATTAATGCCTCAGTATATCACAATGGCTGGGCCAGTAACGGAGGTATGCAAAATGGTAATGATTATTACAACATCACCTTGCCACTAGGGTCCCCAAGAGGAGGGCCACTTTTCTTTGCGCATTACTCCTTCCTGGGGCTGAACCCCACCAACCTCACAGATCAGTACGCCAATTATTGGGATCAGAACCGCGCGCACAGTCTTATTAATCAAGCCTATTGCGTGGCCAACCCTCAAAATTATGTGGGCTATAGTGCCGATTGCTGGGGCCTTACCGCCAGTGATGGCAACAGCGGGTATTCCGCCCACTCACCCGGCAATGACCGTGGAGTGATAACCCCTACTGCGGCTCTTTCGTCTTTTCCCTACACACCTGATGAATCAATGGACGCCTTAAAGTTTTTCTATTATACCATTGGGGATCGCACCTGGGGATCGTATGGTTTTTACGATGCTTTTAACCTAACCGAAGGGTGGTTTGCCAACTCATACCTGGCCATTGACCAGGGTCCGATTATTATTATGATTGAGAATCACCGGACAGGCTTACTTTGGAATAATTTTATGAATGCCCCGGAAGTGGCAGTAGCCATGACTAAATTAGGATTTACAAACTAGCTTTAAAACCAAACATGAAATTAGCACCTTTTTGCAGTATACTTTTGGCTGGTCTTATACTTCTTCCCTCATGTGAGCAACCGGCAGGAGAAAGTGCAGACTCCAAAAAAAAGGACGGCAAACCAACGGAAGAAACCAATCTTGATGAAGACTCACTCTTAACCCTGGTACAGGGACAAACCTTCAACTACTTCTGGAACGGGGCCGAACCCACTTCCGGGCTGGCACGGGAGCGGATCCATATGGACGACATTTACCCGCAGAATGATCAGCAGGTGGTAACCACCGGAGGAAGCGGCTTTGGCCTTATGGCCATTCTGGTGGGCGTTAAGAGAGGATTTATAAGCAGAGAGCAGGCACTGCAACGCTACGAAAAGATCATGGATTACCTGGCTACGGCAGACCGTTTTCATGGAGCCTGGCCCCACTGGATTGACGGACCTACCGGCAAAGTGAAGCCCTTCAGTAAAAAAGATAATGGCGGAGACCTGGTGGAAACCGCCTTCCTGGTGCAAGGGATGCTTACCGTGCGGGAGTTCTTTAAAAATGGCAATGAGCGCGAACAAGCCCTGGTGGCTAAAATTGATAAGCTATGGAAAGGGGTGGAATGGGATTGGTACACCCACGGCCAGGATGTATTGTATTGGCATTGGAGCCCTGAATATGAATGGGAAATGAATTTCCCGGTAGGCGGCTATAACGAGTGTTTAATTATGTATGTACTTGCCGCGGCATCACCCACTCATCCTATTGATGCAGACGTATACCACAAAGGCTGGGCGCGTAATGATAGTATTAAATCCAATGAAGAAGTATATGGCCTTCCGGTGGTGCTCAATCATTTTGAACACGATAAAGATGCCGTAGGGCCGCTTTTTTGGGCCCACTATTCATACCTGGGCTTAAACCCCAAGGGCCTTAGCGATCAATATGCCGATTACTGGAAATTGAACCGCAATCATGCTTTGATCCATTATAAGTACAGTGTGGAAAACCCTAAGGATTATGAAGGATACGGAGAAAATTGCTGGGGTCTTACCTCCAGCTACTCCATGCGTGGCTATGCCGGACACCGCCTCGGAAGAGACCTGGGCGTTATTTCTCCCACTGCGGCCCTGTCCTCATTTCCGTATACACCAGAAGAAAGCCTGCAATTCCTTAAATTTCTCTACGCTCCGCAAAGAGATAGCCTGGTGGGAAAATATGGACCCTATGACGCCTTTAGTTTTGAAAACAACTGGTACCTGCCGCGCTACCTGGCTATTGACCAGGGGCCTATTCCGGTAATGATAGAGAACTACCGAAGCGGAATGTTCTGGGAGCTGTTTATGGAAGCTCCGGAAGTAAAAGCCGGGCTGGATAAATTAGGTTTCCGCTATGAATAAATACATTGTTCTTCTGATCGTGTGGTTTCAATTCAGCGCTTCCGCACAAAAGGAAACCTACCAAAAAGAAATTTTTATAAACGGGCAGGACACCTTGCTATACCGTACCCTGTGGCCTGCAGATTTTGACCCTTCGGAAAAGTACCCCGTGCTTTTGTTTTTGCATGGTGCCGGAGAAAGAGGCCGTGATAATGAAACGCAATTGGTACACGGCAGCAAGCTCTTTAGTGATAGTATTGAAAAGTATCCCGCCATTGTAATTTTCCCGCAGTGCCCTGAAGATGATTACTGGGCCAATGTGCAAAAAGAGCGCAATCAATACGGTTACAATCACTTTTTTATAGACGGAGGAGAGCCTACGCCATCCATGCAGCAATTGTTGGCCCTTATGGATTCCGTAGCGGCCATGCCCTATGTAAATACCAGCCGCATATACGTAGGCGGCCTTTCCATGGGCGGCATGGGTACCTTTGAGATTGTATACCGCAGGCCGGATATGTTTGCCGCAGCCTTTCCCATTTGCGGAGGCGGCAACCAGGAAACGGTACGATTGTACGCCAAAAAAGTGCCCTTCTGGATCTTCCACGGGGCACAGGATGACATTGTACTGCCCTACCACTCCATCAAAATGCGCAGGGCCATAGAAGAAGCCGGAGGCGATGTAAAAATGACTTTATTCCGCGATGCCAACCACAACAGCTGGGACCCCACTTTTGCGGAGCCCGGTTTGCTGCCGTGGATATTTTCCCATTCCAAAAAATAATACTGATGAAGAAACTCTTTGCAGCACTATGCCTGGGAGCCTTTGGCCTGGCTACCCATGCACAAAACGACCAGGTTAAACGCGATGCTTTTATCAAGGACCTGATGGGTAAAATGACCCTTGAAGAAAAAATCGGTCAGCTAACCCTTTACACCAGCGGCTGGGATGTAACCGGGCCCACCCTTAATGAGAATTATAAGAATGACCTTAAAGCCGGAAAGGTAGGCGCCCTTTTTAACGCCCATACCGTAAAGTACAACCGCGACCTGCAAAAGACCGCTTTGGAAGAAACCCGTCTGGGCATTCCTCTCCTTTTTGGATACGATGTGATCCACGGTCACCGCACCATTTTTCCTATTCCCCTGGCCGAATCCTGTTCCTGGGATATGGAGATGATCCGCAAATCTGCTCAGTTATCCGCTAAGGAAGCTGCCGCCTCCGGGCTCAACTGGACGTTTAACCCTATGGTGGATATTGCACGCGACCCCCGCTGGGGCCGTATTTCCGAAGGTTCGGGCGAAGACCCATACTTAGGGAGCCTGATAGCCGCTGAAAAGGTAAAAGGCTACCAGGGTGATGACCTGAGCGACCCGCTTACGCTGGCGGCTTGTGTAAAGCACTTTGCAGCCTACGGAGCACCCCAGGCCGGCCGTGATTACGGTACCGTGGATATGTCGGAGCGTGTACTGCGCGAAACCTATTTACCACCCTATAAAGCAGCTATTGATGCCGGGGTGGAAACCATTATGACCTCCTTTAATGAAGTAGACGGTGTGCCGGCTTCCGGCAGCAAATGGCTGTTTACCGATATTTTGCGCAACGAGTGGGGCTTTGACGGCTTTGTGGTAACCGATTATACCGCTATTAATGAAATGGTGCCCCACGGTGTAGTAGCCAATGAAAAGGAAGCCGGAGAGCTGGCCCTTAAAGCTGGAGTGGATATGGATATGCAGGGGAGTGTGTATAACAACCACCTGGCACAGCTCATACAAGAGGGTAAGCTTACTGAAGCCCAGGTAAACACCGCTGTGCGCAGAATACTGGAAAGCAAGTGGGACCTGGGTCTGTTCAAAGACCCGTATCTGTACCTGGATGAGAAGCGCGAAAAGAAGATCCTTTATTCCAAAGAGCTGATGGACCACGCCCTGGAAGCCGGCAAGCGCTCCATCGTATTGCTAAAGAACAAAAACAACGTATTGCCCCTTTCCAAAGAAGTGAAGTCCATTGCCCTTATCGGGCCATTGGGCGACAACCAGGTTGACCTGCTGGGGAGCTGGCATGCTTCCGGTGACGAATCCAAAGTGGTGACGATACTGCAAGGCTTAAAAGAAAAGGCCCCGAATGCTAAGATCACCTATGTAAAAGGCACTGGTTTTGGTTTTGATGGTGATGATAGTAAAGACGAATTTGACGCAGCCGTGGAAGCAGCCCGTAATGCGGATGTAGTAATCCTGGCCGTGGGCGAGAACTACCGCCAGAATGGAGAGGCCGCCAGCCGCTCTGATATTCACCTGCCCGGTGTACAGCAGGAACTGGTAGAAGAAATAATGAAAGTGGGCAAGCCCACCGTGGCGCTGGTAGGTGCCGGGCGCCCGCTGGATCTTTCCTGGATGGATGAGAATGTACCTGCCCTTGTAAACACCTGGCACCTCGGTACCATGCACGGCCGTGCCGTGGCTGAGGTGCTGTTTGGCGATTACAACCCTTCTGCAAAGCTCACCATTACCTTCCCGCGTAACGTAGGGCAGGTACCCATTTACTACAGCATGAAGAATACCGGCCGCCCCTTTGATGCCAACAACAAATACACCTCCAAATACCTGGATGTGGACAATACACCCTTATACCCCTTTGGCTACGGTTTAAGCTATACCACTTTTGAGTATTCCGGTTTGAATATCAGTAAAAGCTCTTTAAATATGGGTGATGATATGACCATTACCGTAAACGTGAAGAACAGCGGTAGCCGTGATGGTGAAGAAGTGGTACAGCTGTACATTCGCGACCTGGTGGGTAGTGTGACCCGCCCCGTGCGGGAGTTGAAGGGTTTTGAAAAGATCATACTGAAGGCGGGCGAATCCAAAACGGTGAGCTTTACCCTCAGTACCGATGACCTCGCCTTTTACACCCGTAATATGGACTTCAAAGCCGAACCCGGTGATTTTGAAGTATACGTGGGGGGTAACTCCAATGCTTCTTTAAAAGGCACTTTTAAAATAGCGAAGTAAGCCTCCGCTTTATATAATACGGATCCCTGCTTTACCGGATGGTAAGGCGGGGATTTTTTATGGAGTAAGCTCTTGCAACGGAGGTAGTAAAAAAATGAACCGACCAAGGTTCAAATGCTTAAAAACAAAAGGGATACGTTTCCGGAAGATAAGAGGAGGTAAAGTGCATTGTACTATATTCGTACGTTGTGCAACATTTAAAAGTGACGACAATACCGACACAATAAAACTTAACATGAAGATACTAATCATGCTTTTGACGACACTTATGTTGCTGTCCTCATGTACATCGACCGATGAAAGTACAAACCAAGAGCATCAATCAACAGATTCGCTGCCTTCCGTCTATAGGGCAAATATGGATACTATACCGGAGCTTACACCAGAGCAACAATCTGCTTTCGATGCACTAAATACATTACAAGTAAGTACGGATAAGATGAATCGCCTGTATTCAACTTTTGCCGGAATTACTCAACCGTGTTATCCACCAGACACCAGTTTGACAATTTCACAATCAGAGTTACTGATAGCAATGAAGCAATTTGTGACAAGCAATTGCAAAAACCTTTCAGCTGAGAAACGCGATGAGCTTGCTACCACATCGGTTTTAGCCCAGGATGAATACACGGTTTCCCTTTGTCTTGACAATTCAGTTCCTGTAACTTATGAGAACGGTGCTCCTATGACAGGAACTTGGGTTGTGCCAAGCGTTCTTGGCCAGAGAGATGTGATAATTGTATGGTGACTAAAAAAATAACTAAAAACGTTGCACAACAACACCTATATGCAATAGCACTCTGTGGGGAGCTACTGCTCATAGCCAAACCGTAGTGCACAATGCAAAAAAAAAAAGAAACATGACAAAAACATTAGTGATTATCTTACTGACAAGTATGCTGCCGGTAGCAGCCTTTGGACAAATGGACAAAGACGAAATCAAAAAGACATTTGAGAACTATTTCCGGACGGTACAACAAAAGGACAATGCACAGACGCTAGAGTACATTTATCCTAAGCTCTTTGAACATTTCCCGAAAGACAGAATGCTGGAAGCAATGGACAGGATGAAGGCAGATACCACTACCATCATCGCGCTGGGTAACCCCTCTGTAACAGGCATTTCGGAGCCTTTGGAGTTGGACGGGATAAAATATGCACGAATCCGGTATTCGTTTAAAATGACCATGACGATTGTGACGACTGGGGAGGAAACCGAAAGTACAGAAGATGAAGATTTTAATCCGGCAGACTTCACTTATGAAATGCTCAAAGAAATACATGGCGACAAGAATGTTGTATATGACAGAGAAAACAGCAAGATCGACATCAACGTGACCAATGAAATGTACGCAATTAACGACCCCACTTATACGGGGTGGAAATTCCTGGAAAAGAAAGACAGTATGAAACCAGTTTTGGAAAAGCTGTTACCCAAAAAGGTATTGAAAAAACTGTGAAAGCATATGGCCGTTGTGCCTAATTTGAAAAAATGAAAACCGTTCTAATCTAACAATCATATAAGCGTTTTGACTTCCCAAATCTCATTTGGACAAAGCGGATTGAAACAGCGACTTGTCGGAACGATGATTTAAAGAATAAAAAACCAGGCACAACATCAGCTACAGAAAATGCGGGCGGACTGCTCAATAATGAGTATTTTACAACGACACAACATTCGGTTTCAAAATCCCACACCTACCATACAGGGCCGCTACCGGCCAGCAAAAGCCTATGGAGAATGACAACATAACGGAAGGATCTATTTTCATAAAGAGTATATCGAATGTTTTTAATGCGATCCCGGCAACGGAAGTATTTAAGAAGGGTGAATATCTGATCAGGGAAGGTGAAATAGAGAAATCCCTTTATTATATTGATAAGGGTGCGGTAAAAGTATCTTATTTAACAGAACTGGACGAGCACATCATCAGACTGGGATACGATGGCTCGTTCTTGAACTCTTTGTCATCCTTTATAAAAGAGGAGCCTTCCGAACTTTATATTGAAGCATTGAAAGAAACTACGGTAAAGCGAATTTCAAAGGAAGCATTTCTTGAAATTGTCTTGAGGGACGGACATTCTTTAAGTCAATACAGTGTCTTCCTGGAAACCCTGCTCATGCAGCAACTTGACAGGGAAATTGATTTGCTGCTGACTTCACCTGTTGAACGACTCAACAGGGTCTTAAAAAGGAGTCCTCACTTGTTTCAGCACATACCACTTAAGTATATCGCGTCATATCTCAGAATGAAGCCTGAGACTCTGAGTAGAATCAGAAATTATTGATCTCAATCAAGAGAATTGACCCAGGTGCTTTAGAATTTTGATGAAACCTTTCATCATGAGAATTGAACAAAACGAACTGATAGAGCAATTACTAAAAGTAACGGAAGACTCTTTGAAGGCTACAACGGACTTGAAAAATGTTTCGCGTGAAGTCTTGAATTTTAAGCCTGACCATAACGATTGGAGCGTGCTTGAATGCATGGAGCACCTCAATTTATACGGAGACTTCTATTTGCCGGAAATAGAACGTTGCATACTGAATAGCCCATCACTGCACGAAGGCATTCTATTTAAAAGTAGCCTTATTGGTGATTATTTTGTGAACTCCATCAAAGCCACTAACCAGAAAAAAATGAAGGCTCCTAAAATGATGACTCCGGAAACGTCACAACTATCGGCCATAACGCTGGACAAGTTCATCAAACAATTGGAAAAGTTAAAATCACTCCTTTACCAGGCTAAAAAGGTAAATCTTACCAAAAACTATACGGCCATATCCTTAACACGGATTATTAAACTCAGACTTGGTGACACTTTGAGGTTTATAGTGTATCACAATGAGCGACATATACGCCAGGCGGAGAACGTGAAAGCAAAGGCTTGCCGGTAATACCGGCAACAGAACATATTGCTATCCTGTGTGCCTTGACCCGTTCTAAGCCCGCTCTGATTTCTGAATTCCACATCTGTAGAATGCTTTTTGTGAAACCAAAAGGTTTTATATATTTGCGAAACCATTTGGTTTTGTATCGGTATGAGAGACAGCATAAAATTTACGAGAGCGTACCACTTTCCCATTGAGGATGTCTGGAAAGCCATAAGCAACAAGGCTTCCATGAGTGAATGGCTTATGCCGTGTAATATTGAACCCGTAGTGGGGCATAAATTCCAGTTTAAAACAAAGCCCTTCCCGGGCTTTAACGGCACTATAGATTGCCAGGTTTTAGAAGTGATAGAAAACCAATTGCTATCCTTCAGTTGGAGTGGCGGTCCGTTAAAACAAACCAAAGTCAGCTTCAGGCTGGAGGAGGCAGGGCGTAAAACCGTACTCCATTTTGAGCACAGCGGGTTTAAAGGAGTACTGAACCGGCTTATTGTTAAAAAAATATTATCCAACGGGTGGAAAACCAAAATACTACCCATCTTACTACAAAAACACCTTGAAGAAAATGGGGGACGTATTTAAAGCCATTGCAGACCCAACCAGGCGGGAAATATTGCTGATGCTGACGGATGAAGCCAGCAGCATAGGACAGATAGCCGAAAACTTCAATATGTCAAGACCAGCCATAGCCAAGCACGTAAAAGTGTTGCAAAATGCCAGGCTGCTTGAAATTGAGCCCGATCATGCAGACGGCAGGCAACGAAACTGTATTGCTCAGTTGGAAGCACTAAAGGAGGTGGAAGAGTACCTCTCCACCCTGGAGAAATTCTGGAAGGCAAAATTCAATGGTCTGGAAACGTATCTCTCAAAAAAGAACGGGAAATGAAAAAGTACCTTTTGGCCACCATAGTGTGTGCGATACTATTGTTTCTTTGGAGCGGGTTTACGCAAATATTTCCCTGGGGAGTTCCCACTGCGCAAAAAATAACGGCCCAAACCAAAGCGGATTCCGGTGAAGTACCGGATCTCCTGCGCATAGAACCTCATACACTAACCACAGATAAATTTGATGCTGCGTTTAACCATAAGATCAGCACGTATACTACGGACCATACTTTTTCATGGATTGTAACCCAACCCCTTAAAACGGATTACACCAGTTACTTTATTGGCGAAGTAATTACGCAGCTTGTGGTGGCCATGCTGCTTGTTCTGTTGCTTGTACTTACCGCAGACCGTTCCATCAAAATGCGGATGTTGTTAGTAGGTATCACCGGGCTGCTGGCGTGGGCAGCTACCTATGGACAATTGTTAAACTGGTGGGGCATGCCGCTTACGTACGCCATTGGAGTAGGTGTGAATTTGATAAGCAGTTGGCTGGTTATCGCTTTTTTGGTAGCTAAACTTATTCTGAAACCAAAAAAACAAGATATATGAATTTGAATGGAAAGGTAACAGACTATATCACCAATGCGCCTGCAGAGCAGACCAAGGTTCTGGAAACCCTGCGTCAGCTAATCCATAAAACTATTTCCGAAACCACGGAAGACCTGAAGTGGGGCATTCCTGTTTTTAGCCGTTCTAAGATTTTCACCTACTTAAGATCCGCTAAACACCATGTGGCCCTTGGTTTTTATAACATTGACAGAATTGATGACCCAAAAGGTCTGCTGGCAGGCACCGGAAAAAACATGAGGCACCTTAAAATTAAAGAAGTTGAAGATATTGATAGTGAGTTAATTGCGCGGTGGTTAAAAGCAACCGCAGAATAATATCCCTGCGCTGCCACCTATAGCTCAACCCAATGCTTTTTAAGCGCATACCCCTACACTCCGCTTCCGGTGTCCAAGTTCCCCCATCAAAGGTAGCCTGGCTCTAATATGAATTAGGGTGGTGTACAAAGGACTGCCTTTATACTGCTGAATAGTGTGGAGCTATAGATATCATTAAAAAACCAAAGATTTTATACACCGCTATATCCTCCGCTTAAACGCTGTAGGGAAGGCTTCTTATCCTGACGAGGCTAAAGAAGATCAAAGGCTGGACCCGTGAAAAGAAGCAAGCCTTGATTGATAAGAACTGGGATAAGCTGAAAGATCCATCGGTTTGTCAAAATCAAACGCATTCCAGTAACCAAAACAAAGGGTCATCCTGAGCAGAGTCGAAGGGGGGCCGGTTCTATAGTATAATTTTTATTCCTAATTGTCGCTCTTCGACTCTGCTTCGTCAGGCTCAGCACAGGACGACCCTGCCGTTTACAAAAAACAAACCCCGCACCAGGCGGGGTTTGTTTTCATGGATCAGCTCTTATTTCCTGATCTGCCCGTCACCGTAGACGTAATATTTATTGGTCACCAATTGCTTGAGACCTAGTGGCCCGCGGTGGTGTAGCTTATCCGTACTGATGGCCAGCTCGGCACCCACGCCCATTTGTCCGCCATCGGTAAAGCGGGTGGAGGCGTTGCGGTATACCGCAGCACTGTCTACCTGTTCCATAAACTCGGCAGCTTCGCTATTGTCTTGCGTCATAATAGTGGCAGAGTGCCCCCCCGAGTAATGGTTGATCTTATCAATGGCGTTGTCCAGTCCGTTGGCAGCACCAATACAGATTTTCATGGCTAAAAATTCCTGGAACCAGGTATCTTCATCCGGGATAGACTTTTCATCCGAAAGCGTTTTTTGCACGGTATCATCTACCAGCACTTCTACTTCATGCTCTTTGAGCATTTGGCTGAGGTCTTTCAGGTGCTGTTCATAATCCGGCTGCTTTATATCCATCAATACTTTGTCCAGAGCGTTGCAACCGGATATCTTATCCGTTTTGGCGTTGAGGATCACCGCTTTGGTTTTCTCCCAATCCGCATTAGGACTCACGTAGAGAAAATTATTCCCGCGACCGCTCACCAGTACGGCACATTGGGCGTGTTCCTTCACAAAGGTAATGAGGCGCTCACCACCACGGGGAACGATGAGGTCCAGCTTTTGCGTAGGATTCCGGAGGAACTCCTGTGTCTCCGTACGGTTCATCTTCAAGAGTTGTATCCAGTCTTTTTCAAGCCCGTTTTCCGCCAGGGCTTCATGCCAGCATTGTACGAGTATATCGTTGCTGTGTACGGCTTCCTTACCACCTTTTAGTAAGATCTTATTGTTGGCTTTAAAGGCCAGTACTGCCGCTTCAATAGTTACATCCGGCCGCGATTCATAAATGATCATAATGGTACCAAAAGGTGCTGTTTTGTTAATGATCTCCAGGCCATTGTCCAGCGTCCGGCTTTCTTTTTCTTTACCTACCGGGTCTTCCTGGTTCATCACTTCCCTTACGGACTGTATCATGCCGTCTACTTTGGCATCATTCACCACCAGGCGGTCGTACATGGCGCGGTCGGATTTGTCAAAAGCGTCCAGGTCCTTTTGGTTGGCCGTAATTATATTTTTACGCTCGCGGTCCAGGATATTCATCATGGACTGCAATACTTTATTTTTTATGTCGGTTTGTATGAGTTTCATTGTTGTGTTTTATAAGTTAGTATGTGGGCCGCCCTTCGATACACCCCGAAATTCTTCGGGGTACTCAGGGAGACCTTGATTTATAATAATGGCACTTTGAGCGGAGTCGAAGGGTGACTCTACGAAAATCACTTTGCTGCCGCTCTTCGACTCCACTTCGTCAGGCTCAGCACAGGCACTCAGAGTGACAGCAAGTGTTGTTGTTAATCCGTAACCATAGTGCCGATCTCCTTACCGGCTACAATATCCAGGATCACATTTTCACGCTTACCGTTGGTAATAAAAGTAGGGATGCCTTTGGCGGCCGTGCTTTTGGCTACTTCCAGTTTGGAGTGCATACCTCCGCGGCCTTCACCTTCGCCCTTATCACTTTTCTGAATATACTTTTCCACCTTCTGGTCTACCTTTACGTGTGGTACTATTACCGTATCCTCATCATCCGGGTGACCGGTATATAAACCATCGGTATCGGTTAGCAATATCATCATATCGGCATCAATAAGCTCGGCTACCAGGCTGGCCAGCTCATCATTGTCGGTAAACATGCTCATGCTTAGTGAAACGGCATCATCCTCATTGGCAATGGGAATTATTCCCTCCGCCAGAAGACCTTCGTAGCAGTTGATCATGTTTTCACGATGCTTACCGGGGCTAAAGTCCCTCTTAGTGGCCAACACCTGTGCGCAACGCATTCCATAATCATGAAAAATGCTATAGTAATGGCGCATCATGCGCGGTTGCCCTACGGCAGAAAAAATCTGTCTGCGGGTAGAGGGGTCTTTAGGAATACAATCCCCCAGAATCTCCTTTCCCGCAATAGCGGAACCGGATGACACCAATACGGTGAGGATGTCTTCTTCATAAAGCGCTGCGATCTGGCGAACCAATTCTTTAAGGATGGGGCCTACAATACGATTGTCCTTATTGGTCATCACATTGGTACCCACCTTTATAACTACTCTCTTTTTACGTACTTCGTCCCTAATCTCCATGCTTATGAGTTTTGATATTCCTTACCCAGTTCTACGGCACGCTTAAAGGCTGCATAGGCTGCATCTTTAATAAGTTCTTTTACATTGCCGTCTTCCATAGAGTCCAGCGCAGCACGGGTGGTACCCCCTTTAGAAGCTACTCTGTTCATCCAGGTATTGGGGTCCAGGTCATTTTTGTTGAAGAGTTCCACGGCCCCTTCAAAAGTCTGTCCCACCAATACTTTGGAATCATGATCAGAAAAACCCATTTTCTGGGCAGCTTCCAGCATGGACTGCATAAAGTAAAAAATGTAAGCCGGGCCACTTCCGGAAATACCGGTAGAAGCATCAATATCATTTTCCGTATCCAGTCGCACGGATCTCCCGGTGGTATCCAACAGGTTTTCTACGGTAAGGAGTTCCAGCCGGGATACTTCATCGGAAGCCGTATAGGAGGTCATACCTTTACCCACCTGAGCCGGCAGGTTAGGCATGGCGCGTATAACACGTGTTACCCCCAGGCTTTCTTTAATAAAGTCTATGCTTACTCCGGCCATAATGGATATAATGATTTGCTCATCATTCATCATATCTTTCATTTGGCTGAACAGATCTTCAGCATGATAAGGCTTTACGGCCACAAAAATGATGTCGGCTTTCGGAACGCAGGAATCTAGGTTCTCATGTACATCAAAATGACTGATCTTTTTGAGTTGAGATGTTTTATCGGGAGCATTATCCAGGATCATAAGATCCTTAGGTTTCAAAAACTCTGATTTTGAAACGGCCTGGGCATATGTTAAGCCCATGTTTCCGGCCCCGATGACTAATACTTTCATTTTAATTTTTAATTGATTAGTACAGCTCATCCAGAGCGCAAGCACCATACAGAAGTAGCCCTCTGTTCTTCCCAATTTAGGAATTAGAATCTAAAGCTTTGAAAAACAGGCGTATGGCCTGATTTGCCAGACTTAACGGTTTAAGGCAAACCTGCCAGCTTTGCGTAACATGGTGCAGTATTGGCAGGGTGCTTTTCAAAATGAAAGGGTGGCTGCAAAAAGATCAGTCCTTTTGTGTGGCCGAAAACGCCACCTCTGGCTCGGCTTTTTTGGAGGAAATGATCTCAAAGAAAGAACTTCTCTATTTCCAGTTCAGACCACCGGTTGAAGGTGAAATTTTTCAGGGCTGTAATGGGGACCAACGGAAAGGACTTTTTATAACATGCTTTTGGGATACAATTAACACTTCTTAACAAGCTGATGTTGTGGAAGCCGCTAGTTTTGGCAAATAACCTGAAATACAATCTGCTATGAAATCGTATAAAATAATTCCGCTTTTAGTTTTGGTTGCTGTTATGGCGTATCAACCACAAGCGAAAAGCCAGCCACAGGAAGTTATACCTGTTGAAGGAACCGATGAGCTGGGCTGGAAACTTGAGCAACAAGTGGTGAAGGATGTGGACAACCTGCAATTCACCTTTCCCGCGGAAGGTTATGCCTATGAAAACCGGGAAGCTTTTGTGAAGGAATGCCAGGAGGCTATTAAAAGTAACTGTAAGATCCTGGAAGTAGATGAATATAACGAGGTGATCAAGATCCGTTTTGTAAGGTCACGTGCTGAAATGTTCCGTCATGTTGGTATGGAAGCATCGGGAATTTCCAATTCCTGGTTAAAGGAAGTGTATTTGCTGGCTACCACTGATAAGGAATCACCGGAGGCGGAAAAGATCATAAAGCCACCCACCAAGCATGAGCTGATGCACATGATGTCCAACATCCTTTGGACTTATCCCCAGCCCGAAATGAATTGGATGAACGAAGGACTGGCCACATTAGCGGAAGATAATTGCAATGGCTACCGGGTAAGTGAGATATACCGCTATATGCTGGAGAATGACCTGCTTTACCCTATGGACAGCTTATCATCCGATTTTTATGCTACGGATGAGATGACCGGTTACCACCAGGCGGCTTATATCACGCAATATTTAAAGGAAACCTACGGTACGGATAAGCTGCGTGATTTCTGGCAACATGGCTTTGCGGGCTTTGAAAAGATCTACGGCAAAAGCTGGAACGAAATGGAAAAGGACATCAACCGAAAAGTTAGAGAAATGTATGCCGAGGTGCCGGATATCAACTGGGGCGTATTTTCGGAGGGGTGTAAGAGTTAAAGGACAATCAAAGATCAATAGGCTCACAATACTCTATAAGTTCTGGACAATAAGCAATATATTTCGAGGATATATTAGCTCTTCCAAACCAAGCAAAGCGGTATTCTGACTGATGCTGATATTTTTTGTCTTTGGCAAACAATTCCATTCCTTTAGTTACTTGGATAAGTTCTTCTTGCAAATGATGATTATGTACTTTTTTTTCTAATAAATTAATTAGATTTTGAGTATTAATGTGCTTTTCTATAAACTGAATTTTAGAATCTACGTAGTCACAGCTTCCTTCAAGGCCACCGGTAATGAAGGGTAGCTTTTTTGATAACTCCAAACCAAATAAGGTAGGGTCATTAATTTTAATTGCACACTTTCCTTTAAAGTCATTGATAACCTTGGGGGTAAGGTTTTTTGTTGTTGACAAAATATAGGCGTTTAACCCAGCCTCATACTTAATAGCATGACTATTTCCCTCATCATCAAGAAAAACAATCATTGCCTCTCCTTCGGAATTGTCTCCCTGCATTTCATCCTTATAGTTTTGAAAAACATTGAAGCTACTTACTTGAATTTCTCCTTTTTCAAAGAAGTTAATCATCCATTGTCGATCATCTAAAATTCTATAGACGGGTATAGTCTTTATTCCCCAGTCAATGGGATAAGACAATGAGACTGGACTATAATTTATCACTGAAGAATTATCCTTTGAGATAGGCAATTTAAGAATACTCGTATTAAGCTAAGCAAAAGATTAAAAAATGTCTAATCATTTATTTAGCAGAATTCTAATAGCCACCCCGCCACCTTCCGCCAGATGCACCGGCAGCACGGTTTCAGACGTTACGTCCAGTTCTTCAATGGCAATGTCGGTAGGGTTATTATCCCAATGCGCATCCGGCCCGTCTTTATATATCTGGGCGGTGTAGGTTTTACCGCTTTCCAGGAAGCTGAGGTTCAGCTCCAGGTCGCGGGGGTTTTCATCGGTTACACTACCTATAAACCACTCACCACTTTGTTTAGCCTTGCGGGCAAAGGTGGCGTAATCACCTACTTCACCATTCATGGCAAAGGAAGTGTCCCAATCCACCGCCACATCACGGATAAACTGGAAGGCCGGCTGATCGCGGTAATGTTCGGGCAGATCGGCTGCCATTTGCACGGGGCTGTAGATCACCACGTACAGCGCCAGTTGTTGGGCTAAAGTGGTGTTGATCTGGTTGCCTTCACGCCATTCATCCAGCTTGATCTGGAAAATACCGGGCGTAAAATCAAACGGGCCGCCCAGCATGCGGGTAAAAGCTACCGTGGGAATATGGGAAGGAGGATTACCACCGTCTTTCCCCCAGGCGTTGAACTCCTGCCCACGCATACCTTCACGCGAGATCATATTGGGATACGTCCTGCGCATACCGGTAGCCTTAATGGGCTCGTGGGCGTTTACGGCCACTTCATACTTAGCGGCTGTTTCGTATACGCGGTTGTAATGATTCACCATATACTGGCCGTGGTGGTATTCTCCTTTGGTTTTGATGTGGCCTACATAACCGGTCTTCACCACGTGTAGCCCAAGGTCTTGCATATACTGGAAGGCGCTGTCCAGCTGACGATCGTAATTGGCCGGGTCCGCATAGGTTTCATGGTGCATGATGATCGCAACGTCTTTTTCCTTGCCGTAACGCACTACTTCTTCAATATCGTAATCCGGATAGGGTTTGGTAAAGCGGGCGTTCTTCCAGCCGTTCCAACCAATGTTCCACCCTTCTACCAGTACGCCTCCAATGCCACTCTCAGCCGCAAAATCAATGTATTCTTTTGCTCTTTCGGTAGTAGCGCCATGCCGGCCGGTGCCCAAGTCCCAGGAGTTGATATCCAGGTGCATCACCCACCAGATACCCACGTATTTGGTAGGTTTAAACCAACTTACGTCACCCAGCTTATTGGGTTCGTTGAGGTTCAGTACGGTTTTGGAATCCAGCAGATCCGTGGCTTCATCGGTAATCAGGATCACCCGCCAAGGCGTAGTAAAAGGCAGCGCCACTTTGGCTTTGTAGGAAGTGCGATCGGAGCCCACTAAACCACTGGTCATTTTCAGGTTTTCCGCATCCGCACGTAACGTCATGTCGCTGTAGTTAAACAATGTAGCTTCGTGGAAAGCCAGGTATACACCCTCCGCAGTTTTGATGGTCACCGGGGTGTTCATGGAGTTTTCCGGAATGTAGGTTTGCCCCAGGTTGGGATGGTCACGCTTGGAAATAGCGTCTACCGCGCTGAATTTCGTTTCGTTGTAGGAGTGTTCGTAGATATCCCAGTCGCCCGGGGTCCACCAGGTGGTATGATCTCCGGTGAGCTGGAACTCGGTATTTTCATCCGTGATCAGTAAAGTATCGGCATTATCCGTTTTGGAGAGTTCGTAACGAAATGCCACCCCGTCATCATAGGCCCGGAAATACAGCTTCATGGGTCGTCCGTTCTCCCCTTTTTCTTTTAGTTCCACATTAAGTTCGTGGTAGTGGTTGCGCACTTTGGATTGCTCCCCCCAAGGCATTTCCCAACGCTCATCTTCTTCATGGCTCTCGGCTTTTACGATCTCAAAATTACCAGCTATGGCCGGAGCATTTTCAAGACTAAAGCCCAGCATGGAAGTATCAATAACCGTTTCACCTTTAAAATCCACACTGTAGTGCGGAGTTCCGTTTTCGGAAAGGGCAAAGTGTAATTTCAGTTCACCGGAAGGGGAAGAAAGAGCTTTGGCCGTTGGCATTTCAGGTGCGGTTTTACAAGCACCAACAAGCAGGGCAATACAAAGGGATAGCACAAAAGGCTTCATGTGAGATTTATTTACTGTAGATGGACTTGCGTTTGGCACGTTCAATATCCGCATTGAGCATGGCCTGTGTTACGGAATCATTATCCATATACTGTTCACGCAACTCACTGAGTTGTCCGTGCAGTTTCTTTTGGATGTCGGCATACTCAGGGTTATCATACTGGTTTTTCATTTCCTGCGGATCTTTCTCCAGATCGTACAGTTCCCACTCGTCAATGTCGTAATAGAAATGAATAAGCTTGTAGCGATCGGTACGCACTCCGTAATGGCGCTTCACCATGTGGAAACCGGGATATTCATAATAATGATAGTACAGGCCATCGCGCCAGTCGTCAGCTTCCTCAGCAAAAACCGGCAGCAGGCTACGGCCCTGCATATCTTCAGGTACGTTCACTCCGGCTGCATCCAAAAAGGTAGGGGCAAAGTCCAGGTTTTGCACCAGGTGTTTGTCCACCGTTCCGGCTTTGATCTTACCGGGCCAGCGTACAATTAAAGGTGTGCGGAAAGACTCTTCATACATAAAGCGCTTGTCAAACCAGCCGTGCTCACCCAGGTAAAACCCCTGATCGGAAGTGTACACTACAATGGTGTTTTCTGCCAGTCCGGTGCTGTCCAGGTATTCCAGCAAGCGGCCCACATTATCATCTACCGATCGAATGGTGCCCAGGTAATCCTGCATATAGCGCTGGTATTTCCATTGGGTAAGCTCCTTCCCCTGGGGCGCCAGCTTTTCAAAATCTTTATTGATGGGGCCGTAGTATTTATCCCATTTGGCCTTTTCTTCGTCACTCAGGCGGTTGTACTGCTCCAGGTGAATGCGCTGGTACCAGTTCATGAATGATTTGTAACCCAGCTTATTTACGATGTCCGGGTGGACCTTGTTATCGCTGCTCAGCGCCATGTGGGTATGGATGGTCATTTCGGTTTCTTTAGCGGCCCGTCCGCGACCTTCATAGTCATCAAACAAAGTGGCCGGCTCGGGAAACTCCTTGCCGGTAAATTCTTCAATATCCGGTAAGTTGGGCCACCATTCACGATGCGGGGCTTTGTGCTGGTACATCAGTAAAAAGGGTTCGTCACCCTGACGTACCGAATCCAGCCATTGCATGGAGATATCCGTCACCACATCCGTTACGTAACCCTGCTCCTTAACCATACCGTTTTTGGTACGGAACTCCGGGTGATAGTATTGTCCCTGGTCGGGCAACACCTTCCAGTAATCAAAGCCCATGGGCTGGGTTTTTAGGTGCCATTTACCAATCACCGCGGTTTTATACCCTTCCTTTTGTAATAAACGCGGGAAAGTTACCTGCGTGCTGTCAAAAGTATCCAGATTGTCTTTGAGGCCATTCACGTGGCTGAACTTTCCGGTGAGGGCCACTGCACGGCTGGGTGCACATATGGAATTAGTTACAAACCCTCTCTGAAAAAGCATACCCTCACGGGCCAGGCGGTCAATATTGGGCGTTTCGATCAAACCTTGATTATAGGCGCTAATGGCCTGGTAGGCATGATCATCGGTCATGATAAAAATGATGTTGGGCTTTTGGCTTTCCTCCGGTTCTTCAGTGGCTGGTTCCTGCGGGTTGGCACAGGATGCCGCTAAACCGAGCAAAACCAGGAACATCCATATTTTATTCATGGGAGTGTAGCTTTAAGTTTTTTATTCTTCAGCTTCGGGAATGGCCAGCAGGTTTTCCATTTCCTCCAATGTTTTTCCTTTGGTTTCAGGTACCACCCGCCACGCAAACAGTATAGTGACCAAGCAGAGCGAAGCAAAGATGAAGTAGGGAAGCGCCCCGTTAAATGCGGTGGCGTTGATATCGCTTCCTACAATAATAGGGAAAGTATTAGCCACTATGGCGTTGAATAACCATTGGGCGCCTACCGCAATGGACATGGCTGCGCTACGCACCTTATTGGGAAATATTTCGGAGAGGAGTACCCATACCACTGGTCCCATGGATAAGGCAAAGGAACCGATGAATACAAGGATACCGATTAGTGAAATGATTCCCATACGATCCATATAAATGGAAATACCCAGGGTAGACAGACCGAGCAGCATACCGGTGGTACCGGCAATAAGCAGGGGTTTTCTACCCCATTTATCCACCTGGTAAATAGCTACAAAAGTGAACACCAGGTTTACGGCACCCAGCAATACCTGTTGCTTCAGAGCATCTTCAGGGCCATAGCCCAGTGCGTTACTGAAGATCTCTGCACCGTAATAAAGAATAGCGTTAATACCGGTAACCTGCTGCAATACCGAAAGAGCGATACCGATCAAAAGGATCTTGCGCACACTTTTGGAAAAGACCGAAACTTTCTGGAGTTCTTTCTTTTCGTGTATAGACTTGTGAATTTCATTGTATTCGCGCTCCGCTTCCTCCGGGCTAACAGTTATTCGGGCGAGCACTTTTTTAGCATCCTCATCACGGCCTTTAATCATCAGCCAACGGGGAGAGTTGGGCACAAAGAACAGCAACAGGAAGAAGAGCGATGCGGGTATAAGTTCAGACCAGAACATAATGCGCCAGCCTTCTTCCACATTATAGGTGTGTATAGCTTCCAGTTCTCCGGGACTTAACTTAGCCGTGTTTCCCCCTCCGATAAAATAAGTAGCTACAAAAACCAGGAAGAAACCCAATACAATGGCCAGCTGATAATAGGACACCAGTTTACCACGGCTTTTAGGCGGGGCTATCTCTGCAATATACATGGGAGCTGTCATGGAGGCAATACCTACCCCAAGGCCTCCGATAAGGCGATAAATCACCAGTTCGGTAAGTGTATCCGGAATACCGGAGCCATAGGCCGAAACAGCAAATAACAATCCTGAGAATATCAACGCATTTTTACGACTAAATGTAGAAGCAATGTAACCGGCCATGAGCGCTCCTACCAGGCATCCGTAAAGGGCACTGCTTACCGCCCACCCCTGCTGGGCTTTGGTGAACTCAAAAAATTCGGTGAAATACAATTGGGAACCACCGATTACACCGGTATCGTACCCAAAGAGGAAACCTCCTAAAGTGGCCACAACCGTGGCTGCCAGTATATAACGCGATGATTTACTGGCCGAAGCTTGTTGGTTTGTCATAGTTCTGTTTAGTATTGAGTGCGGGATATTGTACTTAGTACACTTTATCAAAAGCTAATCTATGAAAATAGTTTTAGTGGCTTATGGGGGAGTTGAAAAAACGAGCAAAGTACATTCGCAAATGGAAGACTTATACGTGCATTGCACGCCACGGATCATCCTGTTATCTTTACCCACCTCAAAATTTCAGACATACCATGCAACATATACAGAACTACGTACTCGGTGAATGGACCAAAGGCGAAGGCGAAGAACTTATTGCCAAAGATGCCATCACCGGTGAAGATATTGGTATAGTGTCCAGTGCCGGGCTGGATTATGAAGCCATCCTTCAATACGGTCGCGAAAAAGGAGGGAAGACCCTCCGCAAAATGACCTTTCAGGAAAGAGGGCGTATGCTTAAAGCCCTGGCCCTGCACTTAATTGAAGTGAAAGGTCAGTTTTACGAAACCAGCTTCCGTACCGGGGCTACTAAAATTGATAGCTGGGTAGATATTGAAGGCGGTATCGGTAACCTCTTTGCCAATGCTTCCCTGCGCAGGCAATTTCCAGACCTGCCGTATCATGTGGATGGTCAGCCCGCAGCCCTTTCCAAAGAAGGAACCTTTATCGGTCACCATATTATGGTGCCTAAACGGGGAGTAGCCGTGCACATAAACGCTTTTAACTTCCCGGTATGGGGAATGCTGGAAAAGATTGCTGTAAACCTGATGGCCGGAGTTCCGGCTGTGGTAAAGCCTTCGGAATACACCTCCTTTTTAACCGAGCATATGGTGAAGGCCATCATCGATTCCAAAATATTACCGGAAGGTTCCCTGCAATTGGTTTCCGGTTTAGGGCGTGGTATAATTGATCACGTTCAAACGGGTGATACCGTAACCTTTACCGGCTCAGCCGCTACGGGTAAAAAGCTACAAGCCCTGCCTCATATCATTGACCGCTCGGTAACTTTTAACCTGGAAGCCGATTCGCTGAACGCTTCAGTTTTGGGTCCTGATGTGGAGCCCGGTATGCCTGAGTTTGACATTTTTGTGAAGGAAGTGCAACGCGAGATCACCACCAAGGCCGGACAAAAATGTACGGCTGTGCGCAGGATATTGGTTCCTGAAAACAGGATGGATGCGGTGCAGGAAGCGCTTACCGAGAGACTAAAGAAAACCGTGATCGGTGATCCGCGTAATAAAGAAGTACGCATGGGTGCCTTAGCGTCTAAAATACAGGTGGAGCGCCTTATTGAAAATGTAGAGCGCCTTAAAAAACAACAGGAAGTGGTGTACGGAGATCTCCGTGATTACGACCTGGCGGGGGGCGATAAGGAAAAAGGAGCCTTTGCTGCTCCGGTGCTTTTCCGGAATAACGATCCTTTTAAAAATACCGATGTGCACGAGGTAGAATGCTTTGGCCCGGTGTCCAGTCTTCTTCCCTACAAAGACCTGGATGAAGCGGTTGAACTGGCCAATATGGGTAAAGGATCATTGGTTTCATCCATCATTACCGCTGATGATAAAATTGGGCGTGCGTTTGCGGTAGAGGCGGCTCATATGCACGGTCGTATTTTAGTGCTGAATGCCAAATCGGCTAAAGAGAGTACCGGTCATGGTTCGCCTATGCCATTACTTACCCATGGTGGTCCCGGCCGCGCGGGAGGCGGTGAGGAAATGGGCGGAAAGCGCGGTATACTGCATTACCTGCAGCGCACCGCTATCCAAGGACACCCGGATAGCATTACCGAGATTACCCAGGTCTACCAGCCCGGAGCTTCCCGCCCGGAAGTGGAAAAACACCTTTTCCGTCACCATTTCGAGGAACTTAAAGTGGGAGATACCGTATACACCCACCGTCATACCGTTACCGATGCAGATATTGCCAGTTTTGCGCAGGTGAGTGGTGACAATTTTTATGCTCATGTGGATGAAACTTCCCTGGAAGGAACCATCTTTGAAGGTAAGGTAGCCCACGGTTACTACATACTTTCTAAGGCAGCCGGTATGTTTGTAGATCCCCGCAAGGGTCCCGTATTGCTCAACTACGGTATTGATGAATGCCGTTTTACCAAACCCGTTTATCCGGGTATGACCATTGGCGTGAAGTTTACCGTAAAGGAGAAGATAGACCAAGAAAAAAAGAGCGAGGAGGATATAGCCAAGGGCATCGTAAAATTCAATGTAGATGTATACGATGGGGAAGGCGAAACCGTGGCTCTGGCCACTATCCTTACCATGGTTAAGAAATTGGATCAAACCCATTGATCAGGCGAAACAGCTTTGTGTATCTATGGATGGTACCGGGAAGGGTTTCTACAAAGAGAAAAGAAGTTGGATATGATGTTCGCCTAAAAAATGGCTGTAATGCCTGACCTGAAGGATTCTCTGCTTTTGGGATCTCTTTTGAGTTTTATCCTGAGCTTTGCCTTTCTGGTTAAGAACAACAGCCTTAGTAGTCTCTTTCTTTTTGTTTCCGGAATTCTGGTGTATTCCTACGGTGCTCTTTTGGATGACTTTCTAAATGTATGGGACGAAAGATACCATGCTTTGGTAGCCAAAAACATGATAGATCACCCCTTTAAACCCATGCTATACGCTGATCCGGTATTGGATCAGGAGTATTCAGGCTGGTTTAAGGGACATGTCTGGCTTCATAAACAGCCTTTATTCATGTGGCAAATGGCTTTAAGTATGAAGCTTTTTGGTGCTAACCTGTATGCTATGCGACTACCCGGGGTTATAATGAGCTCCTTAACGGTGGTTGCTTTGTTCAGGAGCGGGAGCCTCTTATTTAACCGCAAGCTTGGTTTTATTGCCGCCACCCTGATGCTTTCATCCGTTTACTGGCTTGATTTGGTAAGCGGAAGGGGTCAAACGGATCAGAATGATGTAGCTTTTATTGCCTATATATCCTTAAGCTGTTGGGCTTTTATTGAATATTATACTTCCGGTAAAAAGAGCTGGATACTATGGATAGGTGTTTTTTCGGGTGCCGCTATATTGTGTAAATGGTTGGTTGGCCTTTTAGTATACGCTGTATGGGGCCTGTATAGTCTGGCTGTGGGAAAAGCAAGGTACAGGGAGTGGAAAAATATGGCGCTGTCTCTATGTATTACCATTGCCGTTTTTTTACCCTGGCAGATATATACTTCACAGCAATTCCCGAAAGAGTTTGAAGAAGAACAGGCACACAACCTGGAGCACCTTTTTAAACCCCTTGATCACAATCACAACACCACCTTCTTCTATCATTATGATCAGATAAGCAATAATCTGAATATAATTCACCCGCTTATTTTGATTGTTGGCCTACTCCTTTTCTTTTTTACCAGGAAAAACAGGACATTAAACCGGGCTTTGGCAGGGGCTTATGTGCTACAATTCCTTTTCTTTTCGCTGGCTCTTTCAAAAATGCCCTCGTTTACATTGGCCGGCTGGTTTGTGGCAATTTTGGCTATAGCATATGGTTGTTACTGCCTCCTTCAGTTTGTGTGTATGCTTCCGGTGCTAAGTAAATACCGGAACCTGGGAGTTGGCTTAGTGGCATTACTGCTTATACTCACACGCTTTTCAGTATCAGACATTGAAAAACACCATGAGATAACCGAAGATTTTGGCCATGCTAAAGCGATGACTCACAATAAAAAATTGCTATCGAATCTTAAGCTTGAAAAAGACTTTGTGCTGTTTAACGTTGGAGGCTTACATATTGTAGACGCTATGTTTTATACCGGAGTACCGGTATACAATAATTACCCCGGTCCGGATCAGGTGGTTGAACTCAAATTAAAAAATCGCAAAATTGCGGTTCTGGAAGGAAAGGAAGAACTTCCAGCTTATATCTTAAACGATTCGGAAATAAAAATTATTAAAGGTTTCACCTATGTGAATGAGTAAGACGGGAAAACTATTTTTGTACTATGATCACACACTGGAAAACCGGGCAGGCACCAGAGGCTCCTTTTAAAGCCGTTATTTTCATCTCCGTTAAAAGAGAGGTAAAGGAAGACTATCATAAAATGGACGAACTGCTGATGAATGAAGTTCAGAATTATGAAGGGTTTTTAGGGTATTCATCCATAAGCAAAACCAACCAGGGTATATTTATCAGCTATTGGCAAACCGATGAGGCTATTGCCCGGTGGCGTGACTTTAATACACACCGCGAGGCAAAGAGCCGGGCTCCAAAAGCGTGGTATAGTTACTACCATTCCATGATCTGTACGGTAGAGTCGTCCCGGGTTTTTGAAGAAATGACAAAAGCCTTATAGATTAGTAAGAACAATCCTGGCTTTTACTTGCTAATTAAGCATACTATAAAGTATGGCCTTACTTATTTTTTATTTACTGCTGGCATTGGTGGTCTCCTTCTTCTGCTCCATCCTGGAGGCAGTATTGCTGAGTATCACCCCCAGTTATATTGAAACGCAACTGCAACAGAACAAGAAATGGGCGCACAGGTTATTTCACTTTAAATCCAATATTGACCGCCCTCTGTCGGCCATTTTATCTCTGAATACTATTTCGCATACCGTGGGTGCCGCAGGGGTTGGTGCCCAGGCGGGGATTGTATTTGCCAACGTTTCAGTAGGTGTTATTTCAGGGGTTTTAACCTTGCTGATCCTTATTTTTTCGGAGATCATTCCCAAAACCCTGGGAGCCGGTTATTGGCGAAACCTCGCTTATTTTACCACACGCAGCCTCTCTGTACTTACTATAGCCATGTACCCTCTGGTATGGCTGTCGGAACGCTTAACCCGTCTGTTTAAAAAGAAAAACGAACCTTCAATTGAACGGAGTGAGATCACGGCCCTGGCAGAAGTAGGCCGGAAAGAAGGAGTGTTTACCTTAGAGGAAGCCGCCATTCTGAAGAACCTGATCAACCTTCGCAAAACCATGGTACGGGATATCATGACCCCCCGTACCATGATGGTGGTAGCCCATGAGAAGATGTCCATCCGTGATTTTTTTAAAGATGATTCTTTTGACCAGATATCGCGGGTGCCTCTATACACAGAGTCTAAAGACGATGTAAGCGGGTTTATCCATAAGAATGATGTCATGCTTAACCTTTCTAAAAAGGAAGAAGATATGCTGCTGTGTGATATCAAAAGAGAACTGCCGGTGGTAAACGAAGACAAAAGTATTTACGACCTCTATAATTTTCTGATCAAACACCGTCACCATATTGCCCTGGTAAAGGGAGAGTACGGTGGCACGGCTGGTATAGTTACCATGGAAGATGTGCTGGAAACCCTTCTGGGTTATGAGATAATAGATGAGTTTGATAAAACATCTGATCTTCAGGAGCATGCCCGTAAAAGCTGGCGTGAGAAGGCCAGGCGACTCGGTGTTTTCGGAACTTCCACTAAAGACCGTTCTTCACCTTAGGCCATAAGCCTTACTTTTGAGCCTGAATACAATCTCTTTATTATGACTGACGCCATACAGCAGGGCGATGTAAGCCTAACGTTAAAAGATCAAATAGCCTATATTGAATTTTTCCACCCCCTGAGTAACTCATTACCGGGAAAAGTGCTGGCTAAGCTGGCGGATACTGTAACTGAGGCCGGAAAAGATGATGCCATTAAAGTTATAGTGTTGCAATCAGCGGGTGAGCGTGCTTTTTGCGCAGGAGCTTCTTTTGATGAGCTGATCTCTATTAATGATCTGGATACCGGGAAGAAATTCTTTAGTGGCTTCGCTAACGTAATAAACGCTATGCGGAAGTGTCCTAAGCTTATAATAGGAAGGGTGCAGGGCAAGGCTGTGGGTGGTGGAGTAGGCTTGGCTTCGTCCGTAGATTATTGTTTTGCAACCCGATACGCAGATGTAAAACTATCAGAGCTGGCCGTAGGTATCGGTCCGTTTGTGGTGGGCCCTGCGGTAGAGCGTAAGCTGGGCACCAGCGGGATGAGTGACCTGGCTATTAATGCCACGGAATGGCGTAGTGCGGCCTGGGCCCATGAAAGAGGGTTGTATAATGCTGTTTTTGATACCGCTGAAGCTATGGATGAAGCGATTCAGGCTCTTACTGCTAAGCTGAGAACGTCTAACCCGGAAGCAATGAGACTGCTGAAAGAAGTGTTTTGGAAAGGTACAGAAAACTGGGATGAGTTGTTGGCAGAACGTGCCGCCCTGAGCGGAAAACTGGTGCTTTCTGACTTTACCAAAAAAGCCATTGAAAAATTCAAGAAGAAATAAAGTACCTTCTTAACTGTATTTGAACTACGTATAATTACGGATAGCCCACTCCAGGGTAAACGGTACATTGGCAGGTCAGAATATTAATATCATTTCAGGGGTGAATTGGCGTGCAGTATGTTGGCTACTATTTTTTTGGGGTTGTGGCTTGGCTTATTCCCAAAGCATTGATTCTTTAAAATCAGTACTTCAAAACCCCGCTAATTCCGATTCACTGAATGGCTATCTTCATATGAAGATAGGGTGGTTGTACTACCCTTTGCAGGAAAATGACAGTGCCGGAGAGTTCCATTTCCGCAAAAGCCTGAAAATTTCCAATAACCCGAGGCACCTGGGCCGCAGTGCCTTTTTTATGCACATGATCTATGAGCATAAAATGGATTCGGCCAAGCACTTTTTTGAAATGGCCGAGAGGCAGCAGTGGAAAACCTCAGACTCCACGTACCTATACCACCTTTATAGTAATATGAGTATGTACTATCAGGATGCCGGTTACTTTCAGTCTGCGGCCGAAAATATGTTTAAAGCACTTGATTTGGCGGAAGGTATGAGCGACTCTGCTCTGCTGGCAGGCACCTACGTTTCCCTGGCCAATATTTTTCATGATTTTGAGGATTTCGAGGAAGGTAAAAAATACGGCTATCATGCACTTCGGGTTGCCCGGAACTTACAAGAAACGAAGCCCTGGCTCTATATTGACGCGCTTAACATTATTGCTATAAACTTTGACGACAACCGGCAATATGATTCCGCTTTGTATTACCATGGCCTGGTAGAAAAATTCACCTTAACTCTTGATGAGAAGGTATCTTTAGACAGAACCCTCAATAATATGGGTAATACACTTAAGAAGATGGGACTGGTAGACTCTTCTAAAAGTTATTTTTTAAGGGCCTACAGTATTATAAGAGAGAGTAACTCTCCTATTATGAGCTATCATGAGGCTACCGTTTTCACCAACCTGGCAGACGTGTCATCACAACAGGGAAATAAAAAGGAAGCTTTTGAATATGTAGCCAAAGCCTCCCGTGCAGCCCTGACCAGTGGTAATTACGAAAAAATCCGTGACCTCTACCACATGAAGTACCTGGTAAATAAAAGAGCCGGGCGCATGGATTCAGCCCTGGTAAACCTTGAGAAGCATCTCTATTTACGGGACTCTGTTTTAAATGACCGGAACGCCCGGCTGGTAAAAGACCTTGAAGTAGCTTACAGAACGGAGAAAAAGGAAAAGGAAAATGCGGAATTACAAGCCGTTACGGCACGGCAAAGCCTGGAGCTTAATGCGGCCCGTAACCGTAATATTCTGCTGGGTGCCGTGGCAGGTATATTTCTGATTATCGGGGGTTTTGGATACCGCAACCTGAAATTGAGACAAATGGCAGAGAAAGCTGCGGCCGAAGAAGAATTACAAAAGATCCGTTTTCAGTCGGTTATAGAAACAGAAGAACGGGAACGCATCCGTATTGCCAAAGACCTGCACGATGGATTGGGTCAGATATTGGCTACCACCAAGCTCAATGTGGCCAGCCTGGAGGGAGATCAAAAGAGTGGTGAAGAGGAGGAGCTGGTGTCGCGCTCTATGAACTTACTGGATCAGTCCATAACCGAATTACGCGCCATATCTCATGCCATGATGCCCCAGGTGTTGCGCAATAAAGGATTGCAGCCGGCCCTTCATGAACTGGCTGAACACATCAACATCTCTATGCAGGTGCAACTAATACTGGAAGCAGATGAAGATGTGTTTGAAGAGGATAAAACACGACAGTCTTCACTTTACAGGGTTATTCAGGAAGTAGTGAATAATATGCTAAAACATTCAGAGGCTACCGAGATACGCCTCCTGCTTAAAAAGCAATCCAGCGGTATAGATCTGCGGATTTCAGACAACGGGAAGGGTTTTGATACGGCTAAGATCGAAACCGGAGAGGGCCTGGGGTGGTCCAACATCTTTTCGCGCATACGCCTGATGAACGGCAGGGTGGATGTGAGGAGCTCCTATACTGGTACCATTGTAGACATTAAGGTGCCATTTTAAGACTATACTTATTTAAATACGGAAGAAAACCAACTGCATGGTTTTTTAAAAATAATAGTATTTTTAACTGCCTTAAAACCATTTATCAAGCTCAGATGGAGAATGAAAAGCTTGTAAATATTCTTATTGTGGATGACCATCAGATGTTTATTGATGGTATTCGCTCCCTGCTGCGTAAGTTCAGACGGTTTAATATTGTGGCTGATGCCAATTCAGGGAATGCTGCTTTGGAGATTATTCAGGCGCGCCAGGATATTGACCTGGTAATGACCGATATCAGCATGCCCGAAATGAACGGGGTGGAACTGGTCAAATCCATTAAAAGTGACTTTCCTGCTATCAAAGTATTGGTGCTTAGTATGTATCATGAAAAAGATGCCGTGGATGAGATCATAATGGCCGAAGCCGAAGGGTATGTGCTTAAAAACACCGGCAAGCAGGAATTGGCTAATGCGTTGGATAAAATAGTGGATGGCGGCACACATTACAGCAGTCAGGTGATCAATACCATGTTCAGTAAGGTAAAGGAAGAACGTGCCATCCGTGCCAGTCTGCAAAACCTCTCCGAACGCGAAATAGAAGTGCTCAAACTGATCACCGAAGAATTGAGCAGTCAGGAAATAGGAGACAAACTCTTTATTAGTAAGCGCACGGTAGACAGTCACCGGAAAAACCTGTTGCAAAAAACCAATACCAAAACGGTGGTTGGCCTTATTAAATTCGCTTACCAGAACCGGGTGGTTGAAGTGGCCCGGAGTTAAGTATTCAGGAAGTTCATAAATCCTTCCCGCCAAATCCGGTAACTTTGCCACCGATTTAAAAAATCCAACGTTTTAATGCCATGAAAAAACACGTATTCACTACCCTGTTCTTTTTCTTTTCATCCGTTATTTTAGCTCAAACACCGGCAGGCTCAGATACAGCCTGGAAATCCGGAGCCCAGTTTAACCTCCAGCTTAACCAGGCCGCTTATAGCAACTGGCAAGCCGGTGGTGTTAATTCGGTTGCCGGTAACGTTCTGTTCAACGCTTTTGCAGATTATGATAATGGTGGAGACTGGTCATGGTATAACAACGTGAATATGGCGTATGGACTCAACTTTCAGGATACTATTTTTAGTAAAACGGATGACCGTTTTGAATTTGAGTCCCGGGTAGACCGTAAGCTGAGTAAGGACTGGAACGCCAGCGCCTTGCTTAATTTCCGTACCCAGTTCAGCAATGGTTATGAAACCGCAGGTGTGCGGGAAGACACCACCAAAATTTCAGCTTTCCTGGCACCTGCCTATACCCTGCTGGGTGTGGGTTTTACGTATAAGCCCGATAAAAAATTCACTGCTTTTATTTCACCACTTACCATGAAGGTTACCTCTGTATATGATACACGATTGTCCAATATGGGTGCCTTTGGTGTAGATACCGGTAGTAATAACCGCTTTGAAGTAGGAGGGTATGTTAACATTGGTTATAAAACACCACTGGGTAAGAATATAGAGTTAAAATCCAAACTGGACCTGTACTCTAATTACCTGGATGGTAATTATAAGTTTGTGGACGTAAACGGGGAAGTGATCATTTTTATGAAAGTAAACGATTATATCTCAGCCAGCCTGGCCTTTAACCTTATTTATGATCATGATATCCTTTTTGATACCGATGGAGATGGCACCCCTGAGGGACCCCGAACTCAATTTCGTGAAGTGCTGGGCGTAGGCTTCTCTTACAATTTTGGGGATAAACGGAAAAAGGACTAGGTAGCCATCAGGCCATACTATTGCTTAAAAAGTTCTGGAATTCACGCGCTGACTGGTAATAATCCAGACTGATGTCCATCAGGTCATCGCTTAAAATAACTTCCGGTTCCAACTCACTCATGTAATACAGTTGCTTTTTATAAAGCATGGGTTCCTTGTCGGCAGCGTCCTGTAATTCCTTAGGCAGGCGTTTATTTTCCTCACCTTTTATTTCACCAAAGTGCTTTTTAAAAGCAACATTGTTCTGCACTTTGGTAAATTCTTTAGGGTGCGCAGCTATATAGGCTCTGGTACGCGCCAGTTTATCGGCCGGAATCGAATAAGCCCCTCCGCCAAACATGGTTTTTTCAGGCCCAAAGCTCAGGTAAAAACCAGGTACGGAATGATCTTTACGTCCGGCCGGTGATATTACCGCAGACCGATCCAGTTTATAAGGTTCCTTATTAGGTGAAAAACGGATATCACGGTTAATACGGAAAACAGCATCTTTTGCTTCAATCAGTACACTGGCGTCCAGCTTACGAATGTTCAGGATCAGGTCACCTACAAAAAGGTCAAAGGGCTCCTTTACCGAACGCTTGTAACGTTTGCGGTTTTCATCAAACCAATCTTTGTGGTTATTGGCCGCCAGTTCTTTAAAAAAATCAAGAAAGTCTTCGGTAAAATAATGCATGATCAAAATTTTTGGATGGTGAAAATTAAGTAAAAAATCCAGAGCCTCACCATTGGTTAAGAGTTTACGATATTTGCAATTCGTCAACAAAAAATCATATTGCATGCAGGCAGAGGAGCAGACTAAAAGCCCTGAAATAGCTAAGGATACACTGGAGAAGGCTTATCGCCTGATGAGTACCGCCAAGGCTATGGCAGACCTTTATGAAGCCAACAAGGAGGTAACGGCTAAATACGTACATGCCACGTCCCGTGGGCATGAGGCCATACAGCTGGCTTGCGCTATGCAACTCAAGCCGCAGGATTTTGTATCACCCTATTACCGGGATGATTCTATTCTGTTGGGCATCGGAATGTCACCGTACGATTGTATGTTGCAATTAATGGCCAAGAGGGATGACCCTTTTAGTGGCGGACGTACATACTACGCTCATCCCAGCTTAAAAGATGAGGATAAGCCTAAAATCCCGCATCAGTCATCAGCTACCGGCATGCAGGTAATCCCTACTACAGGCGTAGCCATGGGCATCCGTTACAGAGAGGTGCAAAAGCTGGATGAAGAAAGAGAAGACAAACCTGTAGTAGTGTGCTCCATTGGAGATGCGGCTATGACAGAAGGTGAAGTAGCCGAGGCTTTACAAATGGCAGCTCTTAAACAGTTGCCCATCATTTACCTGGTGCAGGATAATGAATGGGATATTTCGGCCAATGCCAAAGAAACCCGGGCTCAGGATGCTGCTGAATATGCACAAGGCTTTAAGGGGATTGAAGTGCGAAGTATAGACGGCAGTGTATTTGACGAAAGCTACCGCACTATGCAGGAAGTGATCCAAACCGTTAGGAAGGAAAGAAGACCTTTTCTGGTGCATGCCAAAGTCCCTTTACTTGGACATCATACTTCCGGAGTGCGTAAAGAATGGTATCGTGATGATCTGGAAGAACATGCTTTGCGTGATCCTTTACCAAAATTCTGGACGTACCTCTTACAACGTGGTTTTAGCCAGGAAGAATTAAAGCAGATAGAAAAAGAAGCCGAAGCCCTGGTGCATGAGGATTATGACCGTGCCTCAGCCGCTGAAGACCCCCGCCCTGAAGATCTTTTTACCCATGATTTTGCACCAACTCCAATAACGGAGGAAAAAGGTGAAAGAGCTCCTCAGGGAAAGGATAAAACGGTGATGGTGGACGCAGCCCTTTTTGCTATTAAGGAGATTATGGAACAACATCCGGAGGCTCTTTTATATGGTCAGGACGTTGGTGGGAGACTGGGAGGGGTATTCCGCGAAGCGGCTACTCTGGCTCAAAAGTTTGGCGATGAACGGGTGTTTAATACACCTATCCAGGAAGCCTTTATAATAGGTTCTACGGTTGGGATGAGCGCGGCTGGTTGTAAACCCTTTGTGGAAGTACAATTTGCAGATTATATATGGCCCGGTCTTAACCAGCTCTTTACTGAAGTTAGCCGCAGCTGTTATCTTTCCAATGGAAAATGGCCGGTAAGTACGGTTATCCGTGTACCTATAGGGGCGTATGGCAGTGGAGGCCCTTATCACTCCTCAAGTGTGGAAAGTGTGCTGACCAATATCCGGGGTATCAAGATCGCTTATCCGTCTACGGGAGCTGATCTGAAAGGCCTTATGAAAGCAGCGTATTATGATCCCAACCCGGTAGTAATGCTGGAGCATAAAGGTTTATACTGGAGTAAGATCAAAGGCACTGAAGATGCAAAAACAGTTGAGCCTTCAGCCGATTATGTAGTGCCTTTTGGTAAAGCACGGATTGCCTATGACGCAGATGCGGATAAGATAGCTAACGGTAACACCCTTTGTGTGGTTACGTATGGTATGGGGGTCTACTGGGCTAAAGAAGCCCGTAAAGATTATCCCGGCCAGGTAGAAGTGATTGATCTGCGTACACTATATCCCCTGGATGAGGAGCTGATATATGAAAGAGTGAAGGAGCACGGCCGTTGTCTTGTGGTTACAGAAGAGCCGGAACGCAATTCATTTGCGCAGGGCATCGCTTCTATAGTACAGCAGCATTGCTTTAAATACCTGGACGCCCCGGTTCGGGTAGTAGGTTCTGAAAATATGCCTGCTATTCCTCTTAACAGTGTGTTGGAAACTACAATGATTCCTAATGCGGAAAAAGTTAGCCGCAGTATGGGAGAGTTGTTGGACTATTAAGACTTAAAACGATAATTATAACGCTTGAAAACGGACGCACGATCAGGTGTGATTCCTGCCTTCGCTTTATCGGGATTATTAATTAAGTCCAGGCTTTTACCTCCTCCCCCAAAGAGATGATCAGAATGTAATTGCTCCAATAAATGGATAATTAAATGCATACGGTTAAACGATGTGTCTGGTTTAAACTCTGAGTTTCCGAATGTAAAAAACATTTGTTAATAAAAAAAATTCAATCAATTAAAAATCAATCAATTAATTATATCAACGTTGTTTTTTCTTTCCGGGGTTGTTAATAACCCGTTATGTGGCGTGAGGATTTACTGACAATGACGGTGGGCTCCACAGCTGGCTGCCCATGAAAAAGGTTTACCTGCACCCTCAAAACCCAAAGAGGTGATCAAACCAATACTGGCGTCATAGAGGCGGTTGCTGCGAAACTTAGGGTTGGAATTGATGTCTACATGTACGGTAATCTTTCCCAGTTCCTTTAAATATTCAGCAGTATCTACGGCCCTTGTTACTTCGTTCCATAGGCGCGTGTAAGAATCCGGTGGCGTTTTTTCCATCTCATTTTGATAAATCTCGGATACGCCATTACCCACATCCCAAAGACATACCACTGTAGAGTATTTTACCCGCAGACCACGCACTTTCGAATCACAACCCACGTAAATTTCTCCTTGTGGGTGCACGCGCAGCCATTGCTGAACAAAGGTTTTAATGTCTGAGATTTCATTTTGAAGATGATCTCTGAATGTAGGTTTAGGGGTTAGTTTCATGCTATACCTGCTTTGAGTAGGTTAAGATAGCAAATTGAAAAAGAGTGGAGTTAACGGGGTGTAGGAAAAAAGAAAGGGAGGCGAGCGCCTCCCCTTGTTTCAAACTAAATCAAAACAATTAACCAAACCTTAACCAACTATAAGAACTGCAAAAGGCGCCAAAGGTTTAAAGAGATTTAGAAAAAAATTAAAATTGTTGAATTGAAATGGATAAAAGTGCTTTTAAAAAACTGATAATTAAAAGGTTAAAAAGAAGCGGGGCCGGTGCAGGAGTGCGAAAAAAAATTAAAAAACGGATGGAGGGGTTTACTTCCCTTATACTTTAACCGCTTATTAAAACATAAAATCAAGACTTTGGTATTCCGGAAATACTAAAATGTCAGGGTTTCAACAGATCACAAGTAGAAAGGAGAAAACTTCTCAACTGATTTAAAGAGTAGAAATGTTAACCTGGAAATAATAAGGCTGAAGTGCCTAACCTTATTTTGCAAAGTGCTTATGGGGCTACAATATTGTACTTATCCAACAAATAAATAAGTGCTGCTAATGATGCTGAGCCCAGTTCCAGTTCGCGGGCATTCACATGGGCCAAAACATCCTGGCTGGAGTGATGTACTTCAAAGTAGCGGTGGCTGTCCGGCCGCAGGCCGATCATGACTAAATTGTCATGTTTTAATTGGCTGATATCTGCTCCGGCTCCCGTTTCGCTAAATTCATGAATGCCGTAGGGCTCCAGGTAGCTTCTTAAATCACGAATGCGTTTCTTTAAACTGTCCGGAGCTACCATGCTGATTCCGCGGGGCGAAAAGCCTCCGGCATCGGATTCAATAGCTATGACATGCTTAATATTTTCTTTTTTGGAACGTGCGGCATATACTTTAGCTCCGTTCAGGCCAAACTCTTCGTTCATAAAAAATACTACCCGCAAGGTGCGCTGGGGAAGAAGGTTCAGTTTTTTAAGTAAGTAAGCGGCCTCCAGGCTATGTATGCAGCCGGCTCCATCATCATGAGCCCCGGTGCCCAAATCCCATGAATCAATATGTCCGCCAATCACAATTACCTCATCCGGTTTTTCTTTGCCTTTCAGTTCGGCCACCAGGTTATAGGAGAGTACACTGTCCTTATGCTCAGGAGCCATTTTCATGAAGAATTTCAGCTGTGGGGTAGACTTTAAGTCGCGGCTCAATTGCTCAGCATGAAAGGTGCTGATGGCCATAGCGGGTATCAGTTCCTCGGCTCCCGCATAGGTCATGCTGCCGGTATGGGGGTAAGGGTTAATGCTGGAACTCAGGGAACGGGCTATCACGCCCACGGCTCCCTTTTTAGAAGCTTCCAAGGCGCCTACATAGCGTTGCTTTACGGCACCGGAATAGGCAAAAAAAGTGTTGATAAAGGCCGGGTCCATAGGTATATTATAGAAAGCTATTTTTCCTTCCAGCTCATTGGTCATAACATCCAGCTGCTCAAAAGAAGTGATCTCCACCACTTGTGCCTCCAAACCTTTTTCAGGGGTTTCCACTGAGCCACCTAAAGCACAAACTGCTACTTCCGTACGCTTGCCACTTTGAGTGTAGTAAGCTATCTCCTTAGGTCCGCGCACCCAGTGGGGTACCTTAACCTCTTGTAATTGTGTGGAAAAGCCCAGGGAGTCCGCCATCTCTTGAAAAACTTTTACGGCCTCGGTCGCTTCATCGGAGCCGGCCAGCCGGCCTCCAATGTCGGTTAGCTTTTTAAGCCATTGGTACCCCTGTTGCTCGGTTAATGCCTGTGTGTAAATAGACTTTACCGTTTCAGTTTCAGTATTCTGGGCCAAACCGTAAAGGCTAAAGCTAAAGGAAACCAGTAGCAGGAATTTCTTCATGAAGGAAGTTATTGTGCAGCAGCCTGCATTAAAAGTCCGCAAATATAAGCACCATAGGTTCCTAATGCATAGCCAAGTACAGCCAATAGCACACCCACTGGTGCCAGGGAGGGGTGAAAGGCTCCGGCCACAATTGGAGCAGATGCGGCTCCTCCCACATTGGCCTGGCTCCCTACTGCCACAAAGAAGAACGGGGCTTTGATCAAACGGCCTACCACTAGTAATAAAGTTACGTGCACCAGCATCCAGATAAGGCCTACCATAAACAAGCCGGGGTTATCAAAAATGGCGAGTACGTTCATCTTCATACCAATGGTAGCTACCAGGATATACAGCATGGCACTGCCCAGTTTAGAGGCGCCTGCGCCTTCCAGCTTACGCGCTTTGGTAAAGGAGAGAATAATACCCAGGGTAGTGGCAATTACAATCAGCCAGAAAAAACCACTGGTGAGGCTGAACTTGGCCAGCCCGGGAAAATTATCTCCGATAAAAGGAGCGATAAGGTCAGCTCCAAAATGTCCTATGGCCGTAGCCCCAAAGCCAAAGGCCAGGATGATCATGATATCGGTAAGGGTGGGTATTTTGGAAATACTCAGCTGGTAATTCTCGATCTTTTCCTTCAGCTGGTGAACAGCAGATGAATCTGCTTTAAAGAAACGATCTACCCGCTCCGACATGCCGGCTCCGTATAAGAGGAAGGCCATCCATATATTGGCTACAATCACATCCACCGCAATGGTGGCTGAGAAGAGTTCACCGGAAGGCTTGAATACTTCAAACATGGCTGCCTGGTTAGCCCCTCCGCCAATCCAGCTACCGGCAATAGTGGCCAATCCGCGCCATACTTCCTCAGGGCCCTGGCCACCTACCACATCAGGAGCAAAGGTGCTTACGATTAAAATAGCCAGCGGACCACCAATAACAATCCCTACCGTTCCGGTAAGGAACATCAGCCCGGCTTTATGGCGCAGCTTCCAGATCTCTTTAAGGTCTATACTCAGGGTGAGCAACACCAGGGAAGTAGGCAATAAATAACGGGAGGCCACAAAATAAAGGTTACTCTGTTCACCGTCAATCACACCCAAAGAGTTAAAGATGGAGGGAATGAAGTAACACAGCAGCAGGGCCGGAACGTAAGTGTAAAATTTTTGCCAGCCGGATTTTTCACTGTGGGAGGTGAAAAATACAAATCCAAGTATAGCTACCAATAGGCCTAATACAACGGCATCATTGGTAAGCATTGGTGTAGTGGTTTCTTCCATTCAGTTTGAGCTTTTGCCAAAAATAGGGTTTTGGATTTTGATTCAAACACCTGACCCTTTTACCTTTTAACGGGTACTGTGAACGGGTCTTGATAAAACGGCTCAACCGGAATAACCTAAAGTGTATAATTCATCATCAAAAAGAAGCTCACGGTATATTAAGACTCTGCTTTATTTTGCTACTTTACAACCCGTTCTAAAGTAAAACCCATCCCAACGTAGTATTAATCCATGGTGTCATTCCGTTTTAGTTTCTTAACACTCCTTATAAGCCTTCTAACGTTTAACTTTTCCTACGCCCAGAAAATAGACGGAGGAACCCGCCATGTGGTAACTTTTTGTGGCGACTCAATAGCGTATGCCTGGGGTAAGAACCAGCATGGTCAGCTGGGAAATAGCGGCATTAGCGGCAGTTCTACTCCCGTTTCGGTAAATAATTTAGATAATGTGGTTTGGGTGGATGCAGGAAGTAATCACAGTGTGTTCCTGTTGGCAGACAGTACTGTGTGGACCTGCGGGTTTAATTCGTACGGGCAGCTGGGAGACGGGACCTCCAATAACCGCTCCGTTCCGGTTCCGGTATCACAAATGGATAAAGTTGTGGCTATTGCGGCCGGAACGGGCCATACCCTTTATGTGAAAGCCGATAGTTCCGTTTGGGTAAACGGCCTCAATAGTACAGGCCAGTTTGGCAATGGTACCAATACCGGTTCCAACGTGCCCCTCCAGCTGAATACGATTGACAGTGTATGGAAGGTGGCTGCGGGATATGGACATTCTCATTTCCTGAAATATGATAGTACAGTGTACAGCAGTGGGTATAATACCTGGGGTCAGATGTGTGATGGCACCACCTTGTCCCGCAATGTACCGGTAAAGGCTATTGGTCTTTCCGGCATTACCGAAATGGCTGCGGGGTATGGACATTCGCTCTTTCTCAAGAGTGACAGTACGGTTTGGGCCAGTGGCCGTAACGATTTTGGTCAGTTGGGAGATGGTACTACTACCCATCGTTCCACCCCCTTTAAAATTCCCGGTTTAAGCGGAGTGGTAGGGATTGCAACCGGGGATTACCATTCCCTTTTTCTAAAAGCGGATGGTACGGTGTGGGGCTGCGGCCGTAACCATAAAGGGCAGCTGGGACTGGGGGGAACTTCTGTTACTCAGAAATCTATTGCCCAGGCCACTTCTCTTTCCAATATCATAGCCATAGGAGCCGGCACCTGGCATTCCATGTTTGTAGCCAAAGATGGCAGTATCTGGGCCTGCGGAGATAATAGCGAAGGCGAGTTGGGAGATGGCACTACTACCGATAGGGCCACACCCGTTCAGGCAGGTTTGAACTGCTGTTTCCCGGATTATGTAAGTCAGGATACCACTATTTGCCAGGGGGACAGTGTGCAGGTGGGAAGCTACACCCATTTTCAGCCTGGGGTGTATACCGATACGCTTTTTAATGCCTTTAATTGCGACAGCATTGTAACTACCACCCTTTGGGTAAAGCCTTCCTATCATGACAGTACAAGTATAACCATCTGCCAGGGAGATATTGTGGTAGTAGGTGCTCATACCTATTTTCAATCGGGCATTTATAACGATACGCTTAGGAGCGTCCATTTCTGCGATAGCATCATTATCACCAATCTGCAGGTGAACCCTACCTATCAGGATACTTCCCATCTTACCATTACCTACGGAGACAGCGTTCAGGTGGGAGATAGTATATATACCAAAACCGGCATCTATACCGACACACTTTCCTCCGCAGCTGGCTGTGACAGTATTGTGATTACCAACCTGACGGTATTGTCTGGTATGGATATTACAGAAACCGCATTCGGTGCCGTACACCTTTTCCCCAATCCCTTTTCCTCAGTACTCCATATCCAACTGGAAAATGCCCTCAATAACGGCCGGCTTACGCTTTACAATGCCTTGGGACAAACCGTGCGTAAAGAAGAAGGTCTCAATGGGCAGAGTTTTAACTTGTACCGGGGAGAACTCAAAAGAGGGTTATATTATCTCAATCTGTCAGAAAACCAGGTGCCTGTTTTAACCAAAGCCGTACGTATTCAGGATTAAGGAAAGGGCGCTAGCCAGGGGGTAAAATTAGGAGACCCGACAGGTTTCCAAAACCTGTCGGGTCTGGTTGGTTGAATTAAGTATTTTCCACTATCGCAATTTCTTCCTCCGTTAAGCCGTACAGCGCGTACACCATTTGGTCAATCTCACGGTCCAGAGCATCGGCTTGTTTTTGCAGCACCTGTACTTGGGCCTTTTGGGTGTTGAAGTACGCCATCCACTCCGCTTCTTCGGCCAGGCTCAGTTGTACTTTGGCTTTTTTCAGTTCTTTTAAAAAGCCTTTAAAATCCAGGGAAGGCCAGTTTTGGAGTTTGCGGCTGAGTTTGTCAATAGTAAATTTGGATTGGAGTAAAGAAAGAAATGAGTTGCTGGCTGATTGCCGGGTTGCTACCACCTCTATCATATTAGAAGACCGCTTTTCCAAGCCTTCTGCTTTATCCAGATTGGGCACTGGTATTTGGCCAAAATATTTCCAAATCAATTGGCAGCCATTTTGAATTTGTGTGCAGTATTTATTGATAAGCCACCACCCTGTTTTTGAGTTCAAAACCCCAACTAAAGCCTTGCTGTCAGTAGGTATGATCCACATTGAGTTATTGCAATAAAGACCTTGTTCATCATAGATAAAGCATGGTTTTACCTGAAAGGTTTGATACATGATTTTGGGCTTCTTAAAGTCTGCATGATAGGCTATCGTATCCTGTGTCTCAAACCATTTATTATTGGTTTTTTTCCGGCTTCCTTTTTCACCACTTTGACTAAGCCTTTTTTCACCAAAATCAAGAAAATGTTTTTTTACCGATGGGTAATCATTAATGCTAATATTAAGAGCAGGAAATGTACAAATCATCCACGCTCCCTGATGAATACCATGCCAGGGCATAATATCTCTTCCTCTTAATACTGGGTGAATAATTTCACTGGCGTTTGTGTCCTCTGTAACTATCGTATTTTTGGTTAGCTCATCAATAATAAAGGCTTCCGTCAAACCTGGCTTGATACCATAGTTGGCCTCGCCACCTATAAAATCTGAAAGAGTTTGAAAATTAACTTTCAAACGTTCCAAAATCTGGATATCCAGGTTAGAGGAAATGACCCAGGTTTTACCACTAAAGTTTTTGGTTTTAAAGGTTTCCTTGGTTTCTATTACATGCGTATCAAAGTCTTCCGCAGATGATGATTTCAGTACGGATACCTCAAAGCTTTCAGAAGGGGTTTTCTTTTCGGAAATAAAAATGCAGGGATAAGTGGTAGCTCCCTGAAAAATTTGAAAATCACCAAAGTCGATCAGGCGTAATAAATTGCTTTTCAAAAAGTATTCTCTCAAGCTTTTGCCATAACCGGCTTGCAACCATTTGTTAGGCATAATGAAAGACAGTAAACCTGAAGGCTTTAAAATATCCATGCCCTTTTCAACAAATAGGGGATACAAATCTCCACGCTTGTCATAGGTCTCATACTTTAAAGCTGAAAGCTGTTGAGAAACCTCCCGAATGGATTCCAGGTGCACGTAAGGCGGATTCCCAATCACCACATCAAAGCCCCCTTTGGCAAACACCTGGGGAAATTCCTTTTCCCACTTAAAAGCTTTATCGCCCGCCACTTTTACGGAGTCAATCAGGGAGTTGCCGGTTTTAATATTATGGCTCAGCGAGGTGAGCTTGCGCCCGCGCTGGGCGGTGCGCAGCCACAGCGAGAGTTTGGCTATCTCCACGCTCTCCTGGTTAATATCCACACCGTACAGGTTGTTTTCCAGTATGCGGTTCTCAATATCCGAAATGGTTAGTGGCTCGCCTAAAAGTTTAGCCCGGTATTCATCCATCTGGCGGTGTTCGGCTATTAAAAATTCCAGGGCCTGGTTTAAAAAGGCGCCACTGCCGCAGGCGGGGTCGCATACGGTAAGTTGCAGCAGCCACTCGCGGTAGTCGGTTAGCTTTTGCAGCAGGGCTTCCAGGGTTTCTTTTTTACGGTTTTTGCGCCCTTTAAAGTATTCTTCTTCTGCAATGCCCAGCTCCTGCCGCTTTTCGCTGCACAGTTTACCCAGGGTATGATCCACTATGTACTTGGTAATGTAGCGGGGCGTATAAAAAACCCCGTCTTTTTTGCGCCTGGCCTTTTGCTTATCAAAGGTTTCGCCCTCAATCTCTGCGTTTACGCTTTCAATTTCGTTCAGGCTGTGCTCAAAAATATGCCCCAGTATGTTTACATCCACCTCGCTTTCAAAGTCGTAGGCGGTGAGCTTTTCCGTATGGCGGTATAGCAGCTCGTCATCAATTTCCGCGTGGTCCAGTACGGGGTCCGGCTCAAACAACCCTCCGTTGTAAGCAAAAATATCCTGCTCGCGGTTGCCCTCGTTCAGGTCGGTAAAATAGAGCCTGTAGCGTTCGTACAGGCTTTGGGTGCCACGCATTTTTTGCAAATCGCGCCACTCCTTATTGATCTTTACGATCATATTGCGCGGTATCAGGCCCCGGTCTTCCGCAAAAAAGATGAAGAGAAAGCGGTCCAGCAGCTTCTGCGTTTTTTTAAAGAGGGTGCGCTTAATGGAGGTTTCCGAAAGTTCTTTCAACTGTGCATTGTACCGGTTGCGTTTGATCAGGTCGCGGTACAGCTCCATGCGAAAGCGGGAATAATCCTGGTACAGGCTTTTGGTGATCTTTTCTTCCTGCAGCACCGATTCTTTTTTGATCTGCTGCGGCAGATCCTTGAAAATATGGTCGCGTTGCAGGCAGAGGTACAACAGGGCAAACTCATCAAGGGTGAGGGTAAACAGGTCAAACTCCAGCCAGTCTACCGCATCATTGATGTAAAAGCGCAGTTTTTCAAAATTGGAGGTAACCACATAACGGCAATCGCTGTGGTTGGCTTTATAGTCAAAGGCCTGTTGGCGTATGCTTTCCAGGTCTTTGGTTTTGGTGGATTTCAGTTCAATTACCCCCATGGCCTTGCCGTCTTTCACCAGGGCACCATCCGCTTTTTTAGCGCCCTTTTCGTTTTTAAATTCGGTGGTGAGGTCGTGTTTAGGTTGTGGGAAGAGGGTGTAGCCCAAAGCCTCTTCAAACAGCTTGCTTAAAAAGGTAGCCTGAAACTGTTCTTCCTTGCTTTTGCGGATGTTTTGCTGCACCCCGGCCTGGTGAAAGTAGGCGGTAAAGGTTTTATAAGCCTTTTGTACGGCTTTGGCATCCTGCTTTTTTAAATAGTCAGAGAGAACGGATTTTTGGAAGAGGGGCATGGGGTATAGTACAACAGTTTTAAAAGTTCCTGATCAGGAGTTTAGGGCAAATTTTATTTACGATTCTGCTTTTTGATCATGCTTGTAGAGCTCCAGCAGGATGATGGAATTGATACGGTCCTGGGTTATTACTCCCACGAACTTTTCCTTATCCACCACGGGAAGGTACGAACTATTTATACCCACGGCTCGTGCCAGAATATCGGCCCTTGAGTCCTGAAAAGTTGCCGCTTTGTTTTTTCCGATAAAGCCTTTTAATTCAAGTAGTTCCTGGGTTTTCTTATTTATGATAGCTTCCGTAAGCTTGTCAATATCTCCCCAATCCCCATCACCGTGGATTCTCATGGTTTGTTGAACTAGGGTCGAAAACTGGATAATACCCACAAAGTCTCCATTGATATTGTTAAATATGATGTATTTCAATGACGAGTTAAGAAGTTTGGTAAAATACTCTTGTATGGCTTCAGGAGAGTAATTATCGTACCCGATTTTAAAGATTAAGGCTTCGGTTTGGTTTGAGGCAATATACCCAATCTGACCCGTACCTGCTTTAAGAGCTGAGGGTACCCGGTTTACATCAACATTGGTAAGGGTCTGTGGATCAATTTTCTTTTGTTGAACCTCTTCAAATGTGGTTTTAAAAGAAACATCGCCTACACTTAATTCGCTAATTTTTCCTGACATAATGAGCCAGATGATAAAGGGTATAAGCGCGATACCCATATCAGAGGTAGATAGTTTTAATTTATCATTAAACTTTATTCGCAATGCTACTATTAGCACCAGTACCGCAAGAGTAATAAGAATCCAAAGGAGATATTGTGACATGGTTGGGTGGTTTTGATTGATATCAAAAATATCAACAAATTTCTTTAGCCTTATAAAACAACGGAGGGTTTAGCCCCAAAGACCCAACAGGTTTTCAAAACCTGTTGGGTCTCGTAGAGCAGGTTTTGAACGAAAACTTTGGAGATTAAGGGTTATAAAACCTATTGGGTTTAAAGAGCTTAATTCACCAGTATTTTTTCGGAGCTGCTGTATTTTTCACCCATTAACCTGAGCAGGTAGAAACCCTGGTGTGTGAGCCTGATGTCCAGCTCTTTCATTTGACTTTCCAGGGAATAAACGTGAAGCAACCGACCTTGCAGGTTATAAATTTGAAGAAGCTTATAATTATGCCCGGCTTCAAGTTCCACCTTCAGTAATCCTGATGAGGGGTTGGGATAAAAGCTGGCTTTTGGTAGTTTGGATGGCACCAGGCCTATACCTACAGCACTGTAATAATACCGGGCCTTATAAAACTGAGTAGGAGGAATACCGGAACCATGATCAGGGCTAATAACAGAATCGATCTTATTACGGGCTAAATGATACGGACCACGCCCGGGAGCAGTATAAAAGAGTGGGAATTGCCCCGAAGTCGGCTTTTGTATGGACTGCTGCGCTATAGAGGTATCGAAGAAAATAGTATTCTCTGAGTATATACCAAGCCATGGGTTGTAAGGGTCGTACAAGGAATTTGATATATTAATGGCGTTGTAATTTGAGTCATACGTATAGTCGGTTATATCCATCCATGAGGTATCACCGGAAGGGATATCAAAGCTCGTTTTAGAGGAGGAAGTCAGTAAAGTATCATTCAGAAAACTGAAGTCCTCTTGCTGATTTGTAGCCCATGCCCCTGCTTTCCAAACCTCGGCTGTTTTTGTAGTGTCATGCCAGCGGTTTCCAAAATATTGATACCGGTAACGTGGCTGCAGGGAGCCATTAGTTGTATGGTAAATAATATTGGACGTATGGTTCAGGGTAGTATCCGCAAAGTTTACGGAAGCCTCTTTGCTTTTCCGATTTCCATCAAAAGAAATCAGGGAGTCTTTGGAGGGGTTACCCGATAAAAGGTAATAGTACTTTTCTGAACCTGAAAACAGATAACTGCCGGTGCAAGATGAATCTTTAAGGTTTACAATAGAATCGATGCGTCCAGGGCTATAATAATAATAATCGGATCGGTTTTGCTCACAGCCAGTAGGATTAAAAAAGTCTGTTTTGCTGTCCATCCGGATGAGTTGTGAGCCAGAGTAAGTGTAGCTATAGGAATAATCAAAATAATTGGGGAAATACCTCCGGCCACCAGCCAGCCTTGCGCGTCATACTCTTTTACGCGGATATCGAGAACCTGGTCAAACAGGTTGCTGTTTAAGTTGTAGGCCAGGTAAATAGAACTGTCTTTTTGCGGGGAGAAGAAGTAAAGGGTTTGGGTACCCCCTGTAATGGATTGTCCGTTGGGTAAAAGCTTTTATAAGTTATGGATTCTATCTGGTTTTGAGCGTTGTAACGAACTGAATCAATGGTTTCCAAAACCCATTGACTATTTTTCCAGCGGTACCGTTCTTTTCGAAAACCCCGGTTAGGGTAATACTCATATACTTGTTTTACATTTAAAAGGGCTGGGTTCCCGTCCCTTTCAATAGATACTACTATAGAGTCCAGCATTTCTACAGGAGCCGGAGGATGGGAGTTGTTTTTTTTGAGCTGGTGCTGATGAAGTTGGTTTATTTCCTTTAGCAAGGATGGCAGCTCGTTAGGGGCAACATCTTTCAACTGATCAGCTTTCTGTTCCAGCAAACTTTTGTTGGCGTCAGGTGCGGAGGGAAAAGAATTGATTATAACCTGACTGTAAGCAGGAAAAGAAACCAGTAGGATGAAGATGCTGAGGAGCCTGATCATGAATGAAAGGGGTTTACCATAACGCAGTTTAAGTTTAATACGCTTAATTAATGTACCAGAGGGTCAAGCGTGAGACCGTCAGATTCAACAGGTTTCCAAAACCTGTTGGGTCTGCTAAAACCGGTCAGGTGTTCTTTTTATCCTGTGGCCCGGAGCTTTTACTATCTGGCTTCTGGTGCTTATTGAACCTCTTCTTCCTGTTTTTCCGCTTCGGCTGATCCGGCAGATCGCCTTGCAGGGGAATGAATTGTTCACGGTCCAGCACTGAGCTGAGGTTGCCGATGGCCACGGTGTATTTATTGTTCTTAATGGCGGTAACCGTGCCCTGGAGGTTGTTGTCCAATACCTTAATACGGTCTCCTACTTTTACCTCCGCTTCTTTTAGCTCGTTGATCTTTTTATCGCGTTTGGATTGCGCTTTGCTGAAGTTCTGTTTTTCCTCCTTTTCCACCTCGCCACTGCGCTGGTTCAGCATCCCCACAAAACGGCCTACCACCGCCTTTTTATCCTTCTGACTTTTCTGGTCCATCCAGCTTTCCACCAGTTTTTGAAAGCGTTGCCCCCAGTATAACAGGCGGTTACTCTCCTCGTTCAGCTGGGTTTGTTTGTCCAGTTTAGCCTGCAGTTTTACAATGGTGTCCGCTTTTTCGGCTTCCAGCTTTTTCACACTTTGCAATTCGCTGTTCAGGCGGTCGCGTTTCTTCTCCAGTTGTAGTTTTTCATCCTGTATCTGCACCAAAAGTTGGTCTACTTTCAGCGTGCTTTTACCCGTGCGCTCCCGTGCTTCCTTAATAATATGGGGTGCAATACCCGTTTTTTCTGCTACTTCAAAGGTGTAGGAGCTACCGGGATTACCGGTTTCCAGGCGGTATTCCGGGCTAAAGGTTTGCCGGTCAAAAAGCATAGCTCCATTTTGGATACCCCTGGTGGCTGCAGCAATAGATTTAATGGCGTTATAATGCGTGGTGAGAATACCAAACACTTTAAAGCCATTGAGTTTTTCTAAAAACACCTGTGCCAGGGCACTGCCCAGGTCCGGGTCAGAACCCGAACCAAATTCATCAATCAATAAGAGCGTACGGTCATCTGCGCGGTTCAGAAAGTATTTCATTTTCTCCAGCTTAGAGCTGTAGGTGGAGAGCTCGTTCTCTATGGACTGGTTGTCGCCAATATCGCCCATCAGCTGGCCAAAAAGGAAAAACCGGCTGTCCGGATGTACCGGCAGTAAAAGGCCGCTTTGCAACATGAGTTGCAGCAGCCCCAGCGTTTTAAGTGTAATGGATTTACCTCCAGCGTTAGGGCCGCTGATCACCAGGAGGCGGTGTTCAGTATTCAGTTCCAGATCAAGAGGAATGGTGGTTTTCCCTTTTAGCCGGTTAAATATTTTGAGCACTGGGTTGTAGGCTTCTTTCAGAAATATATGCGGTTGACCGGTAAGTGCAGGCAGACAACACTCCTCGCGGTGTGCAAAGTGCGCTTTGGCCTTTATGAAATCCAGCTCGGTGAGGATTTCTTCAAAGGCATTGAGCAAATCGGTATAGGGGCGGATCATATTGGTGAGCTCCTTCAGTATCCTGCGGATCTCCTGCCGTTCCTCATCCAATAAATAGGCGATCTCATTGTTGACCTCTACCGTTTCACCCGGCTCAATATATGCAATAGAGTGCTTAGCGCTGCTACCGTGAAATATACCCTGTACATGACCTTTAAACGAAGCCTGGATGGCCAGTACCCTGCGGTTTTCAGAAACCGTTTCATCAAAATCAGCACTGTAGCCTTTATCACGGTATTTTTTCAGTACCCGGTCAAAAATGCGGTTGGCTGCCGCCCGGCTTTTGGTTAGCTTATGGCGTATGGAAGCCAGCTCTTTTGAAGCATTGGAACGTACCTGGGCACGCTCATCCAGCCTTTGGTCAATGGCTTCCGTTATCAGTGGCTCCGGCTCTGTGGTGCCTATCCATTCTTCCAGTAAGGGCAAGCGCTCTTTTTGCTTTTGCATAAACCGGAAAACCTGTGCATAGCTCAGGCATAGTGAACGGATCAGGCTAAACTGTTTTTCTTCCAGTACGGTGCCGGAAGTAAGCAATATTGCCGTGGCTGTCTTTACAGAATCAAACAGGGTAGAGGGCACCGGATCGCCAGACTGGTATAGCGAAAACAACTCATTGGTTTGTTGCAAAGCCCTTTTTAGCTCTTCCATACCTGCAATGGGCCGCAGGTTTTGCACCAGGGTTTTACCGCCCGGACTTTGACACAGCTCCGCCACTTCTTTCCGGATAACCGGAAAATCAAGACTTTGACTTAATGAGGTGGGATATAGCTCCATCTTTTTACAAAAGGGTGCAAAGGTAAAAAGGATTTAAAGCTTATAAGTAGTGGGTAAAAGCTAGGCCAACTTTCTTTAAATTCCCTACATTTAGTGCGCTTTAAAGAGTACTCCAACACAAAAACGAACCAGCAAAAATTTAAAGAAAATGGCAAATCTCACTACTGATTTTTTCAAGATTCCAATGATCTATCTTTCCGTGTACAAGAACAGTGAAGGGGAAAACCGCTACCGCCTTTACGTGGGAATGGCTATGGGAGAAGAAGAGTCTTTTACCCTGCCCGATAGTCCTTCAGTATCATCGGATTGTGATGTGTACGAAATTCATGTGGAAAGTATGAACAACAGCAATTCGGCTTTAATGAGTATCCAAACGGATATACGTACGGATATTAACGCTGGATGTGAAACTATTGAGGTTAGGGTTACAGATGGCACTACCACGCGCAAAGCCAGAATGAATTATGACCAGGCTGATGGGCATGGTGTTGGGGGTTAAGCCAAATATTCTTATTGGATTAATTCTGTCATTGGTAACGATTGGTTTTGTCCCGGGTGTTAGGGGGCAAACCGCAGTTATTGATAGTCTTCAAAGGTACCTGGGCACGGTGGCCGATGAGCAGTTACGTACAGAAACATATAATAAGCTGGCCTGGCAATTTATAGAGCATGATACGCTGGCTGCCCGTTCGTACGCCTTGAAAGCTCTTGAGCTGGCGCGTAAAAACAGGGACACTACTGGTGAAGCTCTGGCTTACAATCGACTGGGTTTAATAGCTTATATACAAGGGAAGTATGACAGGGCTATGGTGCTTTACCATAAAAACCTGACTTTACGGCTGGCTCAGCAGGATTCCAGCGGAATAGCCAGTACTTATCTGAATATCGGCAACGTATACAACCGGCAAGGGGAAAGTGTAAAGGCCCTTGATCTTTTTTATAAGGGTTTGCGGTTCTGTGAGTCGGCTTCTTCTGCCGTTTTACGGGACCAGGCCTCTTTACACAGTGCCATTGCTTACACATTATTACAGGAAGGAAAAAAGGATAAGGCCGAAGAACATTATTTACAGGCCTTGTTCTATAGCAAAAAATCAGGTATACCAGAATCCATGGCTTCTACCTACCTGGATATTGGCAACTTTAACGCCCGCAATGGAGACTTCACCAAAGCCCTGGCTAATTATGAACGGGCGTCTTCTATAATGGAAAGAATAGGGGATAAAAGCGGGTTGGCTGGAGTGTCAAATAGTATGGGGAATGTTCTTCTTCAAAACAACCGGTTTGAAGGATCCAGAGAAAAGTATTCCAAAACCATCCGGCTGAGAGAAGAAATGGGAGATGCCTATGGAATTGCCAATGGTTACAATAATATGGGCACGTCTTATGCCTGGGAGGGTCAGCATCAAAAGGCTTTGGAAGAATTTGAGAAAGGACTTGCGATAGCTGACGAATCCGGTTTCCAGTCTTTGCAAGCCATGTTCTGGGAAAATAAATCCTATTCGTATGAAGGTCTGGGTAATTACAAAGAAGCTTTTCTTGCCTATTACCATTTTGACAGTATTTCCAATATCATGCTTAATGAAGCTAATGCAAGACAGGTAAATGAATTACAGGTACAGTACGATACCGAAAAGAAACAGCGCCAGATAGAAAGTTTGCAACAAAAAGAAGCCTTGCAGGATGTTCTGGCGCAGAAACGTGAAACGCAGATGAAGGCCCTGATTGCCGGGTTGCTGCTTTTAATGGGTTTAGGGGTGGCCCTGGTTTTTGCCTATCGGCAGAAACAAAAAGCCAATGCCCTTTTAAACGAGCAAAAGCTATTGGTTGAAAAACGCGAGAAGGAAAAAGAATTGCTTTTGCGCGAACTGAACCACCGTGTAAAAAACAACCTTCAGGTTATTGCCAGTATGTTGAGCCTGCAATCTTTTCAGCTGGAAGATAAAAAAGCTGTAGAAGCAGTTAAGGAAGGGCAAAGCCGGGTGGAAGCCATGTTCCTGATCCATGAGCGTCTGTACCGGGATGAACAGGTTACCCATATTGATATGGAGCACTATATTCAGCAGCTTTTAAGTTCCATAAGCTATTCATTTGGCTTTACCGAAAAAGATGTAGAACTCAAAACAGATGTAAAACTAAAACCCCTGGAAGTGGATACCGCAATCCCACTGGGGCTCATCATTAATGAACTTATTACCAATGCTTTTAAGCACGCTTTTAAGGATGTAAAAGAGCCACAGCTTACCATAAGTCTGAATGAAAAAGATGAGCAGCTTAAATTAACCATTTTGGATAATGGTCCCGGTCTGTCTGCCGGAGGAAAACAAAAGAATGAGTTGTCTTTTGGTATGGAAATGATCCGCTCACTTCTTAAACAATTAAGAGGTGAACTTAAAACCAGCTCTCAAAGTGGTAGCTGTTTTGAAATTACCCTACCTTTATCCCGCACTGCTTAAGATCAAATAGGGATGGCCTTAGTAAAGGTATTAATTGTAGAAGACGAAGTTCTGGTAGGCCGTGATATTGCGGCCCGGCTCAAACAAGCCGGTTACCATATTGTAAGCTGTGTGGATACAGGGCGAGAAGCCTTACACACACTGGAACAGGAAATGGCGGATATCGTATTGCTGGATATCAATTTGCTGGGCGATCTGGATGGTATTGAAACCGCAGAAAAGATACGGGAACGGTATGACCTGCCCATTATTTTTCTTACCTCACTATCAGACCAGGAAACGGCTGAAAGGGCAGGGCGGGCCAAACCGGCAGCCTATATGCTTAAACCTTTCAATGAGCGGCAACTTCACATAGCCATTCAGCTGGCAGTATCTAACTATGCCGAGCAAAAACCGGCCAGCCTTCCGCATGAGGAAAAAGTAAAACCCGTACAAGAAGCTGAAGAGCACTATTTGTTGAACGACAGTATTTTTATCCGGAACCGGAATCGTTTTGAAAAGGTGCCTTTTGATGCTATTCAGTGGTTACAGGCAGACAGTAATTGCACGCACATTCAAACCCTGGAGGGTAAATACTTTCTTACCGTTACCCTAGGTGTGATCATGGAGCGCCTGCAGCATGAACAACTGATTCGCACCCATCGCTCCTATGCCGTTAATATCAGCCATGTTACCTCTTTTGAGGGAAATTGTCTGTTTGTGGAAAAACAAGAAATCCCGGTGAGCCGAAACTACCGGGATGAGGTGTTTAAAAATTTTCAAACCCTTTAAAACCAGGCTTCCACTTCCGGAAGTTGCAGGGCCGCGATATCAAGCTTGTTCTTTTTACGATAGCCATTCATTTTTTGATGCACCTGTGTGGGCTTAGCCTTTTTAAACTCTTCCACACTGCCGTATACATCCATTATATGCTCGCTCCAATCGGCAGGCACACCCATATTCTCAAAATCGGTTTTGCTGGGGGTAGCTACTTTTTTCTCGGGGCGCATTTGAGGGAAAAACAGGACCTCCTGTATACTGCTCTGGTTTGTAAGCAACATGGTTAAGCGGTCAATTCCAATACCCATTCCGGAAGTAGGCGGCATTCCATATTCCAGGGCGCGTAAAAAATCCTGGTCAATAAACATGGCTTCGTCATCTCCTTTTTCAGAGAGCTTGAGTTGTTCTTCAAAACGCTCACGCTGATCAATAGGATCATTGAGTTCTGAATAGGCATTGGCTATTTCTTTACCGTTTACCATCAGCTCAAAACGCTCTGTAAGTTCTGGGTTATCCCGGTGCTTTTTACACAGGGGCGACATCTCTTTCGGGTAATCCATAATAAAGGTAGGCTGTATAAAATGCGGTTCACACTTTTCCCCGAATATTTCATCGATCAATTTACCCTTACCCATAGTCTCATCCGCAGGAATGTCCAGCTTCAGGCATACTTCACGAAGCTGCACCTCATTCATGCCGTTTATGTCAAAACCCGTATGCTCCTTAATGGCGTCTATCATGGTTACACGTTTAAAGGGCGCTTTAAAATCAATCTCTTTATCACCCATCTTTACGGTAGTGTTTCCGTCATTCACCGCCTTTACCACGTATTCCAGCATTTGCTCCGTAAAGTCCATCATCCAGAAATAGTCTTTGTAAGCGACATAGATCTCCATTACCGTGAACTCGGGATTGTGAGTGCGATCCATTCCCTCGTTTCGGAAATCCTTGGCAAATTCATACACACCCTCATAGCCCCCCACGATCAGCCTCTTCAGGTAAAGTTCATTGGCTATACGCAGGTAAAGCGGCATATCCAGCGCGTTATGATGAGTAATAAACGGGCGCGCAGCAGCACCTCCGGGGATGGGTTGCAGAATAGGCGTTTCTACCTCCAGGTAATCCTTTTGGTTGAAGAATTCGCGCATGGCATTCATAAGCCTGGTGCGCTTTAAAAAAGTTTCGCGTACATGGTCATTCACAATGAGATCCACATAGCGCATTCGATAGCGCTGCTCCGGGTCAGTGAAGGCATCGTGCACGTTGCCTTGCTCATCTTTCTTTACCACGGGTAAAGGCTTGAGTGATTTACTGAGCACAGTAAACTCTTCCACCTTCACTGTGGTTTCACCCACCTGGGTTTTAAAGACCTCACCTTTGATGCCAATGAAATCTCCAAGGTCCAGTAACTTCTTGAACACATCGTTGTAGAGGGATTTATCCTCATCCGGGCAAATCTCATCACGGTTAAAATACACCTGTATACGGCCTTTGCTATCCTGAATTTCAGCAAAAGAAGCCTTTCCCTGTACTTTCTTGCGCATTAAGCGGCCGGCAATTATTACCTTTTTACCTTCCTCATAGTTCTGTTTAAGATCGGTTGAATAATCAGCAACCGGGTATAGGGCTGCGGGGTAAGGATCAATACCGGCTTCACGGAGTTTGCTCAATGCATCTCTTCGTTGAATTTCCTGCTCTGATAAACGTGCACTCATGGCTGTCTTTTGGATGGAGTTTAAAAATCTGGGCAAAGGTAATAACTTGCCCGCAGCTAAGAAGTGGTGTAAAAGGCTGTGTTTTTTATGGTGTGGAACATCCATGGTGTCTTTGGGTTCCATAAGTAATTATTAAATTGATCACATGAAAAACCTTATAGTATTTATAGCCGTTGGCCTATTGATTTCAGTAAGTGCCTTTGGCCAGATAAAACCCAAACAAGACGATTGGGTGGCTTATGATCTGACCCATGATTTTTTGCTGGACGCCCCGCAGGGGCTGGAACAAAGCTGGCGTTCCAACGGTCATAGCCTTTCGTTTACCGATGATGTGCAATTTAGTGAGGGGAGCAATTTCAGCTTTGCTTATGGTATAGGTTTTACCAGTAACAACTATTACAACAATCTCTCTATTGAAACGGACCCGGGCAATGGCCTTGAGTTTATTTCATTTTTGGATACGGATACAGTCAACAGTAATAAATTAACCGTCCAGTATATTCATATCCCCATAGAGTTGCGCTTTCGGTCCAACCCAAATCAAAAAGGTAATTTCTTTCGCTTTTATGTGGGTGCCAAAGTTGGGGTTCGTATAAATAGCTATTCCAAACTTATAACGGACCAGTTTAACCGCCAGTTCAATGACCTGGGTAGCCTGAACCGGTTTATGTACGGTGCTTATACACGGATAGGTTACAGTTTTATTAATATTTACGCCTATTATTCATTGAGCGATCTTTTCAGCGATCAGCTTTATCCGGTAGGTGTTAATCCTGCATTGGCTTTTACAGAAAAATTTTCACCCGGAACACCTATCAGCGTTGGTATTTCACTAACGCTTTAACCCAATAGTATGGTAAGGCTAACAATAAGCAAGCCTGTGAAGTAGCCGCTGGCCAACTCTCCCGGAGTATGGGCCTTGAGTTTTAAGCGTGCGGAACCCAAAAAACCGGCCAGTAAAAAGCAGAGGGCCAGTAATGGCAGAAAGCCCACCTGGTATTTTAAGGATTCACTTAACAAAAGACCGGTAAACCCCCCTATGCCAGCCAGGTGTGCGCTGGGTTTTGAAAAACGCAGCATTAACAGGTGAAGAATAATTACACAGGCGCTGGCCAACAGGAAGAGGCGTGCATCTTCCGGCAGACCGATCTCACCAATAAAAGAAGCAGTAAGGTAATAGCTGATACCTCCTATAAGGTAGGGCCACCTGCGGTCACTGGCCTCCTTCATTTCAAGACTGGAGATCAGCTTTATCCGGTAAAATAAAAAACTGATGGCAACAGGAATGATATAGGTGCCCGTAAAAACCAGGGCCAGGCTTAGAATAGTGAGCCTGGAGTTCACATAATAGGGAAGCGCTTCAAGAATAATGAGAATGCCTAGTATGGGGTATACTACAGGGTGCATGAGATAGGATAACCACTGAGCCAGCTTACGCCCCATCCGCTTATAATTCTTTACGTAATCGGGCTACCGGAATGCCCAGTTGTTCGCGATACTTAGCCACCGTTCTCCGCGCTATAGGGTACCCTTTTTCCTTGAGCAACTTGGCCAGCTTCTCATCCGTAAGGGGCTTGCGTTTATTTTCTTCAGAGATAGAATCTTCCAGTATCTTTTTAATCTCTTTGGTAGAAACCTCTTCACCTGCATCATTGGTCATGGATTCAGAGAAGAATTCTTTGATGAGGAATGTGCCGTAGGGGGTTTGTACATACTTATTACTGGCTACCCGAGATACGGTGGAAATATCCATACCTATTTCTTCCGCAATATCTTTCAATATCATGGGGCGTAATTTCCGTTGGTCTCCGCTTAAGAAATATTCTTTTTGGAAGTTCATAATGGATGACATAGTAATCAGTAAAGTCTGCTGCCGCTGACGGATGGCATCAATAAACCACTTGGCGCTGTCAAGCTTTTGCTTTACAAACATTACTGCGTCTTTTTGGGCTTTATTCTTTTCCTGTGAGCTTTTATAAGTTTCCAGCATGTCTTTATACTCACGGCTTACATTCAATTCCGGAGCATTACGCGAATTCAGGGTGAGCTCCAATTCACCGTCCTCGATGTTTATCGTAAAATCCGGTGTAACGGCCTGAACAGATCGTTGACTGGAACTGGAAGAGTTACCCGGCTTAGGATTGAGATGGCTGATCACATTTATAGCATCTTTGAGGTAACCCTCATCAATCTCCAGTTTTTCAATCAGCTTCCGGTAATGCTTTTTAATAAACTCATCAAAGTAATTATTCAGTATTTCGTATGCCAGGCGAATGGCAGCAGAATTATCCCTGCGTTTTAATTGAATGAGTAAGCACTCGCGCAGGCTGCGCGCCCCAACACCCGGAGGGTCCAGTTCCTGGATCATTTTCAGAACTGTCTCCAGCTTTTCTTCTTCTACAAATATATTTTGGGTAAAAGCAAGGTCGTCTACAATGGCACTAAGATCTCTGCGGATATAGCCATCATCGTCAATATTACCGATCAGGTATTCTGCAATCTGGCGATCTTCCTCACTTAATTTCCGCATACTGATCTGATCCATCAGCACCTCCGTAAAACTGATACCACCGGTTATCGGTACACTGGCATCTTCATCATCTTTAGAATAATTATTGGCTTTCAGGCGGTAATCCGGCACCTCGTCATCACTCAGGTACTCATCTACATTAATATCCTCGGCTTCTATACTTTGATTGTCATCGTCCTCATAGGTGTCGGAATCCTCTTCGTAACGTTCCTCTTCATCCAGGCCTTCTTCCAACGCAGGGTTTTCCTCCAGCTCCTCCTTTATCTTTTGTTCCAGTGCCTGGGTAGGCAACTGAATCAGTTTCATCAGCTGGATTTGCTGGGGCGAAAGTTTTTGTAAGAGTTTTTGACTGAGCTGCTGCTTCAGCATACCTGATTTCTTGCTTGGGTTAATTGAAAGGAAATTAGGGAAAAAACATCAGAATTACCCCTGCCTATCAAAAATTTTGCCGAATTTAATAAGAATAGGACAAAAATCCCGGATAAAATGTTCAGGTTATGTTAAAATTCAGCGCTTCCCGGAGTTCTGGGGAAAGGTATCACATCGCGGATATTAGTCATTCCGGTTACAAAAAGTACCAAACGTTCAAAGCCAAGTCCAAAACCACTATGTACACAGGTGCCGAACTTACGGGTTTCCAGGTACCACCACAGGCTCTCTTCCTCAATGCCAAATTCGGCTATTTTCTCCTTCAGTATGTCATAGCGTTCTTCCCGCTGTGAGCCACCCACAATTTCACCAATACCCGGAAAGAGAATATCCATAGCACGAACCGTTTTTTGATCTTCATTAAGGCGCATATAAAAAGCCTTTATAGTGGCAGGGTAATCAAACAGGATGACCGGTGCACCAAAGTGCTTCACCAGGAATTTTTCATGTTCTGACTGCAAGTCAGCACCCCACTCGTCTATAAGATACTTGAACTTCTTCTTCTTATTGGGTTTGGAGTTTTTCAATATATCAATAGCCTCCGTATAGCTTACTCTTCGGAAATTATTGTCTGCCACAAACTGTAGTTTTTCCAAAAGGCCCATTTCGCTGCGTTCGGTCTGTGGTTTGGATTTTTCCTCATTGAATTGACGCTCTGCCAGAAACTGTAAGTCGTCCTCACAGTTCTGCAAGACATATTGGATTACCTTCTTCAGAAAATCCTCAGCCAGATCCATATTGTCATCCAGGTCGGCAAAAGCCACTTCCGGCTCAATCATCCAAAACTCAGCCAGATGGCGGGTAGTATTGCTGTTCTCAGCTCTAAAGGTAGGTCCGAAAGTATATACTTTGCCCAAGGCGGTGGCGCCTAACTCAGCTTCCAATTGACCGGAAACGGTAAGGTTAGCCTCTTTGCCAAAAAAATCCTTTTTATAATCTATTTCGCCTTCTTCAGTAAGCGGAATATTTTTTTTGTCCAAAACGGATACATTAAACATTTCGCCAGCCCCTTCGGCATCAGAGCCGGTTATAATAGGCGTGTGCATCCAGAAAAAACCACGCTCATTAAAATACTGGTGAATGGCAAAAGCAAGGGTATGACGAATACGGAGTATAGCGCTAAAAGTATTGGTGCGGGGGCGCAAGTGCGCAATTTCCCGCAAGAACTCCATAGAGTGCTTTTTAGGTTGCAGGGGATATTCATTAGGATCGCACTCACCGAGCACACGTATATCAGAGGCGTGTACTTCCATATCCTGGCCTTTACCCATAGATTTTACCAGGTCTCCCTTAACCTCAATGCAGGCTCCGGTGCTGACCTTCTCCAACACATCCTTATCCATTTTTTCAAAATCTACAACTACCTGCAGTGTTTTCAGCGTACTCCCATCATTAAGGGCAATAAAACGATTGCTGCGGAATGTACGCACCCAGCCTTTTAATAGTACGGTAGAACCGATGGCTTTTTTAGCCAATACTTCAGATATAGTCTGATGATCCATCATGTGTTATCGCAAATTAAGGCTGCAAAGGTTGCTAAAAAATACTAAGTCTGAAATTCCCTCTCAGATAAAAAAATAAACTTTGGAAACTTTTTACACGCAAAAAGTTTCCAACATGAAATATGTTTCTACATTTGCAGCCGAATTATGGAAACACAGGAGCAGGAAATCATATTACGAACGCTGGATCTCTTTATGCGATACGGTATTCGCAGTATTACGATGGATGATGTAGCACGGGAGATGGGCATTTCCAAAAAAACGATTTATCGCTATTTTGATAACAAGGCAGATTTGGTGCACAAGTGTGTAACGCTTATTCATGATACCATTAAAAGCCGGATGGAGGAAATTCATCAAAGCGCAAAAAATGCTATTGATGAGCTTTTTGAGATTGACCGTGTGGTTAGAGAGATCATGGAAAATCATAACCCGGGTGTACGCTTTCAATTGCAGAAATATTACCCGAAAACGTATAATGAAGTTTTTCACGGTCGCAAAAAGCTTATTACTAAAATGATTACCGAAAATATTGAGAATGGAATCAGAGATGGCCTGTACCGTAAAGATCTGGAACCGGATATTGTTACTCATTTGTACTGCAGTAAGGTAGAAACGCTTCCGGATGAAGAGGAAGAACTGATTACCAAATATGATATGAAACCAATTATGCGTCAGGCACTCCTATACCATATCAGGGGTATTGCTTCTGATAAAGGCTTAAAGTACCTGGAGCAAAAGTTAAAATCTGAAAACGAATAAAATGCCGATGAAACCATTACTAAGCCTGGCGGCAGCGCTATGTATGTACCATGGAATGGCCCAGCAAGAGCGGAGCTCTTTTACTTTAGAGGAAGCTCAACAGTATGCTTTGGAAAATGCGTACTCCGTTAAAGACAAGCAGCTTGAGTTTGAGAAAGCCCGTCAAACTATAAAAGAAACGGCAGCACAAGGTTTGCCTCAGGTTACGGCTGGTTTTGACTTTACCTATAATGCACAGTTGGCAGCGCAACCCGTGCCGGCTGAGTTTTTTGGGGGGCCGGAAGGCTCTATTGAGTTTGTTACTTTTGGAACGCAATATCAGAATGCAGCCAGTTTAAATGTAAATCAGCTATTACTGGATGGCTCTTACTTTGTGGCTTTGCAGGCTACCCGGGTATACAAAGATGGTGCTCGCCTGGATCGGGAAATTTCTGAATTGGAGATTAAGAAAGACGTGGCTCAATCCTATTACGGTGTGCTTGTTTCGGAGGAAACGGTGGGTATTATCCGTGAAAACGTAGCAAGCCTTGAAAAGAATTTCAAGGAGACCAAGGCGCTGTATGACAATGGTTTTGTGGAGGAGCAGGATGTGGACCAACTGGAGTTACTGGTATCTAATCTTACCAATAATCTCAATCGGGCTGAACGTCAGAAAGCTTTAGCGATAATGATGCTGAATTTTAACCTGGGGCGTCAGGTAAATGCAGAAATTACACTTAGCAGTGGGCTTTCGGAAGTGTTACAGGTGGAAGATCTGCTGTTGAACAATGCTTTTTCGCTGGAAAATAATATCAATTACCGTTATGTGGAAGTGCAGGCGGAAGGAGCGCAACTATCCGTTAAGAACGAAAAAATGAAATACCTGCCCACGCTTTCAGGTTTTCTGCGCCACGGGCAATCTAACTTTCAGGATGACCTTGACAGGGTTTGGAGTACGGATGAGTACTGGATACCCAACACTGCCGTTGGCTTCAGTTTACAATGGAATATCCTGCAGGGTTTGCGCAGACCGGCTACCGTTCAAAAGGCCAAACTGGACCTGGAAAGAGCACAGGTAGCTCAGGAACTTACTAAAAACCAATTGCAGTTGCAGTATGACCAGGCAAAATCCAACTATGAGTACGCTTATGATAATTTCAACACTCAGAAACGCAACGTGGACCTGAGTAAAAAGATCCGTAATAAAACCCGTATTAAATATTCAGAAGGGATTACCTCCAGCTTAGACCTTACTCAGGCCGAAAACCAATACCTGGAAGCACAACAGAATTACCTGAGTGCATTACAAAACCTTTTAAACGCCAAAGAAGAGCTGATCCTGGCGATCGGTAAATAACAAAGTTTACATCCTTAGAAACATGAAAAAACAAATCATAATCGTAGCATCTTTATTGGTACTGGGAGCTTGCCAGCCTCAGGCCGGGGAAGGAAGCCTGGAAGCCAAACAACAGGAGCTGAAGGAAAAGCAACAGGCGCTGGGCAACCTGAAAGCGGAGATCAATACACTGGAAGAAGAAATAGCAGCTTTGGATACATCCAGAGTAGATCGGCATACAGCGGTTGAGGTTCATGAGATCCAGCCGAAAAGCTTCGAACATTTTGTAAAGCTCACCGGTACAGTTACTTCTAAAGAAAATATCATGATCAGTGCTGAAACTTCGGGTCGTGTAGAAGCTATACCGGCCAATGAAGGACAAAGAGTAGGTGCCGGTGCAATACTGGTGCGCATTGAAAATGATGTAGTGGCAAATCAATTGCAGGAAGCCAGATCTTCTTTTGAGTTGGCTGAAACCACTTATCGTAAACGCGAAAATCTTTGGAATCAGAATATCGGTTCAGAGATCGAATACCTACAGGCTAAAAACAATTATCAAACGGCCAAAAGCCGTTACGCACAAATTCAGAATCAATACGATAATACCGTCATTAAGGCACCTATTAATGGTACTGTAGATAATATTTCCGTAAAACAAGGCGAGTTTGTGAGCATGGGCACTCCCATCGTACGGGTAGTGGATCTGGAAAGAGTGGAAATTGAAGCCGAACTTTCTGAAGAGTATCTGCCAGCGGTGCGAAAAGGCGATAGCGTAAAAGTGGAAATACCAGCTTTGGGAATTACCCGCATGTCTCCGGTAATTTTTGTGAGTCAGGTAATTAATCCTGATAACCGCAGCTTTAAGATCAAGATCAATCTGAAAAATAAAGATGGCCGTATAAAACCCAATGTGCTGGCTAACCTGATGATCCGTGATTATAAAAATGAAAAAGCCCTTGTGGTTCCTTCACAGTGCATAAAGAAAGACCTTAAGGGAGACTTTGTACTGGTAGCTACGGAGAAAGGCGGTGAAATGGTGGCCGCAAAACACTACATCAAAAGAGGTAAATCTTTTGGCGATAAAACCGAGATCAAAGAGGGCCTTAAAGGTGGCGACCGCGTAATAACGGTAGGTTATGACCAAATTAACGAGGGTGAGAAAATCACCATTCAATAAGCAGCTAAAAACTTTTAATAAAGATCATGGCCAATAAAACCAACAGAGAATTTAAGCTGAGTACCCTTTCCCTTAACAACGGGATCAGTGTATTCATACTCTCGGCTTTGCTCATCCTGTTCGGCTTGTACTCCTACCGGACCATGCCCAAGGAATCATTCCCGGAAATTGTATTTCCGCTGATCTATGTGCAAACGCCCTATGCCGGTAACACCCCGACAGATATCGAGAATCTGATCACCCGTCCACTGGAAAAGGAGATCAAAAGTGTAGATGGTATCAAAAAACTGAATTCAGAGTCTGTACAGGATGTATCTATTATTAATGTGGAATTTAACATTGATGTGGATACGGAAAAGGCGCTTCAGGATGTAAAGGATGCGGTAGACCGGGCCAAGAGTGAATTGCCTACCGACCTGGATCAGGATCCGGTTGTGCTGGATATAGACCTCTCACGTATTCCGGTTTTGAACATCAACCTCTCCGGGGATTTTGCCATTGATGACCTGGTGGATTATGCCGAAGATCTGCAGGATGAAATTGAAGAGCTTTCGGAAATTTCCGAAGCCACCATTACGGGTGATAAGGAGAAGGAGGTTCAGGTTAACGTAGATCTGCCCCGGCTTAAAGCCAATCAGATCAGCTTTTCAGATATTGAAAATGCTATTGCCAGCGAGAATGTAAATATCGGTGCAGGTGATATTCTATTGGGAAACACACGCAGAAGTATACGCACCGATGCGGAATTTGAGAATATTGATCAGATCCGTAACATCATTGTAAAGCACGAGAATAACAATATTGTGTACCTCAAGGATGTGGCCGAAGTGGCTTTTACGTATAAAGAACTGGAAAGCCTGGCTCGTTTGGACGGAGAACCGGTGGTATCACTGAACGTGATTAAGAAGAGCGGTGAAAACCTGCTGAATGCCACGGATAAAATCCGTGAAATACTGCAGGAGGCTAAAAAGGATTACCTGCCGGAAGGACTGAAGGTTACGTTAACCAACGATCAGTCTGTACAAACCCGTGACCAGATCAGTAACCTGGAAAACTCCATTGTAAGTGGAGTTATTCTGGTTGTACTGGTGTTGTTGTTCTTCCTGGGTTTACGCAATGCCATTTTTGTAGGACTCTCCATCCCCTTCTCCATGTTCATCTGCTTCCTCATATTGAGCGCGATGGGTATTACTCTTAACTTTATGGTGCTGTTCTCATTGATCCTGGCCCTGGGTATGCTGGTGGATAATGCAATTGTTACCATTGAAAATATTTACCGCTTGTATGACGAAGAAGGCCTTTCAAAATTTGAAGCGGCCAAACAAGGGGTGGGAGAAATTGCGGTACCCATTATCAGCAGTACAGCAACCACCCTAGCGGCTTTCTTCCCTCTTATTTTCTGGGACAGTATTATTGGTGAGTTTATGGGCTTTTTGCCTAAAACACTGATCATTGTTTTGGGTTCATCTTTATTTGTGGCCCTGGTTATTAACCCGGTTATTACGGCCACCTTTCTTAAAAAGCAGGATCTTCAGAAAAAAACCAATCACAAACGGGCGCTCATCTCAGCCGCAATTTTTGGAGGCATAGGTATTTTGGCCATTTTAAGTGCCAGCTTCGCTTTTGGAAATTTCATGCTGATCATAGCCGGGCTGATCATTTTATTCACCTATGTGCTGGAGCCTCTTTCTGCCCGTTTTCAAACCGGGTTTTTGGTTCGTATGGAAAATGCTTACTCGCGTATCCTGAAGTGGTCCCTTAGTGGTGCCAAGCCGGTTTTGATACTGTTGGGCACTTTTCTGATGATGATCCTGTCCATGGTGTTTTACTTTGGCAGCGGACCTAAAGTGGTTTTCTTCCCGGTAAACGAACCCAATTATATTAATGTATTTGTGGAAGTTCCTTTGGGAACAGATGTTAAAGCCACGGATAGTATTACGCTTTTGGTAGAAGATAAACTGGCAGATATACTGGAGCCTTACGATAATGTTGTAGAGTCAGTAGTAACTAACGTGGGAGCAGAAACAGCCAGTCAGAATGAAATGGGTGGTGGCGGAGGCCAGAAAACCCCTAATAAAGCGCGTATCACTATTGCTTTTGTTAAGTATGAGCTTCGTGAGGGTGTTCAAACAACAGAGGTTCAGAAAAAAGTAACCAATGGTTTATTGGGCTATATACCGGGTGTTACCATTAACGTAGAAAAAGAACAAAACGGTCCTCCGGTAGGTAAACCTATTAATATAGAGATCACAGGGGATGAATTCGATCAACTGATTGCCATTGCCAATGATGTAAAAAATACTATTGACAAAACACGGATTGCCGGTATTGAAGGTTTGAAAATAGACCTTGAGACCAACAAACCTGAAATGCTGATCTCGATTGACCGGGAACGGGCCAGGAGGCTGGGAGTGTCTACCCAGCAAGTAGCTTTGGTTTTACGTACCGCATTGTATGGAAGGGAAGCCAGTAAGTATAAAGAAGGCGAAGATGAATACCCGATTGAGATCCGCTTAAAGGAAGAGTACCGTTACAACGTATCGAGTCTTATGAACCAGTTGGTGACTTTCCGTTCGCAAGCGTCAGGTAAAATTGTTCAGGTACCTATTTCTGCCGTAGCAGATTATGAGTTTGACAACTCCTTTAATTCCATTAAGCGATTGGATTCGGAACGTTTGATTACGATCTCTTCCAACGTAATAGAAGGTTTTAACCCTACAGAGATCAATAATAAGATCAAGGATGAATTAAAGGGTTATGACCTGCCTAAAGGCTACGATCTTAGCTTTACGGGAGAACAAGAGGAGCAGGCGGAGTCATTTGCATTTCTTAGTACAGCTATGCTAATAGCAGTGGCATTAATTGCCATAATACTGGTATCACAATTTAACTCAGGTACAAAGCCTTTCATTATTATCATGACAGTAATCTTCAGTACCATTGGGGTGTTCCTGGGACTGGGTATTTTCAGGATGGACTTTGTAGTAATTATGACAGGTATCGGAATTGTCTCTTTGGCAGGTATTGTGGTGAATAATGGAATTGTACTCATTGATTTTATTGAATTGAGCCGTAAGCGCCTGCGTGAAAAGCGTGGACTGGCTGAGGGCGATGAACTGGAAGATGATGACTTACGCGCGGCAGTGGAATTGGGAGGTAAAGTACGCTTGCGTCCTGTATTGCTTACCGCTATAACCACAGTGCTTGGGTTATTACCTCTGGCAGTTGGTTTGAACATAGACTTCTTCGGATTATTATCCAGTTATGATCCCAACATTTATTTTGGAGGAGACAATGCTGTTTTTTGGAGCCCGATGGCCTGGACCGTAATTTTTGGCCTGGTGTTTGCTACCTTCTTAACGTTGATCGTTGTACCGGTTATGTATCTAATAATCGAACGATTAACTAGAAAGAGTAGAAAGCTCTTTTCTAAATTTTAGCAGGTTAATTAGGTTAAGGTTTGGTTAATTGGTTGACCAGAGGCCCCGGACAAATGTTCGGGGCCTCGCCTTTTAATAGGGTTGCATATAATACCTTTGCCGTATGTCAACTATACTCGATAGTGTTCATAAACCGGAGGATATCAGAAGGTTGGAACCCTTTGAGCTTCCAGGGCTGGCGGAAGAATTACGCAGCTTTATGCTTAAAACCACGAAAACCAAAGCCGGGCATATCCAATCCAGCCTGGGTGTGGTAGAACTTACTATTGCACTGCATTACTCGTATAATACTCCGGAAGATGTGCTGATTTGGGATGTAGGCCATCAGGCTTATGTACATAAGTTGCTTACCGGCAGAAAAGAGGTTTTTGCATCTAACCGTAAAAAGGGTGGCCTTTCCGGGTTTACCAAAAGATCGGAGAGTGAGTACGATCCCTTTGGAGCCGGCCATTCTTCCACATCCATATCGGCCGCAGTGGGTTTTGCTGAGGCTGATCGGCTACTGAAAAGGGAACGTCAGTATATCGCAGTGTTAGGAGATGGCGCATTAACCGGTGGAGAAAGCTTTGAAGCATTGAATTACCTGGGAGAGAGGCAATTGAACGTAACGGTGGTGCTCAATGATAACGAGTCTTCAATTGACTCTAACGTGGGTGCCTTAGCGCATTATGGGAATTATGAGGCTTTATGTAAGGCTTTTCAAATAGATTACTATTGCGGAATTGATGGACACAATGTAGAAAGTCTCATCAACACCTTTTCAGAAGTCCGAGGAAACCCCCGTCCCAAAATGATAAAGGTAGACACTCAAAAAGGGAAAGGCTGGAGTCCCCAATCAAGCCCAGTTATAAAGAATGCACAAAACTCTTTTCAGGACATATTTGCAGAAACACTTATAGAGCTTGCACGCAGTGATGAGCGGGTGGTGGCGGTTACTCCTGCAATGCTGTCCGGAAGCGGATTGGATCTTTTTCAAAGAGAATTTCCTGATCGCACTTTTGACGTGGGTATTGCTGAGCAACATGCTGTAACCTTTTCGGCAGCAATGTCGGCCAATGGGTTAAAACCATTTTGTCACCTATATTCTACCTTTTCGCAAAGGGCTTATGATCAGATTATTCATGATGTGGCTTTGCAAAATCTGCCAGTAGTTTTTTGTCTGGACCGGGCCGGACTGGTAGGAGAAGACGGACCTACTCATCATGGGAGTTTTGACCCTGGCTTCCTGAATACGATCCCCAACCTTATCATTGCAGCCCCCATGGATGGCATTTCCCTGAAAGGCACAATGCACACCGCTTTGGTAAGCAATAGTCCTTTTGTTATTCGTTTTCCTAAGGGGGGAAGTTTTGAAGAAAAACCCCCACTACCACCTATACCCATTGGGCAATTAAGAAAACTTAAAGCAGGCAAAGAAAAGGCCGTTATTTCATTTGGTGCTATTGGTCTTGAGGTAATGAAAGCTTTGGAGTCTACATCTTATGCGCATTATGATTTACTCTACTTAAAGCCTATTGATAGTCAAAAGATAAAAGAGATATTTATAGACTTTGAAGAGGTTATTGTTGTGGAGGAAAACAGTGCAGCCGGAGCAGCCGGAGAAACCATTAACGGATTGAAAAATGCCTGGGGTAATTCTTCGCGGTTGAAATGCAGAGCTTTACCGGACAGTTTCGTTGAGCATGCTTCGCGACAGGAACTCCTGGAAATAACCGGCCTTGATCATAAAAGTCTGCGAAGGTTTATTGATTCTTAAACTGTAACCCCATAATACGGGATACATATTTCCCGATAATATCAAATTCCAGGTTTACACGATCCCCGGCTTTCAGAAATTGGAAGGTGGTGTGCTCTTTCGTATAGGGTATAATAGCCACTGAAAAAGTGTCATCATTACTATCCACCACTGTTAAACTAACTCCGTTAATACAGATGGAACCCTTTTCAACAGTAATGTGGTTGGTATCCGGAGCGTATCGGAAATGATATTTCCAGCTACCATTCAGATCTTCTGTCTTAATACATTCACCGGTTTGATCCACATGTCCCTGAACGATGTGTCCGTCCAGCCTTCCGCCAACTTGTGTGCACCTTTCCAGATTTACGAAATGGCCTTTTTTAAGGTCACCTAAATTTGTTTTTTGCAGCGTTTCATCAATGGCGGTCACCGTATAACGGTTGTTTTCCATTGAAACCACGGTAAGACAGGCTCCATTGTGGGCTATACTTTGATCAATTTGTAATTCCTGAGAAATGGATGAGGAAAAGGTAAAGTGGACATTGCTCCCTTCGTGTTCAATGTGTTCCACCTGACCCATCGTTTCGATGATGCCTGTAAACATAAAGCTTAGTTGTTATTGCGGAACAAATGTACAAAGCCAGTGGCTTCCAATTCTCTGGTTTCGTCAATGCTTACCGGGGTATACCTGCATATATAATAGTATACGCCATCAGCACAGGCTACTCCGGTATTGCTATCATTCCCATTCCAGCCAGAGGTGAGGAATTCCTGGGCATTATTAGTTTGGTATACTTGAGTACCCCAGCGGTTGTAGATAGATATTCTCAATTCACGAATGTCCTTAAAAGAGATAGCTGAAAAGAAATCATTAAGACCATCACCATTCGGTGTAAACACATTAGGGAACTCGATCAGCGGGCAGGATTCTGCACAAATAATTTCGCTAAAAAGACTTTCATTGGCCACTCCCCCTGAATCCTGATCCGCATCATCAACAGCGGTTATAGCGTAGCACCCTGATATGGGAGGACCATCATTGGAGCGTCTGATAAGGAAAGAGGTGTCCGAAGGTGAAAGTGTTTGAAAAGGTTCTTCAGGAAAATTATCCTCAGGATTGAGCCGGTAATAAATACGGTATTCTATAATGTCATTTATACAATCCGGACGGGCGGGATTGCGCCATTGAAGCAGAAGCGAATCTTTTTCACAGCTGTAATTGGATATTAACTGCGGGGCACACGGAGCATTGGTGTCCTGAGGCATGGCGCATATCTCCTGAGAAAAATTAAGCAACGGCATAGGCAGCAAATCCGAGGCGGTGTAACGCCCATAGGCCAGAACTTTATAACAATATGTATCACCGTTTATCAATCCTGTATCACGATAACTGTCACTGAATGCAGAATCCAGGAAGAGGAAGTTGCCACTTCCGGGGATGTCTTCCCGGTATACTTCATATAGAAAGTTGAACCAAGGCGTATTGTGGGTGAAATTCAACAGAACACCTTCGTCAAAAGGAATTGGTTCTAAATATACAGAGCTTCCCGGATCAGCGCGGCCCACGGTATCTGTGCCAGGGCCAGATAAAAAATCAATGCTGTAGCGATAGGAGGTGTCGCGGGTATTTAGCAGTGAATCTGTAAAAGCAGTATCCAATAAACCGTTAAAAACACCTAACTCCTGAAAGTCCTGGCCTTCAAGCCCGGTAGCCCGATACAGAACATAAGCATAGGGCGGAGGAAAGTTAACCGAATCTAAAACGGGAGGGGGGGTCCACTTCACATCAATTTTACCAGTGGAAGGATCCGTGTTCAGAACATCGGCATTAGTCATTAAGGGTAATGAAAGAGGTAAGGCTGTACAAAACTCTTCGGAAGCATAGCTCTCCGCACCATCTTCAAAGTAAGAAATAACCATATAGCAATAACGTACACCCCGCTTAAGGTCTATGGAATCCTGATACGTGATATTGGAAAGTCCTTCTATATCGGCAATGAGTTTATAACCCGTATACTCCGGCACACCTGTTTCGCATTCAGCGGGGATAAAACCATAGCTGTCTTCACGCCTGTATAGCCGGTAACCGATGGCGTCTTTACAAATACTTTCATCCCAGTTAAGATCAATAAAGTTATTCTGAGAAACAGCTTGGGGATTGCGGGGAGCAGGCGCTACCACCAGAATTTCAGTGGTGTAGATATCAACAAGGGGTATATTCCTGTCTTGAGGACTGTCTTTAGCCTGAAACGTTACATAATAAGGTTGCTTACTTACCTGATCGCAGGTAGTACTCCAGCTAAAAGCTTCGGTTCTGGGAGAGGGAAGTGGGGTTGCATCAGGCGGAGGAGTAAGGTTACCCGTAAAAGTTGCAGGGTTAGGGGCAACATTAAAGGGGCCTCCAAAAGCTGTCAGGTAAAGGTCGTCAAGGTCCGGATCAGTGGCGGTAACATTAAAGTCAAGAGTTTGACCCGCCTCTACACAAAAGGGCCCTACCGGGCGAACCACGGGGGGGCGGTTTCCACAGCTTAAAATATCAACCTGCAAATCGCGAGTAACAAACCCAATGCGGAAATAAGTTCCGTCACCGGCTCTCCGGTATTCATCAATACGGATCGCAAAATTATACTGCCCCACGTTTCTGGGTAAATCCCATATCATATCCCCTGTAACCGGATCTATTTCCAGGCTATCCATTACATATTGAGGGTCATATGTGGTAGTGATTTCCCGTCCGTCAGTAGTGCGGCAAAGAACAAGACTGTAGGAAAGGCTGTCACGGTCTTTATCAAAAGCCCCGGGGTTATGTTCAAATATTTGGTTGGTACAGCCATCATCCACAGGTGGGTTAAGCAGGATAGGTGAGCTGTTTCCGCCAAGGCTGGGTGCAATAAACAATTCAGTTTCTACATAGAAAGGCACATTGATGGATTGAACAATATTATTTATGCCGGCATTTCGGTTAGGATCTTCAAAATGAAGAATATAACCTTTGGAACCCGAGGCGGTGGAGTACACATGCTCACCTACGTATTTATTAACCTGGATATCGTTGCCAAGGGGAACACCCATACCATTATCTCCACAGCCTCCCGTAGGTCCGTTCACCCTGGGTAAGACAGAACTGGATCCATCACCCCAGAATAATTCCAATTCGCAACGATCAGCAGTTACGGAACGTTTGGTATAGGTGGTAATAGTGGCTCTGTAACGCGTTCCTCCCAGCCATTCATAGGTGATTTCACCCGCGCGGTTATGGGTGGCAAGAGCTTCGTGCAAAGGAAACGCTGTGAAAAAGATCAGAAGTAGTAAAAGTTTCTTCATTCAATAGGATCAGGGCAATCAAACGTTTGAGTGGTATGCCGTTTTATAACTCAAATACGCGATTCATATTTTATTGGATGCACCTTCAATTAATTGGTTGCTTTAAATAATAATACTTTTGTTCTCAAATTTAACAAATAAACACCGATGAAGTTTACCACAGTAAAGTCTTCCCGCAAGGCTGAGTACACTGTTTATTTATATTCTCAGAATGATGACTTAAAGGGCTTATCCCTTACAGATCAGGAGCAAAAATATATACATAAGATAAATAAAGGAGATAAGTGCTCCTTAGCTCGTATAAACCGGTATACCAATCATTTGGTAGTAGTTTACTGTCCGGATTCTTCCCGCAAGCCCTATGAGAAAGAAGAGCAATTGCGTCTGGCGGGGAATAAGGTTTTCAAAAGCCTTAAGGATGATAAGGTTAAGAGCCTTACTATTGAAAGCCTCTCCGGCAAAATTAACCCACTGGCTCTCGCTGAAGGCCTGGTGTTAAGCAGTTATCAGTTTCTGAAGTATTTCAGTGATAAAAAAGAGCGCCAACACCCCCTTGCCGAAATAAACCTGGTTGGAGCTTCTCAGGAGGAAGTAAACGATTTAAGTGCCATAACCACCGGAGTGTTCAAAGCCAGGGATCTGGTAAATGAACCTGTAA